>DAISWF010000152.1:0-14040 GCA_036826495.1 Burkholderiaceae bacterium
GGCGACACAGCTCTTGTCGCTGAAAGGCTGACAGGAATTCCCATGATCCGTTCTCTCTGGATTGCCAAGACCGGCCTCGATGCGCAGCAGACGCAGCTCGACACGATCTCGCACAACCTCGCGAACGTCGGCACCTACGGCTACAAGCGCGCCAATGCGGTGTTCGAGGACCTGCTGTACCAGAACCTGCGTCAGGCGGGCGGCCAGTCGACCCAGCAGACGCAGTTGCCCACGGGCCTGCAGCTCGGCACCGGCGTGCGCACCGTCGCGACCAACCGCAACCAGGCGCAGGGCAACCTGCAGCAGACCAACAACAGCTTCGACGTGGCGGTCAACGGCAACGGCTTCTTCCAGGTGCAGATGACCGACGGCACGCTGGCCTACACTCGCGACGGCTCCTTCCGGGTCGATGCGCAGGGCCAGCTCGTGACCTCCAACGGCTTTCCGATGTCGCCGCCGATCACGATCCCGCCGTCGGCCAAGTCGGTGACGATCGGCCAGGACGGCGTCGTGTCGGTGCTGAACGCCGGTTCCGCGACGCCGACCCAGGTCGGCCAGATCCAGCTCGCCACCTTCATCAATCCGGCCGGTCTGGATCCGCGCGGCCAGAACCTGTTCATCGAGACCGCCGCCTCGGGCACGCCGACCACGGTGACGCCGGGGCTGAACGGCGCGGGCACCGTCAGTCAGGGCTACGTCGAGACCTCCAACGTCAACGTCGTCGAGGAGCTGGTCGCGATGATCCAGACGCAGCGCGCCTACGAGATCAACTCCAAGGCGATCCAGACTTCGGACCAGATGCTGGCGCGTCTGTCGCAGCTTTGAGGAGACCGGGCATCATGAGAACGGCAGCGATCGGGATAGTCGGCCTCTGGCGCACGCTGATGGCGGGCGCGCTGGTGGCCGCGGCGCTGGGCGCCGGCGGCTGCGCGGCACTGAACCCGACACCCAAGGTCCAGGTCTACGAACCGACGACGACCCGGTCGGCGCCGGTTCCACAGGTGGCTGCCGCCGAACCGGCGGGCAACGGCTCGATCTACCGCGTCGGCGCGTTCCGTCCGCTGTTCGAGGACCGGCGCGCGCGCCTGGTCGGCGACGTGCTGACGATCCAGATCGCCGAGAAGACCTCGGCGAAGCAGAGCTCGGCGAGCAATCTCGACCGTTCCGGCAAGGCGGAGGGCAGCATCACCGCGCTGCCGTTCCTGCCGTCCAGCTCGCTCGGCCGGATGGGTCTGGGCGGCAGTTCGGCCAACACCTTCGGCGGCAAGGGCGACACCGCCAGCGACAACACGTTCCAGGGCACGATCACCGTCACCGTCATCGAGGTGCTGCCCAACGGCAACATGCTGGTGTCGGGCGAGAAGCAGGTGGGCATCAACCAGAACGTCGACACCCTGCGCTTCTCGGGTGTCGTGACGCCGGCCAGCATCCAGCCGAACAACACGGTGCTTTCGACGCAGGTGGCCGATGCGCGCCTGCAGGTGCGCGGATCGGGCGACATCGATCGCGCGCAGACCACCGGCTGGCTGGCCCGGTTCTTCCTGAGCTGGTTGCCGATCTGATGGCGGGACAGGGGATGCAGGGAATGCAGGGGATGTCGAATCACCGATCGTGGATCGCTTTTCTGTGCCGCCTGCCGGGCGGCGCGCTGCTGCTGGCGGCGCTGCTGCTGGCGACGATGCTGCCGGCCGCGCCGGCGCGGGCCGAGCGGATCAAGGAGATCGCCAGCGTGCAGGGCGTGCGGCCCAACCAGTTGATCGGCTACGGCCTGGTGGTGGGGCTGGACGGCAGCGGCGACCAGACGACGCAGGCGCCGTTCACCGCGCAGAGCATGGCGTCGATGCTGTCGCAGCTCGGCATACAGCTTCCGCCGGGGGTGACGCCGCAGCTCAAGAACTCGGCGGCGGTGATGGTCACCACGCAGTTGCCGCCGTTCGCGCAGTCGGGCCAGCAGATCGACGTGACGGTATCGTCGCTCGGCAATGCGAAGAGCCTGCGCGGCGGCACGCTGCTGCTGACGCCGCTGCGCGGCGCCGACGGCCAGGTGTATGCGATCGCCCAGGGCAACGTGCTGGTAGGCGGCGCCGGCGCCTCGGCCGGCGGCAGCAAGGTGCAGATCAACCATCTGAGCGCGGGCCGGGTGCCGGCCGGCGCCACCGTCGAGCGCACGGTGCCCAACGAGGCGCTGGCCGCCGAAACGATCCACATCGAGCTGACCCAGACCGACTTCTCGACCGCCCGTCAGGTCGCCGATGCCGTCAATCGGCGCTTCGGCGCCGATGGCATCGCGCAGGCGATCGATGGCCGGGTCGTCAAGGTGCGGATGCCGGCCGATCCGTCGCGCCGCGTCGGCTTTCTCGGCGACCTGGAGAACATCGAGGTCGCCGTCGCGCAGCCGCCGGCGCGGGTGGTGGTCAATGCCCGCACCGGCTCGGTGGTGCTGAACCAGATGGTGATGCTGGCCGACTGCGCGGTGGCGCACGGCAATCTGGCGGTGACGATCTCGACGACGCCGGTGGTCAGCCAGCCCGGTCCGTTCTCTCAAGGTTCGACCGTCGTTGCCGAAAAGTCCGATATCTCCATCCGTCAGGACGGCGGGGCAATCATGATGGTCAAGGGCGCGGCGCGGCTTGTCGATGTGGTGAAGGCACTGAACACCCTCGGTGCGTCCGCCGGCGACCTGATCGCGATCCTGCAGGCGCTGAAGGCGGCCGGCAGCCTGAAGGCGGAACTGGAGATCATCTAGATGGCGGCGACGACCGGGGCCGCGAACGGCCTGGCCACCGATCTGCGCTCGCTCGACCGGCTGAAGCTGGAGGCGTCGCGCGATCCGCAGGCGGCCGTCAGGCAGGCCGCCGGCCAGTTCGAGGCACTGTTCATGCAGCAGTTGCTCAAGAGCATGCGCGATGCGACGCCGAAGGGCGGGTTGTTCGACAGCCCGTCCAAGGATCTGTACACCGGCATGCTGGACCAGCAGCTCGCGCAGAAGCTGGCCGGCCGGCCCAACGGGCTCGGCGAGATGATCGCGCGCCAGCTCTCGCGCAACATCCGGGGCGGCGAGCAGCCGGCGGTGGCGCAGGGCTCGCAGGGTTCACAGGCGGAGCTGGCGGCGGCGCTGGAGCTGCGCAACCGCGCGATCGAAGGCTCGGCGGCCAGCCGGCCCGACGTCGGCCGGATGAGCCCGGCGCAGACCGATTTCGTCAAGCGGATGTGGCCGGCCGCGGCCGCCGCGCAGCGCGCCACAGGCGTGCCGGCGGCATTCGTCGTCGGCCAGGCGGCGCTGGAGTCCGGCTGGGGGCGGGCGGAGATCCGGCGGGCCGACGGCAGCACCTCGCACAACCTGTTCGGCATCAAGGCCGGATCGAGCTGGACCGGGCCGACGGTGGACACGACGACCACCGAGTACATCGACGGCAAGGCGACCCGCCGGGTCGAGCGGTTCCGCGCCTACGGCTCGTATGCCGAGGCGTTCGCCGACTGGGCACGGCTGATGAGCACCAACAGCCGCTACGAGAAGGTGCTGCAGGCTTCGGCCAACGTGCAGTCGTACGCGCAGGGCATGCAGCGGGCCGGCTATGCGACCGACCCGGCCTATGGCGCGAAGCTCGAGCGGACGATCAACCAGACACTGGCGCTCAAGCGGCTGGTGATCTGATTTCGACGAAGAGGATGGACCGGCGATGTCACTGATCAGCATCGGCGCGAGCGCGCTGAACGCGGCCTACCAGCAGATCCAGATCACCGGGCACAACATCGCCAACGTCAACACGCCCGGCTACCACCGGCAGACCGGCGTGCAGTCGGCGGTGGAGGGCATGGTGACCGGCAACGGCTATGTCGGCCGCGGCGTGCAGGTCGACACCGTGCAGCGCCAGTACGATGCGTTCCTCGACCGCGAGGTGTCGACGACGCAGGCGGCCGCGTCGGCCGACCAGGCGCGGGCGCAGCAGCTCACCGCGCTCGACCGGATGTTCGCGAACACCGACCAGGGGCTGGGGGCCCGCATCGATTCGATGCGCTCGGCGCTGGCCGACCTGGTCAACACGCCGGCGGACGCCTCGGCGCGGTCGGTGGTGATGCAGCGCGCGAGCGACCTCGCCGGGCAGGTGCGCAGCACCGCGGCGCAGCTCGATTCGATGGCCCGCGACACCAACCTGCGGATCGGCGCGGCGGCCGACAAGCTGAACGGACTGCTGAAGAACCTGGCGAGCCTGAACAATCGGATCGCCAACGCGGCAGGGTCCGGCCAGCCGCCGAACGATCTGCTCGACCAGCGCGACACGCTGATCACCGAGGTCAACAAGCTGATGGGGGCCACCGCCTACATCAATCCGGACGGCACCGCGAACCTGTTCGCCAGCGGCGGACAGGCACTCGTCGTCGGTGCCACGGCGGCTTCGTTCGGCGTGACCCAGGATCCGCTGAACCCGGCCCGCACGCAGCTCGTGCTGAAGACGTTGGGCGCCGACGTGCCGGTCGACAGCCGCGCGATCGGCGGCGGCGAGCTGGCCGGTCTGATACGGTTCCGCGACGAGGATCTGGCGGCGGCCCAATATCGGGTCGGCCAGCTTGCGGCGGGGCTGGCCGGCGCCTTCAATGCGCAGCAGGCGCTCGGCGTCGATGCCACCGGTGCCGCCGGTTCACGGATGTTCGAGCTCGGCGCGCCGACCGCCGGCGCCGCCACGACGAACGTCGGCGATGGGCAGCTCGCGGTGACCGTCGCCGACCCGCAGGCGGTCGCGGCCAGCGACTACGAGGTGACCTGGGACGGCTCGCAGTATGTCGCGACGCGGCTGTCGGACGGCGCGGTCACCGCGCTCGGCGGGCTGCCGCAGACCTTGGACGGACTGACGATCTCGAGCGCCGGCGGCACGCCGGCCACCGGCGACCGGTTCCTGGTGCGCTCGGCGAGCGCGATGGCCTCCGGCTTCGAGATGATCCTGTCGTCGCCGTCGCGGCTGGCCGCGGGCGCGCCGGTGATGCCGCAGACCGCCTCGACCAATGCCGGCGACGTCAAGGTGCTGTCGTTCAACGTCGACGACGCTTCGGGGGGCGACCTGGCCTCGCCGGTGACGCTGACCTTCACGGGGGCCGGCAGCTTCGACGTCAGCGGCGGCGGCACCGGCGATCCGACCGGCGTGGCCTACGTGGCCGGGCAGTCGATCAGCTTCAACGGCTGGACGATCCGATTGACCGGCACGCCGCAACCCGGCGACACGGTGACGATCTCGCCGACCAGCTCCGGTGCCACCGACAACCGCAACGCAAAGAATCTGCTGGATCTGCTCGACCGGCCGCTGGTCAACGGCGGAACGTTCAACGAAGCCTATGCCGACCTGATCGCCGACGTCGGCACGCGGGCCGGTTCGGCCGAGACCGCGCAGCAGATGAGCACGCAGGCGCTGTCGAACGCGACGCTGGCGCGCGACCAGGTGTCCGGCGTCAGCCTGGACGAGGAGGCCGCGCGGCTGATGCAGTACCAGCAGGCATACCAGGCGGCGGCCCGGCTGATCGCCGCCGCGCAGAGCATGTTCGACACCGTGCTGAGCGTGGTGGACAGGTGATCCGCCGACCGATGATCCGCGGCCTGCCGGCCGTCGATTGCTGACCGCCGACCGATTTACGGAGAGTCCCCGATGCGAGTTCCGTCCGCCAGCGCGTTCGACCGACAGGTCGAGGTGATCAATCAGCGCCGTGCCGAGATCGCGCGTTCGCAGGAACAGTTGTCCAGCGGCAGCCGGCTGACCCGGCTGGCCGACGATCCGGCCGCCGCCGCGCAGGCCGAGCGCAACCGCTCGCAGAGCGCGCGGCTGGCCGCCGAACAGCGGATGGTCGACCATGCGAAGTCGATGCTGCAGCAGGCCGAAGGCACGGTCGGCTCGGCGATCGACGAGCTGCAGAACGTTCGCGAGAATCTGGTGCGGGCGGGCAACGGCACGCTGTCGGATGCCGACCGGGTCGCGATCGCCCAGCAGCTTCGCGGCAGCTACGAGCAGTTGCTGTCGATCGCCAACCGCTCCGACGGGGCGGGCAGCTTCGTGTTCGCCGGCGGCGGGTCGGCCAAGCCGCCGTTCGAGATCGATGGTCAGGTCGTCTACACCGCGCAGCCCGGGGTGCAGACCGGCGGCACCGATCCCGAGCTGACGATTACGCAGGACGGCAACGAAGCGTTCATGAGCGTCGGCACGGCCGGCGGCGTCACCAGCGTGTTCAAGCTGATCACCGACGCGGTGGCGCTGCTGGAGAACGGCGATGCCACCGCCGCCGAGCTGCAGGCCGGCTTCAAGGCCGGCATCGACGGCATGGACGCCGGCATCGACCGGCTGCAGGCGGTGCGCACCCGCATCGGCGAGAACCTGCGCAGCGTCGACATCCAGACCGAGCTGAACGGCAATCAGTCGGACAACCTCGCCGCCCGTCTGTCCGAGCTGGTCGATGTCGATTATGCGAAGGCAATCTCGGATTTCACCACCCAGCAGACGGCGCTCGATGCGGCGCTGAAGACCTATGCGCAGGTGGCGAGGATGACTCTGTTCAGCTACCTCTGATTCCAAGCCAACGGACTGCTTCATGACCACGCTGGCCAATGCACTGATCGGATACGCGCCGCTGGTCGATCACAAGCGCAATGCGCTCGCCACGCGGGTCAGGATCCGGCCGATCGGTGCGGCGGCGAGCAGCTTCGAGCGGCTGTACCGGGAGCTGTCGGCGGTCTGCCCGCAGGACTCGCCGGCGCTGATGCTCAGCGTCGAAGGGCTGCCGGTGACCCCGGCGCTGCTCGGCGTGCCGTCGCAGCCGTCGCTGTGGATCGAGATGACCGCCGACACCGTCGAGGCGCCGGGCGGCTACGAGCTGGCGGCCGAGCTGCACCGCAAGGGCTTCCGGATCGTGCTGGACGGCCGCACCCGCACGCCGCTGCCGGTCGAGCTGCTGCCGGCGTTCTGCCTGTCGCTGATCCACATCGACCAGGACCGGCGGCTCGAGATGCCGGCGCCGAACCGGCTGCCGCAGGGCGTCAAGCGGTCGATTCCGTACGCGCAGGTGGGCGTGCAGAGCATCGCGATGATGGAGCGATGCTTCGCCACCGGCGCGTTCGCGGTCGTCGGCTGGCCGTTCGAGGACACGATGCGCCATGCCGGCAGCGCCCATGCCAACCCCGATTTCGCGACGATCACCCGGCTGATCCAGCAGATCGACCGCGGCGACGACGTCGCCGAGATGGATGCGCTGATCCGCCGCGATCCGGCGCTGGCGTACCGGCTGCTGCGCTACATCAATTCGCCGGCCTTCGGTCTGCGGGTCGAGATCCAGTCGTTCCGTCATGCGGTGATGATGCTCGGCTACGGTCGGCTGCGCCGCTGGCTGCTGCTGCTGATCACCACCTCGTGCAGGGACGCGAACCTGCGGCCGCTGATGTTCGCGTCGTTCCGCCGCGGGCTGTTCCTCGAGCACCTGATCGGCGCCGATCAGGACGAGACGATGCGCGAGGAGGTGTTCATCCTCGGCGTGTTCTCGCTGCTCGACAAGCTGTTCAAGGATTCGTTCGATAACCTGTTCTCGGTGCTGCAGGTGCCGCCGCGGGTGCAGGAGACGCTGGTCGAGCGCACCGGCCCGTACGTGCCGTACCTGGCGATCGCGCAGGCGATCGAGCAGGGGCCGACCGCCGATCTGCCCGACCGCCTGGACGAGGCGGTGATGTCGGTCGAGCAGTGCAACGCGGCGGTCGTGAAGGCGCTGCTGACGCAGGATCTGGTGACGGGCTGACCGGCGCATCCGGTTGCGCCGACGCCGGCCGCCGACCGCCGGCGCGCCTGCGCCGCCGGTACAATCGATCCTCATGAACCAGGACGAACTGAAGCTGGCGGCCGCCCGGGCCGCGCTCGACTACGTCGATGACGGCGCGGTGATCGGCGTCGGCAGCGGCTCGACCGTCAATTTCTTCATCGAGGCGCTGGGCGGGATCGCCCACCGGGTCGCCGGCGCGGTGTCCAGCTCGGAGCGCAGCAGCGAACGGCTGCGTGCCGCCGGCATCGAGGTGTTCGAGCTGAACGACGTGGTCGCGGCCGACCGGCCGATCCCGCTGTACGTCGACGGCGCCGACGAGATCAACGTCGGGCTGGAGATGATCAAGGGCGGCGGCGGGGCGCTGACCCGCGAGAAGATCGTCGCCGATGCCGCGGCCCGCTTCGTCTGCATCGTCGACCAGTCCAAGTGCGTCGAGACGCTGGGCCGCTTCCCGCTGCCGATCGAGGTGATCCCGATGGCGCGCGCCAGCATCATCCGGCGCTGCGAGCGCATCGGCGGCCTCGCGCAGCCGCGCGCCGGCTTCGTCAGCGACAACGGCAATCCGATCCTCGACGTCGCCGGGCTGACGATCCGCGATGCGCGGGCGCTCGAAACCGAGATCTCGACCTGGCCCGGCGTGGTCACCGTCGGTCTGTTCGCGCTGCGGCCCGCCGACATCGTCGTCGTCGCGTCGCCCAAGGGCGTGCAGCGGGTCAGCCGGCCGGAGCGTCGGCCGGCGGCGGGGACCGGCGCGACCTGAACGTCCGCGGCGCCGCCAGCCGGGCGGTCAGGCGGCGGCGATCGGCACGGTTCGTCGAGCGGCGGACGTCCCGGTGAGGGCCTGAGGGTCAGTCCGGGCTGCGTGCCGCGGTGGCGGCCGCCCGGCAGACGCCGCGCGCATCGGCAGCCGCCTGACCGGCCAGCATGTCGGCGAACCGTCCCAATGCCACGTCGATCGCCCGCACGGTGTCGCCGGGCGCGCTGCCCTCCAGTGCCACCCGGGTGTCGAAGGTGCCGCGGCCGATCAGCCTGACCGGCGTCGTGGTCGGCTCCACCACGGTCCAGCGCAGCAGCGCCTGCAGTTCGCCGCCGATCGGTTCGAGCCGGTCGATGTCGACGTTCAGCGCCATCGATGCCTGCTCGTTGAAGCGCCACGGGTAGGGCACCGCCACGCTGCCTTCCAGGCGCGCCAGCATCAGCCGGGTCAGCACCCGCGGCAGCTCGGTCTTCAACGGCGCCGACCAGACGTCGTCGGCGCTGGCGCGGATCTGCGCGCCGTCGCGGGCCACCACCAGCTCGTCGCGATCCAGATGTCCGGCGACCCGCACCTCGCGGACCGAGAAGCCGATCGGGCAGCGGGCGGTCTTGCCGGGCGGCGCCGCATCGAGCGCATACATCCGCGACTGACTGGCTGTGAGGAGACCGGTGCAGCCGGCCAGCAGCGCCGCGAGGGTCAGGGCGGCGGCCGTGGCGATGCGCCGGCCGGCTGTCGAACGTGTGCGGATTGGCATGCGGTTCACCGGTTGTCGGGCTTGCGGCCGAAGATCAGCGATTCGGGGCGGCGCGACAGCCCGTCGAGCGTGCTGCGCAGCGAGTGGGCGGCCGCCGTGATCTCGGTCAGGCCGCTGGTCAGCGAATGACCGAGCGGTGCATCCTCCGACAGGTTGTATTCCAGCCGGGCCACCGCGGTTTCTACCCGGCCCATCGACCGTTCGACCCGGGCCATCACCTGGTCGGCCTGGGTCAGCGAGCTGCGGGCGCTCTGCGACAGCGACTGGAAGTCGGTGACGCCGGCATCGAAGCGATCGCCGGCGCGGTCGACCTGAGCCTGCATGCGTCCGGCCGCGGTGGCTACCGAGCTCAGCGCCTGTCGTGCGCCGCCCAGCGCGGTGCGCAGCTCGCCGCTGCTGGCCAGCAGGTCGTCGGCGATCTGCGGCACGCGCTCGCCCACCGACCGGGACACCGTTGCCAGATCGTTCAGCGCGGCCGTCAGCGGCCCGGGCTTGCCTTCGCTGTCGGCCAGCAGCGCGTTCAGGTTGGCCAGCAGCTTCTGTCCGTCGAGGATCATTTCCCGCACCGGCAGCTCGCGGATCGTCTCGACGATCTGCTCGTTGGGCGAGCGTACCGTCGGGATCTCGAGCAGGTCGTTCTCGATCCGGGTGTAGACCGGTGCGTTCTCATCGACGAAATCGAGCATGATCATCTGCTGCCCGGTCACGAAGCTCTTGGTCTGCAACTGCGCCCGCAGCCCGCGTTCGATCATCTCGTGCAGCCAGGCGGTGCGGACGTCGGCGCCCGGGCGCAGCTCGTAGCCGGGCACCTCGATCGTTCCGGTGAACTCGGCATACACCGGGAACAGCACGTTCTTGTCCGCCGGATCGTAGATCGTGCGCACCCGCTTGACCTCGCCGATCTTCATGCCGCGGAACTGCACCGGCGTGCCGATCTCCAGTCCGGTGACGTTGCCGCGGAACACCATCACCGCGGCCAGCTTGCCCTTGCCGAAGCCGCCGCCGAAGAACACCGCGATGCCGATCGCCGCGATGATCAGGGCGCCGACGACGAAACCGCCGATCAGGGCATAGCGACGCTGGTTCTTCATGCTGCAGACTCCACAGATTGGGGCGTGTCAACACACCCTACTCGCCGCGGTTCAGGAACCGCCGCACCTTCGCGTTGGGGCAGGAACGGGCGAGCTCGCGCGGATCGCCGCGCGCGAGCATCGTATGCGTTTCGGAATCGAGGAACACCGCGTCCTGGCCGATCGCGAAGATGCTGGCCAGCTCGTGGGTCACGATCAGGAAGGTCGTGCCGAGGCTTTCGTTCAGCTCCAGGATCAGCTCGTCGAGCAGCCGCGACGACAGCGGATCCAGGCCCGCCGACGGTTCGTCGAGGAACAGCACCTGCGGGTCGAGCGCCATCGCGCGGGCCAGCCCGGCGCGCTTCTTCATGCCGCCGCTCAGCTCCGACGGATAGTAGCCGCCGAAGCCGCCGAGCCCGACCAGCGCCAGCTTCAGCTCCACGAGCTGGTCGATGTCGCCATCGTCCAGATCGGTGTACTGCGACAGCGGCAGCGCGACGTTCTCGGCCAGCGTCATCGAGCTCCACAGCGCGCCGGACTGATACAGCACGCCGAAGCTGCGCGCCAGCTCCTGGCGGGCGGTGTCGCTGAGCGCCCAGAGATTGCGATCGCCGAACCACACCTCGCCGGCCAGCGGCCGGTTCAGCCCGATCATGTGCTTGAGCAGGGTGCTCTTGCCGGAGCCGGAGTCGCCCATGATGATGAAGCGCGTGCCGCAGGCCACCTCGAAGTCGATGTCGCGCTGCACGACCCGGTCGTCGTAGCCCATCGTCAGCCTGCTCACGGTGATCTGCGCGCCGGGGGCGGGCCCCATCACAGCATCCCGTCGTAGACGAACATCAGCACCGTGATGAACGCGTCGGCCAGCACGATCAGCACGATCGCGGTGACCACCGCAGACGTGGTGGCCCGTCCGACCGCCTGCGCGCTGCGTCCGCATTCGATGCCGCGCAGGCAGCCGGCGAAGCCGATCAGCGCGCCGAACGCGGTGCCCTTGATCAATCCCTTGATGGCATCGGAAAGCTGGATCGCCTCGGCCGTTTCGCGGAAGTAGGTATACGGCGACATGTCGAGCATCGTCAGGCCCACGAACGCCCCGCCCAGGATGCCCAGCATGTCGGCGTACAGGGTCAGCAGCGGCGCCATCAGCGTCAGCGCGAGGATCCGCGGCATCACCAGGAACTCGACCGGATCGAAGCCCAGCGTCTGCAGCGCGTCGATCTCCTCGTTGGTCTGCATCGTGCCGAGCGCCGCGGCGAACGCGGCGCCGGCGCGGCCGGCCATGATGACCGCCATCATCAGCGCGCCCATCTCCAGCAGCATGCCCATGCCGACCAGGTTGGCGACGTAGATCTCGGCGCCGAACACCCGTAGCTGCACGACGCCCACGAACGCGGTGATGCCGCCGATCAGGAACGACAGCAGGGTGACGATCGGCAGCGCCCGCGGGCCGCATTCGACCAACTGCTCGAGGAAGTCCGACATCGGCACCCGCGCGCGGCCGGTGGCGAACCGGGCGAGCGCCAGCACCGTCAGCCCGGCGATCGCCATCCATGCCTCGATCCGGTGGAACCGGTGCGAGACCTGCTGCCCGATCGCGACGACCAGCCGGGGCCTGGGCTTGTCGGCGCGGACCGGCGCGGTCGAGCTGCGGATCAGGCCGAGCAGCCGTTCGGCGCCGGCCGGCAGCTCATGCGCGAGCAGCCGGCCGCCGCCGCCGGTCACCGCCTGCTCGAGGCTGCGCAGGAAGGCGGCGATCGAGGTGTCCCAGCGCTCGACCCCGCTGCCGCGCACCGACAGATCCGAACCCTTGCGCAGCCGCGACACGATGCCGGCGGCATCGGGCAGGCCGGCAGCGGTGATCCAGGTGCCACGCAGTTCGAGCACCGGCGGGTCGCAGGAGGTATCCAGCGACAGGCGCGGGTCGCCCCGGGAGGAGTCCGTATCGGGCATGGGGGGCAAGTTTAACGGTAACATCCGCGAATGGAGCTCAATCACCAGACCGTCACCACTCCGCCGCGCGCCGCCGCTTCGGTGCTGCTGCTCAGAGATGCCCCGAGTGGCCTCGAGATCTTCATGGTCAAGCGCCACGGCGCTTCCGACGTGCTGGGGGGCGCCTACGTGTTCCCCGGCGGCAAGGTCGATACGGCCGATCGCGAGGAGGTCTGCATCGGCTGCCTGGAGGAGGAACCCGGAGCGCTGCACCGGGCGCTGGCCGAACCCGAGCTGGAGCCGGTGGTGGCGGCGGCGACGTTCTTCGCCGCCTGCCGCGAGACCTTCGAGGAATCGGGCATCCTGCTGGCGCCGCGGGCCGGTGATGCCGAGCAGCGCGAGGCGATGGCGCTGGCCCGCGAGGGCCGGCCGTTCGCCGAGATCTGCCGTCAGCTCGGTCTGACGATCGCCGCGAGCCGGCTGGTGCCCTGGTCACGCTGGATCACGCCGGTCGTGCCGTCGGTGCAGACCAAGCGCTTCGACACCCGTTTCTTCGCCGGCACGGTGCCGGCCGGCCAGCATGCCGAGCACGACAACCGCGAGGCCTCCGACAGCGCCTGGTGGTCGCCGCGTGATGCGCTGGACCGTTACTGGGCGCACGAGATCGAGCTGGCGCCGCCGCAGATCATGACGCTGGCGCACCTGTCGCGCCATGCATCCGTCGCTTCGGCGCTGTCCGAGGCGGCCAGCCGCCCGCCGCCGGTGATCCAGCCCGAGCCGATCCAGGTCGACGGCAACCGGGTGGTCTGCTATCCGGGCGATCCCGGCCATCCGCTCACGCGCCGCGCGATACCCGGGCCGACCCGGCTGATGTTCCGCAACAAGCGCTTCGAGCCGATCGAGGGGTTCGACGCGCTGTTCGCCTGAGCGGCTACTGGCCCGGCGGCACGTAGCCCGCCGGCCGGTCGGCGCCGGCGCCGAAGAAATATTGTTCCATCTGCGTCGCGAGGTACTTGCGGGCCCGCGCATCGGCCAGGCTCAGCCGGTTCTCGTTGACCAGCATCGTCTGATGCCGGATCCAGTCCTGCCAGGCTTCCTTGGAGACGTTCTCGTAGAGCTTCTTGCCGAGTTCGCCGGGATAGGGCGGAAAGTCCAGTCCTTCCGCCTCGCGCTGCAGCTTCACGCAGAAAATATTGCGGGCCATGTCGTTCGCTCCTGTTTGTCCGCCGCCCACCGGTCGGTGTACGGTCCGCGCCCGTTCAGGCGATGTCCTTGACGAGCACCTGCGATTTGCGCTGCCAGTTGTAGAGATTGCGCCGTTCGCTCGGCAGCGACTCGACCCCGGCCTGCACGAAGCCGCGCTTGAGGAACCAGTGCATCGTGCGGGTGGTCAGCACGAACAGCTTCGTGAGCCCGGCGGCGCGGGCGCGCTGCTCGATGCGTTTGAGGATCCGTTCGCCATCGCCCTGGCCCTGCTCGTGCGGATTGACGGCCAGACAGGCCATCTCGCCGATCCGCTCGTCGCGGTAGGGGTAGAGCGCGGCGCAGCCGAAGATCACGCCGTCGTGCTCGATCACCGTGAAGTTGGCGACCTCCTGCTCGATGCGCGCGCGGTCGCGCTTGACCAGCGTGCCGTCCTCCTCGAGCGGGCGGATCAGCGCGAGGATGCCGCCGACGTCGTCGCGCGCGGCCTCGCGCAGCGCCTCGAGCGTCTCCTCGACGAGCATCGTGCCGACGCCGTC
>DAISWF010000153.1:0-558 GCA_036826495.1 Burkholderiaceae bacterium
TGTCGAACCGGCCGATCGTGCTGCCCGACCACGTGTCCATCACGATCCGGGTGGTCGAGGGCCGCGAGCCGCGGGTGGCCGGCGACATGCAGGTGTTCAGCGACCTGCAGACCGGCGACGACATCGTGATCCAGCGGGCACCGTTCACCGCGCGCTTCCTGCACCCGGAGGGCTACAGCTATTTCGCGACCTTGCGGACCAAGCTGAACTGGCACGAGCTGCCGATCCTGCGCAAGCCGGTGCCCGAGAACCTGTGACGCCGGGACGAGTGCGCCGTGCTGCAACGCCTGGTCCTGCGTGATTTCGTCATCGTCGACGCGGCCGAAATCGAGTTCGGCGCAGGCTTCACCGTGCTGTCCGGCGAAACGGGGGCTGGCAAGTCGATCCTGCTCGATGCGCTGGGGCTGGCCACCGGCGGCCGGGCCGACGCCGGCGTCGTGCGCGACGGCGCGCAGCGCGCCGACATCACCGCCGAGTTCCGCGTCGGCGAGACGGTCGACCGCTGGCTGGCCGAGCGCGACCTGGCCGGCGACGACGGACTGCTGCTGTTGCGGCGGG
>DAISWF010000153.1:568-2435 GCA_036826495.1 Burkholderiaceae bacterium
GCTGGTCGACGCCGACGGGCGCTCGCGTGCGCTGGTCAACGGCCATCCGGCCACCGCCACGCAGCTTCGCGAACTGGCCGAGCAGCTTCTGGACATCCACGGCCAGCACGCCACCCAGTCGATGATGCGGGCCGACGGCCAGCGGGAGCTGCTCGATGCATTCGGCGGCTGCGCCGACGCGGTCCGCGAGATCGGCCGGCTGCACGCGCAGTGGCGGCGGCTGGCCGCCGACCTGGAGCGGGCCGAGCGGGCCGGGCGCGAGCTGCTGCTGGAACGCGAACGGCTCGAATGGCAGGTCAACGAGATCGAGCAGCTCAAGCTCGCGCCGGACGAATGGCAGGCGCTGAACCAGGAGCAGAAGCAGCTCGCCCATGCCGCCGCGCTGATCGACGGCGCACGCGCCGGCGCCGACCTGCTGGCCGAGCGCGACGACGCGGTGTCCTCGCAGCTCTATCAGTTGCTGCAGCGGCTGCGGCCGCTGGCCGAGGTCGACACGCGGCTGGCCAACAGCGTCGGCCTCATCGAAAGCGCGCAGATCCAGCTCGACGAGGCGGCGTCCGATCTGGCCGGCTATGCCGACCGGGTCGACGCCGATCCGCAGCGGCTCGAGGCGGTCGACCGGCGGATCGGCGCGATCTTCTCGGCGGCCCGCAAGTTCAAGCTGGCGCCCGAGGCGCTGGCCGGGCAGCTCGACGAATGGCGGCAGCGGCTGGCCGACGTGGTGGCGGCCGCCGACATCGACGCGCTGCGCCAGAAGGCCGAAGCGGCGCGTGCCGACTATGACCGGGCGGCGGCCGCGCTGACGAAGCAGCGCAAGGCGGCCGCGCGCAAGCTGTCGGCCGGCGTGGTCCGCAACATCCACCAGCTCGGCATGACCGGCGGCCGCTTCGAGGTGGTCATCGAGCCGGGCGATCCGACGGCGAGCGGCGCGGACCGGGTCGAGTTCCGGATCGCCGCCCATGCCGGTGCGGCGCCGCGGCCGCTGGCCAAGGTGGCCTCCGGCGGCGAGCTGTCACGGGTCGGCCTGGCGATCGCGGTGCTGGCCGCCGAGACCAACCCGGTGCCCACGCTGATCTTCGACGAAGCCGATGCCGGCGTCGGCGGCGCGGTGGCCGAGGTGATCGGCGAGCTGATGCGGCGCCTGGGCGCCTCGCATCAGGTGTTCTGCGTGACCCACCTGCCGCAGGTCGCGGCCAAGGCCCATCATCACTTCGCGGTCAGCAAGGAGACGGCCGGCGAACGGACGGTCAGCCGCGTCACGCTGCTCGACCGCACCGGCCGGGTCGAGGAGATCGCGCGGATGCTGGGCGGCGTCGACATCACGACGACGACGCGCAAGCATGCGCGGGAGCTGCTGGCGCAGGCGTGAGAACGGCGCGGCGCCTGCGACGCCCCTCCCTGCCTGCGGTCCGCGGCCCGCGACGACCGTTGCGGTGGTCGCCCGTCTGCGGCCCCGGGCCCCGCCTCTTCACGCCTGCCAGACCGCCCAGCCGCGCTCCCGATACTCCTGCGCCAGTTCCGCCTCCAGCGTGCAGGCGGCCGAGTACGGCATCGGATTGAAGAACGCGTAGAGATCGGGCCGCAGCCGCAGCCCGAAGCGCTGCACATAGCGGTTGCCGCGCACACCCGCCTTGTGGTTCGCAAAACGCCGCTCCGGCGACAGGCCGGTCATGCCGATGTATACGCAGGGCGCGAACCCGTCGTATCGCGGGTTGGCGTCGCGGAACCGCCGCTCGTAGAGCACGTCGCGATGCAGCTCCACGACGTAGACGTTGTGATGATGCTTCGCCATGCCGGTCGGGATTCGAACCCTGCCGATTATAGGTACGGCGGCGGCCGACCCCACCGCCGCGCACCGGCGGCCTCC
>DAISWF010000153.1:2445-14006 GCA_036826495.1 Burkholderiaceae bacterium
GCTGTAGCGGACGGAAGTCCTCTTCCTGCCGTTCGGCATGATCCGTTCATTGCGGATGATGCCCTCCTCCACCGCCCCCAGGCGGAGGATCGCCGCCCGCGACCGCTCGTTCAGCACGTCCGTCGTGAACTGCACACGCACGCACCGCAGCTCCTCGAACGCATGACGGAGCATCAGCAGCTTGCTCTCGGTGTTGGCCGCCGTCCGCTGCCAGGACCCTGCATACCAGGTGTGACCGATCTCGAGCTTGCGATTCTCGCGATCGATCTTCCAGAAGCGCGTGGAGCCGATCACCTTGCCGTCCGCCGAAAGCGTGACGGCGAACGGAATCACCGTTCCCTCCGCGAAGCCCTGCAGCGCCTTCTCGATGTACGGCGCTGCCGTCGACGCCGACGGCACGACGGTGTACGGAAGCGACCAGAGCTCACCGTCCGCCGCTGCGTCCACCAGCGCCGGTCCGTCCGCGGCGGCCAGCGGACGGAGGGTGACCAGCGCTCCTTCGAGGATGGGCGCGGAGATCACGATCGAACTCATTCGTCGATGTCGATCTTCAGGGCTGGTTCTGCTGCTGTGCCGCCGCGAGCCGTGCCGCCATCGCCTTGCGCGTCGCCTCGGGCAGACCGGTCGGATCGACCAGCAGCCCGAACAGCTTCAGGTTGTGCGTATGCGCGAGCTGGTGCAGATGGAAGGCATTCTTCATTGCCAGTTCGCGCCCGCCGGCATCCTGCGCGCCATTGATCGACAGCTTGGCCATCTTCAATGCGAAGCGCGACTTCATCGCGATCTTGCGCGCCATCTCCAGCGTCGCCTGCTGAAGCTGCTCGCGCGGCACCACCTTGTTGACCATGCCCAGCACCTGGGCCTCGGCGGCGGTGATCGCGTCCGACGTGAACAGCATCTCCTTGGCCTTGCGGATGCCGACTTCCTGGGCGTGATGGAACCACTCGACGCCGCCGACGCCGAAGCTGACCACCGGGTCGGCGAACGACGCATCGTCGCTGGCGACGATCAGGTCGCACGGCCAGGCCAGCATCAGGCCGCCGGCGATGCACTTGCCCTGCACCGCCGCGATCGTCGGCTTCGGGATGTTGCGCCAGCGCTCCGAGAAGCCGATGTAGATCTCCTCCTCGCGCGACATCTGCGCCTCGGCGCCGGCGCAGCCGAAGCCGCACATCGTGCCCACCGTGCGGTAGCGCTTCATCGCACCGGCCGAATCGGTCTCGCCCAGGTCATGGCCGGCCGAGAAGTGCTTGCCTTCGGCAGCCAGGATGATCACGCGTACGTCGTTGTCGTGCGCGGCGCGGTCGAACGCATCGTTCAGCTCGTAGAGGAGCTGGGTGTCCTGGGCATTGGCCCGGTCCGGGCGGTTCAGCCGGATCCGGGCGATGCCGGGCTCGGGCACTTCGTAGATCAGCGTCTGGAAAGCAGCTTCAGCCATGTCTTCTCCTGTCGAGATTTGCATTGCGCATCCTTGCAACCGCTTCGTCCCGGCTCGATACGCCGAGCTTGACGTAGATGTTCCTCAGATGCCACTTCACCGTTTCTGCGGAAACGTTCAGTATCCGGGCGATGCGCTTGTTCGCCATGCTCTGCGAAACCAGCATCAGCACGTCGGTCTCGCGTTCGCTCAGTGAATCGATCACCTGGCCCCTCGCCACGGCGGCCCGAGGCTCCCCCGCATCGGGCGCCGGTTCGGCCGCCTGCAGCAGCCGTTTCAGATAGAAGTCGACGATGGGGTCGAGCGTACGTTCCGCCGCCAGACCGTTGAGCCGTTCGGCCATCCGCTCGGACGCGTCGAGCACCGTGCGGACGAGGCCCAGCCGGTGGCCGCTTACCAGCGCCCGCAGCAGTTCCTGACGCGACGCCTCGCGCGCCGGCGCCGCCCCGCCATCCTCGAGCAGCAGCGACGAAAGCATCAGCCCCAGGCCCACGGCATCGCGATGCCGGCCGGCCGCCTCGCAGGCGGACCTCAGGCGGCGCAGCTCCGCCACCGCCCGCCGGTGCTCCCGTTCGTGCACCAGCCAGGCGATGCGCGCCCTGGAGGCCAGCAGCAGGATCTCGCCGGAGCCCCCCCAGCGGGCCCCGGCGTGCCGGCCGCCGATCTGCTGCAGCCGCGCCAGCGACTTGGCGGCGAGCCCCGGCTCGCCGTCCAGCAGATGCCATTGCACCCGGGTGCCCAGCGCGTGGGCCGTCAGTCGTTCGAGCCCGCGCCGGCCGGCATAGTCCTCCAGCCGATCGATGCAGGCCCAGGCCTGTACCCGGTGGCCCGCCAAGCGTTCCGCCCGGCCGAGCGCCAGCAGCGCGAACAGGGCCGCATGCGGAAAGGAGATCCGCTCGACCACGTCGATATGCCCCTGCAGCGATTCGCGCAGACGGCCGAGCGCATTCCGCTCGTACAACACGTCGGCCAGCAGGCAGGCCGCCATATGCGTGGCCACGCTGAACGCCGAGCCCTGGATGCCGGAACGCTCCAGCACCTGATCGAGGCATTGCTCGGCGGCAGCCATGTGACCCTGCTGCACATGACTCAGTCCCACCAGGCAATCGGCGACCATGCCCAACTGAGGTGAACGCTCCAGTGCCGAAGCCCCTGCCAGCACCTGGCGGGCGTCGGCAAACTCGCCCCGGCACAGGTGCATCCACGCCATCACGTTGGCCATGCCCGCCTTCTGCATCGCACCGATGTCGTCGGGCGCGCCGCGCAGCAGCGGCAGGCAGGCTTCGATCTCCGCGCGATCCTCGCGCTGCGCCGCCAGCGCCCCGCGCAGGTACAGCAGCTCGAACCGGTGGCGCCGGTCGGGCGCCACCGCGCTGGTGTCGAACTCACGGCGCAGACCGGTGATGCTTTCGGACAGCCGGTCGACCTCCCCCCGATAGAGCTGCAGACGAGCCAGCGAGAGCCTCAGCGCCAACCGTCTGCCCTGCAGTTCCGCCTGGGGAAGCTGCCTGATCAGCGCTGCAGCCTGGTTGTACTCGCCGCGCTCCATCATGCTGTCGGCGATCGATTCCACCAGGTCCGCGGCGGCGCTCGTCTCGCCGGACAGCACCGCGTGGCGCACCGCTTCGTCGACGTGGCCGTGGTCTTCGAACCAGCGCCAGGCCAGCGCATGCAGCGCCCGGCGGTCCGCGTCCGGCAGGCCGTCCAGCCGGATCATCAGCGCCTCGCGCAGAAGCGGATGAAGCCGGTACCAGATCTCCCGCTCGCCGGTGGGAATCTGCGTGAGGAACAGGTCGTTGCGCTCCAGCTCCGACAGACGACTCATCATCTGCGCGACGGCGCGCGGCGTGCCGATCAGCGTGGCGCACAACTGGGCGCAGAAACGGTTGCACACCGCCATCCGCGTCAGCAGATCCAGGTCCTGCCCCGACAGGCGCACGAGCACCTCGCGCTCGATGAACTGCGCGAACGACCGGGCATCGCGCAGCGGCACCTGCGGATAATGCGTGGTCTTGCGCACCTTCAGGTCGACCGCGAAGAGCTGCAACCCGGCCACCCAGCCCTCGGTGAGCCGATGAAGCTGCGCCGCGTCGCGCGGATCGATCACCCCCAGCCGCTGGCGCAGGAACGATTCGGACTCGGCTTCGGAGAACAGCAGGTCGCGCAGATTGAACTCGGCCGCAAGCTGCTGGGACCGCAGCCTCGCCAGCGAGAACCGGGGGGCGCTGCGTGATGCGAAGACCAGGTGCAGGTTGGCCGGGGCGTAGTCCAGCAGCCTCTGAAGGGCCAGCGTGACGCCAGGGTCGTCCAGATACTGCAGATCGTCCACCATCAGCACCAGCTCCCGCCGATGGGCCGCGATGCCGCGCACCAGCGCGATGACCAGATACTCGATGGCCGGTTCATCGAGCGCGCGCCCGGCCAGCAGCGACGCATCGCCGACGATCGCCGGCTCGACCTGCGCGATGCTCGCCAGCAGGCAGTCGAAGAACCGCGAAGCCTCGTCGTCCTCGGCGGCCGCGGACAGCCAGGCGACGTCGAAATCCAGCGACATCAGCTCCTGGCGCCAGGCCACCAGCGTGCTGGTCTTGCCGCTGCCCACCGGGCTGCGCAGCAGCACGCAGCGAAGCCATCGCGCCTCGGTCAGCCGGGCCAGCAGCGCCTCTCTGACCACGAGCTGCCGCGCGGCGCGCGGCGGCACGAGCTTGGTGGCGGCGATCTGGCCCGCCGGCTTCGAGACAGGTCTGGCCCGACGGCTCTCCATTCATCGATTGTAGTGGCGATCGCGCAGCGCCTTCCGGCGGAGCCGTCGGGCACCGCTTCGCCGGATCACTTCAGCCCGGCCGCGGCGGCGGCCTTGCGGTAGAAGTCGCCGTCGACGACGAAGGTCCGCGCCAGCTCCTCGCTGCTCGCCGGCCAGGGCTCGACGTTGCCCAGGCGCGCCAGCAGATCCTTCCAGGCGGCGGATTTCATCGCCCGCTGCAGCGCGGCCTCCAGTTTGCGGGCGACCGGTTCGGGCGTACCCGCGCGCACCGCCACGCCGTTCCAGATCGGCGGATCGAAGTCGTTGATGCCCGCCTCCCGCAACGTCGGCACATCGGGCAGCGAATCCAGCCGGCTCCTGGACGTGACGGCCAGGCCCTTCAGCTTGCCGGTGCGGACCATCGGCGCGACCGCGCCGGCGTCCAGGAAGCCCACGTCGATGTTCCCGCCCGACAGGTCGGCCAGTAGCTGGGACGGCCCTTTGTAGGCCACGTGATTGAACTGCACGTCCAGCTTGCGCTCGAGCATCTGGCTCGGGATCTTGTAGATCGGGCCGTAGGTGCCCATCGTCACGGAATCGGGAGCCGGGCGGGCCCGGTCCATCAGCGCCGCCAGCGAGGACGACTTCGACGCGGCCGGCACGGCGAACACCGCCACCGGCCTGGCCATGCCCGCCAGCGGCTGGAAGTCGCTCGTCTTGAACGGCAGATTCGGGATCAGGATCGGGTTGATGACGGTGATGCCGGTCGACACGATCGACATCGTGTAGCCATCGGCCGGCGCGCTCAGCAATGCCTGCGCCGCCACGACGCCGTCTCCGCCGGGCCGGTTCTCGACCACCACCGGTTGGCCGAACTGGCTGGAGAGCTGGTCGGCCAACGCGCGGATCATCAGGTCCGCCCCGCCGCCGGGTCCGATCGAGACGATCATCCGCATCGCCCGGTTCGGAAAATCGTCTGCCTGGGCTCGCGCCTGGCTCGCCGGCAGCGCAAGTCCCAGCGTCAGCAGCATCGCTGCAACTGCTTTCATGTCGTCCTCCTCCTTCCGAAAGTGATCGAATGCCGCCGTCTCATCCGTTCCAGACGAACCTGGCCGGCTTGCGATCGACGAAGCGCTCGACCGCGTCGAAGAAATAGTCGCTGTTCAGGCACATCGCCTGGGCATGCGCCTCCAGCCTGGCCATCGTCGCGTAGTCGGATTCCAGCGACTGGTTGGCGTACACCTTGGTGAACGCGAGGGCATCGACGGAGCCCTGCGCGAAGTTCTTCGCCATGCCGATCGCGACGTCCAGCAGCCCTTCGGCGGGATGCACCGAATGGACGATGCCGAGCGCATGAGCCTCCTCGCAACCGACCACCCGCGCGGTCATCATGATGTCCTTGGCCTTGCGCAGCCCGATCATCCTCGGCAGCATGTACAGCGCCGCCAGGTCGGGTATCGCGCCGATGCGGTTGAAGGCCATGCAGAACGAGGCCCGCGGCGACGCGACGATGAAGTCCGCCGCCAGCGCCAGCGAGAATCCCGCTCCGAAGGCCGCCCCATCGACCGCGGCAATCACCGGCACCTCCAGGTTGAAGAGCTGCTCGAACCATGCGTGGGTGTCGCGCAGCCTCACGCGTGAGGCCGCGACGTCCCGGATCGGCTGCCCGTCGGCGTCGCGATTCGACGTCAGCGCCTTCAGATCGCCCCCTGCGCAGAAGGCGCCGCCGGACCCCGCGATGACCACCGACCGTATCGAGCGGTCGCCGCGCACCCGCGCCACGAGCTCCAGATGATCGGCCTTCATGTCAGGGTTGAACGCATTGCGGGATTCGGGCTTCAGCATCTCGAACACCGCGATGCCGTCGCCGGTCTTCAGGCTGCAGCACCTGAGCTTCGTGCTTTCGAATGACAAGGTTTGACTCCTCGGTTACAGGGACGGCTCCCGGTCCGGCGCGTTCGCCGCGCCGCGGGCCTTCACAGCGCGCGCGAGATCAGCTCGCGCATCACCTCGTTCGTGCCGCCGGCGATGCGGGTGTAACGCAGGTCGCCGAAGGCCCGGCCGATCGGGTAGTCGCGCATGTAGCCGTAGCCGCCGTGCACCTGCACCATCTCGTCGATCGCCTTCCACATCGTCTCGGTGGCATACAGCTTGGCGATCGCGGCCTCCTGCAAGGTCAGCTTGCGGCGCATGTGCTCGCCGATGTAGTGGTCGACCAGCACCCGGGTGGCCACCGCCTGCGCCTTCACGTCGGCCAGCTTGAAGCGGGTGTTCTGGAAGTCCCACACGGTGTGACCGAACGCCTGGCGCTCCTTCACGTAGGCCAGCGTATGCTCCAGTTGCACCTCGAGGATCCTCGCGCAGGAGATGGCGATCAGCAGCCGCTCCTGCGCAAGCTCCTGCATCATGTAGGCGAAACCCTGCCCTTCCTCGCCCAGCCGGTTGCTCACCGGCACGCGCACGTCGTCGAAGAACAGCTCGGCGGTGTCGCCGGCCGGCATGCCCACCTTGTCGAGCTTGCGGCCGCGCCGGAAACCCGCGCGGCTGGCCTCGACGACGACCAGGCTGACGCCCTTGGCGCCCGCCTCCGGGTCGGTCTTGCAGGCGAGCAGCAGCAGATCGCAGTTCAGCCCGTTGCTGATGAAGATCTTGCTGCCGTTGATCACGTACTCGTCGCCCTGACGGCGGGCCGTCGTGCGGATCGCCTTCAGGTCGCTGCCGCTGCCCGGTTCGGACATGCCGATCGCGAGGATCAGCTCACCGGCGCAGATGCCCGGCAGCCAGCGCCGCTTCTGCTCCTCGGTACCGAGCCGAACGAAGTACGGAGCGATGATGTCCGAATGCAGGCCGAAGCCCAGCCCCGAGACACCGCTGCTGGCAATGGCCTCGTACACCACGGCCGCATGGCCGAAGTCACCGCCGCCGCCGCCGTATTCCGCGGGAATGGTGGTGCACAGCAGACCCTCGCGGCCTGCCTTCTGCCAGGTCTCGCGGTCGACGCGGCCGGCGGCGTCCCAGGCGGCCTGGCGCGGCAGGCATTCGCGCTCGATGAAACGGGCCGCCGTCTGGCGAAGCATTTCGTGGTCTTCGCGAAAGACCATGCGGGAGATGTCCATGGAAAGGCTGTCCTCGTCCTTCAGGCCACGACGCCCGCGCGGCGCAGTGCCTCGCATTCTTCGCGGCTCACGCCGATCCCGGCCAGGACGGATTCGGTGTCGGAGCCGATGCCCGGGGCGGCCGGTGGGTTCGGCCGGTCTTCGCCGTCGAAGGCGTACGGCAGCCCGAGCGTGCGATAACCCGCGCCGTCCGCCGTCGGCACGTCCAGCAGCATCCCGCTCATCCGCACGTCGTCGCTGGCCACGACGTCGGCATACTGCCGGACCGCGGCTGCGACGATCTGCCCCCCCGCGAGCAGTCTCACCGCATCCTCGGTGGACAGCCTCTCGAAATGAGCGGTCAGCGCCTGGCGCATCGCCTCGCGATTGGCCACCCGCAGCGCATTGGTCTCGAACCGCGGGTCCTCGCCCAGTTCGGGGCGGCCGATCAGCCCGCACAACCTCGCCCAGTGAGCATCGATGTAGGCGGTGATCGCGATGTGGCCGTCGGCGGTGCGTATCAGGTCGGCGCCCGGCGCGAAATGCTCGCTGCCATGACCCGGCCGGCGCGGCTGGATGCCGGTGGCCATGAAATCCGTGATGAAGCACTGCTGCAGGTGCAGCGCGTTCTCGAGCAGCGACGTCTCGATCGTCGCCCCCTCGCCGGTGCGCTCGCGCCTGAACAGCGCGGCCAGCACGGCTTGCGTACCGACATGCGCCGTCATCTTGTCGATGATCGGCGCGCCCACCTTCTGCGGCGGGCCCGCGGGATCACCCGTCACCGACATGAGGCCGCTTTCCGCCTGGCCCACGACGTCGAAGCCGGGACGATCGCGGGAGATGCCCCGGGAACCGAATCCCGACACCGACAGATAGATCAGACGCGGATGGCGCTCGCGCAACTGGGCCGCGCCCAGCCCCATGCGCTCGACCACGCCGGGGCGCTGGTTCTGCACGACGACGTCGCAGGTGCCGGCCAGCCGCTGCACCAGGGCCCGCCCTTCGGGCTTCTGCAGATCCACCGCGATGGAGCGCTTGCCGCGGTTGTAGGCATTGACGATGGCCTGTCCGAGCGGACCCATGTGGCGGGGGCTGTCGCCGGCCAGCGGCTCGATCTTCAATACTTCGGCGCCCAATTCCCGGAGGGTCATCGAGACCCCGGGCCCCGCGACGAAATGGCCGAGTTCGAGGACGCGGATGCCTTGCAGCGGCGGACTGTGGCTTTCTGTCATGGTATGCGACCGGAGAGGAATCACTGAAGGCCGGCGGCGGCCAGTTCCTTGCGATAGAACTCGCCGTCGACCGCAAAAGTCCGGGCCAGCTCCGCGCTGCCCACCGGCCACGGCTCGACATTGCCGAGGCGAGCAAGCAGGTCCTTCCAGGCGGCCGATTTCATCGCCTGCTGCAGCGCGGCTTCGAGCTTGCGGGCGACCGGCTCCGGCGTGCCGCGCACGGCCACGCCGTTCCAGATCGGTGGATCGAAGTCGGTGATGCCGGCTTCACGCAACGTGGGAACGTCGGGCAGCAAGGGCAGGCGTTCCCTCGACGAGATGACGAGGGCCTTGAGCTTTCCGGTGCGCACCATCGGCGCGACGATGCCGGCGTCGAAGAACGCCGCATCGATGTTGCCGCCGGTCAGGTCGGCCAGCATCTGCGACGGCCCCTTGTAGCTCACGTGGTTGAACTTCGCGCCCAGCTTGCGTTCGATGATCTGGCAGGGAATCTTCGTCACCGGCCCGTAGGTGCCCATCGTCACCGTGCCCGGCGCTGCGCGCGCCGAATCCATCAGCGCCTTGAACGACGTGGCCTTCGAATCCGCCGGCACCGCGAAGACCGAAGCCAGCCGGCCCATGCCGACCAGCGGCTGGAAGTCGCTGGTCCTGAACGGCAGGCTCGGAATGAGGATCGGGTTGATGACGGTGATGCCGGTGGACACGATCGACATCGTGTAGCCGTCGGCCGGCGCGCCGAGCAGCGCCTGCGCCGCCACGACGCCGTCGCCGCCGGGGCGATTCTCGACGATGACGGGCTGGCCGAACTGACTGGACAACTGATCGGCCAGCGTCCGGATCATCAGATCCGCTCCGCCCCCGGGGCCGATCGAGCCGAAGAGGCCAAGAGGCGGGTTCAGAAAGCCGTCGCCCAGTGCCGGCGCGTTGGACGGCGGGACGGTGACCCCCACCACCCCCGCCAGCAGCAATGCCGCAATCACTTTCATTCCGTGTCTCCCCGTTCGAGGGCGGGCCGCACACCTGACGGGTGCCAGCCGAGCCGGGGCCCATGCTAGGGAGATCGTGCGGGTCCCGCCACTCCCCGTTTCGGGGGGTCTGCCGTGCGTCGGCGTTCCGCCATCACCCGCCCGCGCGATGCACCGCTTTGCACCCGCAAGGCCTAGTCACCGAGCAGGGCCTTCCAGCGCGCCCGCTCGTCGGCCTCGAGCCAGCCATGCAGAGCACGCGCCGCATCGGGGGCTTGCGGCGGCGTCGGGTTCGCCGAGGGGGTTCGACTGAAGCGCAAGGCCGGCGCGGGCTGCACCACGCCATCGACCTCGAGGAAGGTGCCACGAGCCCGCAGGTGCGGATGGCCGGGCGCCTCGGCAAAATCGAGCACCGGCGCAAAGCAGACGTCGGTGCCTTCCAGCCGCTCGCACCATTCCTCGCGCGTGCGCGTTCGGAAAGCTTCGGCGATCGCCTTCTTGGCCCGTGGCCAGGCCTGCACGTCGTACTGCTTGCCGATGACGGCCGGATCGATGTCCAGACGCTGCAGCAACCCGGCGAAGAAACGCCCTTCGATCGGGCCGATCGAGATCCATTCGCCGTCGCCGCATTCGTAGACGTCGTAGAACGGCGCCCCCGAATCCAGCACGTTGCTGCCCCGCTCGGATCGCCACTGGCCGGACGCCGCCAGGCCGTAGAAGGCGGTGCAGAGCGACGCCGCGCCATCGACGATGGAAGCATCGACGACCTGGCCCACTCCTGTTTCGCGCGCATGCAGCACCGCCGCCAGCACGCCCAGCGCCAGGAACATGCCGCCGCCGCCCATATCGCCCACCAGCGCCAGCGGCGGGCTGGGCGGCTGGCCCCGGCGGCCGATGGCGTGCAGCGCGCCGGTGAGCGCGATGTAGTTGATGTCGTGGCCGGCGGCCGGCGCGAGCGGGCCGGTCTGGCCCCATCCGGTCATCCGGCCGTAGATCAGCCTGGGGTTGCGCGCCAGGCAGGCTTGCGGGCCGAGCCCCATCCGCTCGGTCACGCCGGGACGGAAGCCCTCGATCAGCACATCGGCCTGCGCCACCAGTTCCAGAACGAAGCGGACCGCCTCCGCGTCCTTCAGGTCGAGCGCGATGGACTGGCGGTTGCGCATCAGCAGGTTGTACTTGAGCTGCTTGGGTACGCCCAGATCGGCCGGTTCGCGCCGGTCGATGCGCAGCACCGTGGCCCCCATGTCGGCCAACTGCATGACGCCGAACGGGGCCGGGCCGATGCCCGCGAGCTCGATGATCTTCAGGCCGGCGAGCGGTCCCATGTCGTGATCTCCTTGTTGCATGTGAGTCAGGAATCTAGGAGCGCTGCCGCCGGCCGTCCAATACCGCCTGCGGCTCGGACGATACACGGCGCGTATGGGTGCCGCGACGTGCTCAGCCCGCGCTTGGCTCGCCCAGCACGCGCTGGGCCAGGCGCACGAAGTTGCGCGCCGTGGGCGTCTGGGCATCCGGGAGGGTTGCGATACCCATGCCCAGATCAAGATCGGAGCCGGGACCGGCCAGCGGCAGCAGTTTCACGTGGTCGCTGACATGCCCGGCCACCATCGCCGAAACGAGGGCGACGCCCATGCCGCCCTCGACCAAGCCCAGCATCGAGCTCACCTGAACGGCCTGCTGCACCACCCGCGGCTGGATGCCGGCCTGCTGGAAGGCATGCAGGACGATGAAGTGCATATGGGGCGCCTGCGATCGCGAATGGATGATGAAAGGCACCTGCGCCAGTTCGGCGAGCGTCACTTCGGACCGCTGCGCCAGTTGCGAATCGATACGCACGGCGGCCATCAGCCGCTCGTGCCGCAGCAGCAGGATCTGCGCACTCGTGTCTTCCAGCACGGGATAGGCGACCAGCGCCACGTCGAGCGCCTGGCTTTCGATCCTGCGCAGCAATTCGGTGGTGGTCGATTCGTAGATCTCGATGTCGACCTTCGGATACTCCGTACGGAAGGCCTGCAGCAGCCGGGGGACCGCCTCGTAAGCAGCAGAGCCCGTGAAGCCCAGGCGCAGCGCGCCGGCCGGGCCCGCACC
>DAISWF010000154.1:0-426 GCA_036826495.1 Burkholderiaceae bacterium
GCCGAGAACAAGATCCTGCGCGGGGTCGGGCTGGCGGCAGTGGTGCCGTTCGATACGGCTGATCCGGCGGCGTCGGTGAACCGCCGGATCTCGATCATCGTGATGAACAAGGAAGCCGAGCAGCGTCTGCTGAAGGGTGACCAGCTCGACACCGGCGAAGCACCGGCCGACCCCGCGCCGGGCGCCGAGCCGCGTGCCGTGCGCGAGCCGATCGAACCCGCGGGTGCCGTCCCGAGGAAATCCAAGGAGCCCAAATGATCCCCAGCCCCGACATGAAGTTTCTGATCGTCGATGATTTCTCGACGATGCGCAGGATCATCCGCAATCTGCTGAAGGAGATCGGCTACCAGCACGCCGACGAGGCGGAGGACGGGCTGGCCGCATTCAACAAGCTGCGCGAAGGCCGCTTCGATTTCGTGGTGTCCG
>DAISWF010000154.1:436-13964 GCA_036826495.1 Burkholderiaceae bacterium
GTCGATGGCCTGGCCAAGCTGAGGGCCGGAAATTTCGATTTCGTGGTGTCCGACATCAACATGCCGAACATGAACGGCTTCGAGCTGCTGCACAAGATCCGCACCGAAGGCCCCGACCGCGACATTCCGGTGCTGATGGTGACCGCCGAGGCGCGCAAGGAAGACATCGTGATGGCTGCGCAGGCCGGTGCCTCGGGCTACATCGTCAAGCCCTTCACCAAGGCCACGCTCGAAGAGAAGGTGATCAAGATCGTCCAGCGGATGGCCGCCAAGGCCGCCTGACGTCCGGCTCGGGCCAGACAACCTCATCTTCGCGGAAAGAACAACATGACGAACTCCGACCCGACGGCCGCGCACGACTCCCACGACGTCTACCATCGGCTGGGCGCGCTGACGCGAACCCTGCACGATGCGCTTCGCCAGCTCGGCTACGACAAGAATCTGGAGGCGGCGGCCAGCAGCCTGCCCGATGCCCGCACCCGGCTGCAGTACATCTCCAAGCTGACCGGCGACGCCGCCGAGAAGGTGCTGAACGCGGTCGACCATGCGTCGGTCGAGCAGGCGCGGATCGCCGCCGAATCGCTGGCGGTGGAGCGCGACCTGAAGGCGAATCCCGCGCTGGCGGTGGCTTCCGGCCGGCTGCTGAGCTTCATCGAGGACGTGCGCCGTTCCTCGGAGCGCACCAGCGGCAACCTGACCGAGATCATGCTGGCGCAGGACTTCCACGACCTGACCGGCCAGGTGATCGCGCGCATCGTCGTGCTGGCGCAGGACATGGAGACGCAGCTCGTCAAGCTGCTGATCGACGCGGCGCCCGATCGGCGGCCGCCGGTCGCCCGTGAGGGTGCAGCGCCCGCGCAGGGATACCTGAACGGGCCGGCGATGAATGCCGAGCGGCGGCCCGACGTCGTGCAGAACCAGGCGCAGGTCGACGACCTGCTCGAATCCCTCGGATTCTGAGGGCCCCCCCGGGGAGGGCCCTCCCGGGCCCTCCTTCCCCCAGGGGCGATGCGGTTGGACCGGCGGAGCCGGATCCAACGCATCCCTCCATTCCCGCCCGCTGCGCGGGGGCGGGAGCGGCTTTCCTTCGGCTCGTTTGCACGTTGTTCCGTCCTGCCATGCAGGGCGGGGCCATGCCGGCATGCGTCGCATTGCTTCGCTCGGTCGCGTGGCGTGATGGCGGGGGTTGGGCGGCGGTCGGCGGGCTGGGCGGTGCGAGCGGTCTACAGAACGCGAATGGCGGGTGAATCGCCGCTTGTTCCGCGCTTAAGTCTGGCGATGCACCGAAATAATCTGGTTCGACTCCCCCTCGAACCCGAGCATGGCCGATACCGACGTCAGTCGCGAAGACCGACAGTTACCCGCCTCCCAGAAACGCCTGCAGAAAGCCGCCGAAGACGGGCGGGTCGCGCGGTCGCGGGATGTCGGGCATGCATTGCTGATCGGCACGGCGCTGTTGGCGATGGGCATGTTCGGGCCGTCGCTGGCCGGCGATACGGTGCAGATCGTGCGCGGGGCGTTGCAGTTCTCGGCGGCGCAGGTGCTCGATCCTTCGTACATGCCGTTGCGGCTGCGGACGTTCGGCGAGAGCGCGATGTGGGCGGTGGTGCCGACCCTGGCGGCGTTCGTGCTGGCCGCGATCGCCGCGTCGATGATCCCCGGCGGACTGGTGTTCAGCACCAAGCCGCTGTCGTTCGACTTCAACCGGATCAATCCCGCCAGCGGCTTCGGCCGGGTCTTCTCGCGTCACTCGGCGATCGATGCGCTGAAGCTGCTGGCAGTGTCCACGGCGCTGGCGATCGGCGCCTGGATGTACAGCGGCGGCAGTCTGGAACGGTTCGGCGGGCTGGCCGGCCGGCCGCTGGCGCATGCGCTGGCCGGCAGCTTCGACACGCTGGGCAGCGGCCTGGCGATCCTGGTCGGCATCCTGTTCGCCGTGGCGCTGGTCGATGCGCCGCTGCAATGGTTCCGACTGCGTTCCGAGCTGAAGATGACGCACCAGGAGGTGCGCGAGGAAGCCAAGGAAGCCGAGGGTGATCCGCACCTGCGGGCGCGCATCCGTGCGCGTCAGCGCGAGATCAGCCGGTCGCGGATGCTGTCGGCGGTGCCGTCGGCCGACGTGGTGATCACCAACCCGACCCACTATGCGGTGGCGATCCGCTACGACGAGAACCGGATGGGCGCCCCCAGGGTGGTCGCCAAGGGCGCCGACCTGATCGCCGCCCGCATCCGTGAGATCGCCGCCGAATGCGGCGTGCCGCTGATGGAGGCGCCGCCTCTGGCGCGTGCGCTGTACGCCAACGTCGACATCGACCGCGAGATCCCGGCCGCGCTGTACAGCGCGGTGGCGCAGGTGCTGGCCTATGTGTTCCAGCTTCGCCATCACGTGCCGGGCCGCGGCCAGGCGCCGAGGGCGCCGGCCGATCTCGAGGTTCCGCCGGAACTCGATCCGCGGACGGGTGAGGTATGAGCCGCCGGGCCGCCCCAAGGCTCATAGCCCCGCAGCGCGCAGCGCGGAGGGTAAGTCCAGTCGACCGCCGGGCCGCCCCAAGGCTCATGGCCCCGCAGCGCTTGGCGCCGAGGGTAGTCCGATGAGCGACCCGGCGGTGAGCAGCGGCCCTGCGGGCGGCGTGCGGATGCAGCTCGGCAGCTTCGAGCTGGTCGTGCCGCCGGTGCGCATGCTGGCGGTGCCGCTCTTGATGCTGCTGATCCTCGGCATGATGCTGCTGCCGCTGCCGCCGTTCCTGCTGGACGTGCTGTTCACGTTCAACATCGCGCTGGCGCTGGTGGTGCTGCTGGTGTCGACCTACACGGTGAAGCCGCTGGAGTTCGCGGTGTTCCCGTCGGTGCTGCTGCTGACCACGCTGCTGCGGCTGTCGCTGAACGTGGCCTCGACCCGCGCGGTGCTGCTGCACGGCCATACCGGCACCGACGCGGCCGGCAAGGTGATCGAATCGTTCGCGCAGTTCCTGATCGGCGGCAGCTTCGCGGTCGGCATCATCGTGTTCGCGATCCTCACGGTCATCAACTTCGTCGTCGTGACCAAGGGCGCCGGGCGGATCGCCGAGGTGTCGGCGCGGTTCGCGCTCGATGCGATGCCCGGCAAGCAGATGGCGATCGACGCCGACCTGAACGCCGGCCTGATCGACCAGGCCGAGGCCAAGCGCCGTCGCCAGGAGGTCGCCCAGGAGGCGGACTTCTTCGGCTCGATGGACGGTGCGTCGAAGTTCGTCCGCGGCGACGCGATCGCCGGCATCCTGATCCTGTTCATCAACGTGATCGGCGGCCTGCTGATCGGCGTGATCCAGCACAATCTGTCGTTCTCCAGCGCGGCCAACAACTACGTGCTGCTGGCGATCGGCGATGCGCTGGTCGCGCAGGTGCCGGCGCTGGTGATCTCGGTGGCCGCCGGCCTGATCGTCTCGCGGGTCGGCAGCGAGGACGACGTCGGCGGTCAGCTCGTCAAGCAGCTTTTCTCGGTGCCGCGGGCGCTGGGTCTGACCGCCGCGGTGGTGGCGGTGCTGGGCATCGTGCCGGGCATGCCGCACGTGGCGTTCCTGCTGCTGGCGGCCGCCTGCGGCTATGCCGCCTGGTGGCTCTCCGAGCGTCAGCGCAGGGCTCAGGCGGCGCCGCCGGCGGCCGCCGAACCGGTCGCCTCGACGGATGCGAGCTGGGACGACGTGGCGCTGGTCGACCAGCTCGGGCTGGAGGTGGGCTACCGTCTGATCGCGCTGGTCGACAAGGAACAGGGCGGCGATCTGCTGGCGCGCATCAAGGGCGTGCGCAAGAAGTTCGCGCAGGAGGTGGGTTTCCTGCCGCCGGCGGTGCACATCCGCGACAACCTGGAGCTGAAGCCCACCGCCTATCGCGTCACGCTGAAGGGGGTCGTGGTCGGCGAGGGCGAAGCGTTCCCCGGCATGATGCTGGCGATCAATCCCGGCCATGCTCTGCCCAAGCTCGCCGGCAGCCCGACCACCGATCCGGCGTTCGGGCTGCCCGCGATCTGGATCGACGCGAGCCAGCGCGACGGCGCGCAGGCCACCGGCTACACCGTGGTCGACTCGGCCACCGTGGTCGCCACCCACGTGCACCATCTGATGCAGGTCAATGCGGCGCGCCTGCTGGGCCGCAACGAGGCGCAGCAGCTTCTCGACCATCTGACCAAGTACGCGCCCAAGCTGGCCGACGAGGTGGTGCCCAAGCTGATTCCGCTGGCGGTGTTCCAGCGGGTGCTGCAGAACCTGCTGGACGAGGCGGTGCATATCCGCGACCTGCGCGGCATCGTCGAGACGCTGGCCGAGCAGGCGGTGCGCACCCAGGATGCAGCCGAGCTGACCCGCGAGGTCAGGGTGTCGCTGGCGCCGTCGATCGTGCAGCAGATCTACGGCACCGTGCGCGAGCTGAACGTCATCGCGATCGAGCCGGGGCTCGAGTCGCTGCTGGTGCAGGCGCTGGCGCCGGGCGCCACCGCGGCGCTGGAGCCGGGGGTCGCGGAGTTCGTCATGAACGCGGCCGGCGAAGCGGCCAAGGCGCAGGAGGACGGCGGCGTGCCCGCCTGCCTGCTGGTGCCCGACCGCATCCGCGTGCCGCTGGCCAGGCTCGTGAAGAAGAATGCGCCGCGGCTGAGGGTGATCAGCCATGCCGAGGTGCCCGAAAGTCAGTCGATCCGGATCGGGCGGATCATCGGGGAGTTGAAGTAGATGGATGTAAGGCGTTTCACCGGCCGCACCACGCGCGATGCGATGGCGAGAGTGCGGATGGCCCTGGGTTCGGAGGCCATCGTGCTGAAGAACCGCGCGATGGAGGGCGGCGGCGTCGAGATCCTGGCGATGCCGGACGATTCGGCGCCGGCACAGGGTCGGCGCCGCGATGGACGGCCGGAACCGTTGAACCGCGGTGTGGCGCGTGCGCTGGAGGCGAAGGCATCGTTCGATGATTTCGCGGAGCGCGGATCCGAGCGGGGCGGACGCGGCGGACGGCCGGCGGCGCGGAACGGCGACCGGCCGGCGTCGGCTGCCGAGGCGCGCGGTCGCAGCGACCGCGAAGATCGCGACTCGCGCGAAGATCGCGATACGCGCGCCGATCGCGCCGACCGCTGGGATGCCGAAGATCGTTCGGATCGTTCGGATCGCGAAGATCGCGGCGACCGGGCAGAGCGTACGCCGCGCGCCGATCGCGCCGATCGCGCCGCCGCGCAGACCAAGCCCGCGGCGCCGATGAGCACGCTGACCTTTCAGCAGTATGTCCGCGACCGCCTGGCCCGCCGTCGCACCGACAAGGCCGACGAGACAGCGGCCCGCGACGAACGCGATGAACGCGACGATGGCGGCTCGCGGTCGGCGCGAGCGGCCGCGCCCGTCGATGCCGGCCGCGATGACCGGCTCGAGCGGGAACGCGAATACGCGCGCGACGAGGCCCGCCAGCGCGAGCGCGACGCCGCGCGCGAGGTCGCCGGCGAGGCGGTGCGCGAGGCCGCCCGTGAAGCAGCCCGCGAGGCGGCGCGCGAAGCCGCACGCGAGGCGGCCCGCGAGGTGGTGAGGGAATCGCTGCGCGAGGCCGGGCAGATGTCACGCGGCGACGCTCCGGCGGCGGGACAGACGTCGCGTTCCGCCGCGCCGCTCGAAAGCAGGCCCGATTCCCTGCCGCCGCGCCGTCCGGTGCGCGATCTGGCCAGCGAGATGCTGGCGCCGCTGCCGGCCGACCAGGACGACGGCTTCGATCCGGACGGCTTGGACGACCCGGAATCGTACGACCCGGAATCGTACGGCTCGGCATCGTACGGCTCGTCCCCGGAGAATCATCCGGCCGTTGCCGGCCCGCTGCCTGCGGCCGCCGGCCCCCTCTCGAAGGACGATCTGCGTGCGCTGGCTTCCGACTTCGTGACGACGCCGCGGCGCGCCAGCCGCGGCCCGGTCGGCGAATCGCTCGCCCGCTCGCGCGCGGCGATCGAACGGCTGCTCGAGGATCAGCCGTCGATGCAGGTGCCGAAGGAGACACGCGCGCCGGCGTCCCCGCGGGCCTCGATGTCGGCACGGCTGGTGATGCCGGACAGCATGCCCGCCGCCCCGCAGCCACGTGCCGCCACCGGCACCGCTGCGCAGTCCGCCGTCGGGGCGCAATCCGCCGTCGGGTCGCAGTCCGCCGTAGGGTCGCAGTCCGCCGTCGGGTCGCAGGCGGCCGTCAGGTCGCAGGCGGCCGCCAGCGCGCCGGCCCGGCTCGCACCCGCTGCGGCGCAGCCGACTCGGCCGGCGCCGTCGCTCGCCCAGGTGCTCGATTCGGCGGCGCCGAGGGGGGCCGGGCAGGCGGCCGCCGATGCGCGGCTGGTGGACGAGCTGCGCGAGATGCGCGGCCTGATCGCCAGCCAGTTGTCGTCGCTGGCCTGGCTGGACGGCGTGCGCCGCAATCCGTTGCAGGTGCAGATGCTGCGCAAGCTGATCGGCTGCGGTTTCTCGTCGCAGTTGTCGCGCAAGCTGGTGAGCCGCATGCCGGCGGATGACGAGGCCCGGGCGCAGGCCTGGATCCGGCAGACCCTGGGGCGGCTGATGCGCTGCGAGACCGCCGGCGAGGGGCTGCTCGATCGTGGCGGCATCTACGCGCTGGTGGGCCCCACCGGCGTCGGCAAGACCACCTCGGCGGCCAAGATCGCGGCGCAGTTCGCGCTGCGTCACGGCGTGCAGTCGGTCGGGCTGCTGACGGTGGACGCCTACAGGATCGGTGCGCAGGACCAGTTGCGCACCTTCGGCCGGCTGCTCGGGGTTCCGGTGCACGTCGCGCACGATGCCGGCACGCTGGCGGAGTTCCTGCACCTGTTCATGAACAAGAAGCTGGTGCTGATCGATACCGTAGGCGTCGGCCAGCGCGATGAGCGGGTCGCCGAGCTGCTGGGCTCGCTGGGGTCGGAGGCGATCGGCAAGCTGGTGGTGCTGAACGCATCGGCCCAGCCGGAGACGCTGGAGGACGTGATCGTGTCGTATCAGGCCGAGAACGCCGCCGGTGTCGTGCTGTCCAAGGTCGACGAGGCGGTCAAGACGGCCGGCGTGCTCGACTGCGTGATCCGTCACCGGTTGAAGCTGGTCGGCGTGGCGAACGGCCAGCGGGTGCCGGAGGACTGGCATCTGCCCGACGGTCCGGCGCTGCTCGAGCAGGCGATGATCGAACGGCCGGTGTCGGCATTCGACCTCGACGACAGTGAGCTGGCGATGGTGCTCGCGCCGGCGGTGCCGGTCGAGGTGATGCGGGCAGGCGGGAGTGCAGGCATCGGCGGAGGCCGCCATGTTTGAGTCGCGGGCCGATCAGGCATCGGGGCTGCGGCGGCTGTTCAGCCGGCGCGACCTGCGGGTGCTGCCGGTGGTCGTCGACCCGGCCGATGCGCAGCATTCGACGTTCGTCGTGAACCTGGCCGCGGCCCTGTCGCGGATCGGCCGCCGCACGCTGCTGCTGGACGGCGACCGCGCGATGATCGCCGCCCAGCTCGGGCTGAAGGCCCGCTACGATCTGCTGCACGTGCTCTCGGGCGAGTTCCGGCTGCACGACGTCGCGATGCAGGCGGCCGACGGCTTCTGGGTGCTGCCGGCGGCGCGCGCGCTGGCCCAGCTCGTGCGCGAGCGCTCGTCGCCGGCGGCGCTGTTCGGCGGCTTCGCCCGGCTGGCGCAGCCGTTCGACACGGTGCTGGCCTGCGCCGGCGCCGAGATCGTCGCGCCGCTGATGGCCAGCGAAGGCAAGGAGACGGTGCTGGTATGCGGCACCGAACCGGAGGACGTCGCGATGCTGTATGCGCGGCTGAAGTCGCTGTGCAAGGTGTACGGCCTGAACTCGTTCCGCGTGTTCTACAATCGCACGCCCTCGACCGCTGCGGCCGCCGATTGTCACGAGCGATTGGCCGGCGCGGCCGGCCGTTTTCTCGGGGCGCAGGTGCGCTTCGGCGGCGCGATCGAGGAAGAGGGCGCGCTGACATTGGCCGAGCGCAGCAAGGCCACGGTGTTCGGCGTGGCGCCGGCCAGCGAGGCCGCGCGCACGTTCGAACGGATCGCCACCCGTTCTCTCGACTGGCCGGTGCCGGTGTATGGCGGCACGGAGGCGGTCCTGCACTGATGACTTCAGCACTTTCCATGTACACCGCCCGCGGCACCCTGGATCACAGCGAGACGATCGAGCGCTACGGCCCGATGGTCCGCCGCGTCGCCAGCCAGTTGATCGCACGGCTGCCCGCCAACGTCGAGATGGACGACCTGGTGCAGGCCGGCATGATCGGCCTGTTCGACGCGCTGTCGCGCTATGAGGCCAACATGGGCGCGCAGTTCGAGACCTTCGCGATGCAGCGGGTGCGCGGCGCGATGCTCGACGAGCTGCGCGGCGGCGACTGGCTGCCGCGTTCGGTCCGCAAGAACCAGCGCACGATCGAATCGGCGATCCACAAGGTCGAGCAGCGTCAGCGCCGGGCGCCGACCGAGCCCGAGATCGCCGCCGAGCTGGGCGTGTCGGTCGCCGACTACCAGTCGATGCTGACCGATGCCCGCGGCGCCCAGCTCGTCTACCTCGACGACCTGGGGGGAGGCGGCGATTCCGACGATTCGTTCCTCGACCGCAACCTGCCGTCGGCCGAGGCCGAGCCGCTGGAGAAGCTGCGCGACGAACGATTCCGCAAGGCGCTGGTGGCGGCGATCGGCGACCTGCCCGAGCGCGAGAAGCTGGTGATGGGCATGTACTACGAGCAGGAGATGCACCTGAAGGAGATCGGTGCGGTGCTCGGCGTCACCGAGTCGCGGGTGTCGCAGCTCCACAGCCAGGCGGTGGCGCGGCTGCGTACGAAGCTGAAGAGCTGGACCTGAGGGTCGGCCTCCGCCCGATCGCGGGCGCGAGGCAGCTTCAGCCGGCCGGGCCGATCCGTGATCCGGGAGGGTGCCGGTCAGCGGGCATAACCGGCCGCACCGACAGCCGCTGGTCGTCGCCGTTCAGGCGACTACATGCGTGCCCGCGCCAACCGCGGCCGCGCGGCCGCTCCGACCTCCGTAGGAGGAGGGCGTGCCGGCCAGCCCCAGCGCATCGAGCGCGCGATGGGTGGCGGCATGGGCGCGGGCCACCAGCTCGCCCTGCGCGCGCAGCGCCAGCCGCAGCCGGCGGCCCTCCGGGCCGGCGACCGCCCGGGGCGACGCGCGCAGCTCGGCCAGTGCGGCGGTCAGCTCGTCATTGGCGGCGAGCAGGCCGGGCAGGTCGCCGGCGGCCAATGCCGCGCGCTGACTCTGCAGGATCCGCTCGATCCGGCCGGACAGGTCGCCGCGCATCAGGGTTTGGCCTTGCCGAGCACGATGGTCTCGAGCAGCGACGCCGCCTCGTTGATCATCGTCGCGGCGACCTTCTGCACGTCGACCTTGAACTTGCCCTCGGCGATCATCGCGCGCACCCGCTCGACCTTCTCCATGTCGATCGAATCGGGGTTGCTCTTGGCCGCGAGCTGCTGCGAGGTCTTCGACAGCTCGACCTTGTCGGCGGCGCCGGCCGCGGCCACTTCCGGTGTCTCGCCCTGACCGTTGCCGGCCGGGCGTACGCCGGTCGGCAAGATCCGATCGACCGGCAATGCATCATTCGTCTGTCCGACTTTCATAGCCGTACTCCTGTCCTGGTGACCAAGGTACAGTCACCCTGGAGGTATCATCGGCACGCCGTCGGGAAACTTAAGGGCCGATAACAAGGGTTTCGCAAGCGCTCCTCGGTTCACAGCCTGACCTCGACGATACGATCGCGTACCGTACCCGACAGGATCTTGCCGCTTTCGGTCCGCACCCGCAACGTCTGGCCGTCTCCGGCGGGCGCCAGCGCCACCGCCTCGGCGGCGATGCTGAAGCCCTCGCCGACCACCCGCACCTTGACCGGATCGCCGCTGGCGATCGTCGCCGGCACCTTCAGATGATCGGCGCGCAGCGCCTGACCGGCGGCCAGAGGCCGCGCCAGCACCCGGTTGGCGAGCTGCGTCGGGTCGGTCACGACGTTGCCGGCCTCGCGGGTCAGGTCCACCTCCTCGAGCCGGAAATCCTGCTCGGCGGGCGCCCGGCCGGTGGCCAGCGGCGCGTTGGCCACCAGTGCGGGCCCGAACACGCTGACGGTGACCGGCAGCGAGACCGTCCAGTTCGCTCCTTCCACGCAGCGTACGCCGATCGTGCTGCGGCCCCACAGCCGCACGCCGGGCGGCAGGAATGGTTCGATGCGTCCGCAGGGGGCCAGCCGGATACGCGGGTCGAGCTGCCCCAAGGTCACCTCGATGCGGCCGCTGGCGCCGCTGGAACGCTCGACGAACTGGCGCAGCAGGGTGGCGCCGCCATCGCCGGCCGCCTGCGCGGCGCTGTAGCTTTCGGCGCCCGCCATCGGCGCCGCCAGCACCTGTGCCAGTACGAGTACCAGCGGCGGCAGCGTCAGCGCGACCAGACGTCGCAACGAGCGGATCAACGGTTTCATGGACGAACCTTCGCGGCGGAGGAACCCGCAGAACCCGCAGGCTAACGTGCGCGCCCGCCCGTCCGGTGAAGCGGAAAGGCGGGACGGAGCGGGGTTTATCGGCGCTTAAGTCGGTGGCCATCGCCGAATAATCGTGGCATTCCGTACACAGTGGGCTGCGTGGACCCCGCCGGGACCCCCGCAGGCATCCGAATGCTCGACCGTCTGACCTCCGATCTGCAGTATCACGCGAAAGCGCTGACCTTGCGCGCCGATCGCCAGGGCCTGATCGCCGCGAACATCGCCAACGCCGACACGCCCAACTTCAAGGCACGCGACGTCGATTTCGCGACGGCGCTGGCCAACGCCACCGGCCGCACGCCCGGCTCCGCCGCGCCGGCTGCCGCCGCCGACGGCCGCCCGGCGATGCTGCCGGTCGCCAGCCGGGTATCGGCCGACGACAGCGGACCGCCGGCCGTCCCTTCGGCCACGCTGTCCACCCGCGACGCCCGCCATCTTCCGACCGCCGGCACCGGCCAGGCCTGGAGCACCGCCTCGCTCGACGCGAAGTACCGGGTGCCCGAGCAGGCCGCGATGGACGGCAACACCGTCGAGCTCGACCGCGAGCGGGCCGCGTTCGCCGACAACGCGGTGAAGTACGAAGCGACGCTCAGGTTCATCAACGGCAACGTGCGGACGATCTTGAGCGCGATCCGCGGCGCCGATGCCTGAACGGTCGATTCCCGCTACCCGAAAGGAGTGATGCGATGTCCCTGCTGAAGACGATGACCGTGGGCGCGACCGCGCTGACCGCGCAGAGCCAGCGACTGAACGTGGTGGCATCGAACCTGGCCAATGCCGACAGTGTGGCCGGGCCCGACGGGCAGCCCTACAAGGCGCGCCAGGTGGTGTTCCAGACGATCGCCAACAGCCAGGCCGCCGGCGGCGGCGTGCGGGTCAACAACATCGTCGAGGACCCCGCGCCCGGCAAGCGGACCTGGGATCCCAAGCATCCGCTCGCCGATGCCGAAGGCTACGTGACCCAGTCGAACGTCAACGTCGTCGAGGAGATGGTCAACATGATCTCGGCGTCGCGCTCGTACCAGAACAACGTCGAAGTGATGAATACCGCGCAGCAGCTTCTGCTGAAGACGCTGCAGCTCGGTCAATAAGGAGCAGGCACACGATGGCCACCGTAACGGACAGTACCCAGTCGACCAGCAATCAGACCGCGCTGCAGGCGATGCTGAACGGCAGCAGCGCCGCCTCCGGCGCCAGCAGCTCGTCGGCCGCCGACAACCAGGACCGGTTCCTGAAGCTGCTGGTCGCGCAGATGAAGAACCAGGACCCGATGAACCCGATGGACAACGCCCAGGTGACCTCGCAGCTCGCGCAGATCAGCACGGTGCAGGGCATCGAGCAGTTGAACTCGACGATGAGCAAGTTCGCCGAGGCGAACTCCAACAGCCGCGCGGTCGATTCGGCGAACCTGATCGGCCAGACGGTGCTGTCGGAGAGCATGACGATCACCCGTACCGCCGGGCAGACCGGCACCAGCCGTGCCGGCGTGCATCTGGAATCGGCGGCCGACCAGGTCAAGGTCGAGCTGCTCGATGCCGGCGGCAGCACGGTGGCCGCCGTCGATTTCAAGAACCAGCCGGCCGGCACGCTGAGCTTCGAATGGAGCGGCACCGACGCCGCTGGCCGGGCCCTGGCGGCCGGCACCTACACGATGCGGGTGACCGCCAGCAGCGGCAAGGACGCGGTGTCCGCCAGCACGCTGGCCACCAGCGTGGTGACCGGCATCACGCAGGGCAGCGACGGCGTGAAGCTGTCGCTGGCCAGCGGTGCCAGCGTCGGCAGGGACGATATCAAAGGGGTGTTCCGGCCCTGATCCCGGAACGAGACAAGGAGTCGATCGATGAGTTTTCAAAGCGGCCTGTCGGGCCTGAACGCGGCAGCGCGGAACCTGGACGTGATCGGTCACAACGTGGCCAACTCCAATACCGTCGGCGCCAAGGCGTCGCGCGCGGAGTTCGCCGACGTCTACGCCAACTCGCTGAACGGTGGGGGCGGGTCGTTCGCCGGCATCGGCGTGATGGTCTCCGACGTCGGCCAGCAATTCACGCAGGGAGACATCGCGACCAGCTCGAATCCGCTGGACATGGCGATCAACGGTTCGGGCTTCTTCCGGCTGAACAACGGCGGCGTGATGTCCTACTCGCGCAACGGCCAGTTCCAGCTCGACAAGGATGGCTACATCGTCAATGCCCAGGGTGCGCGGCTGACCGGCTACCTGGCCGACGACAGCGGCAACATCAACGTCGGCGTGCCGCAGGATCTGCGGCTGAATTCGCGTGACACGTCGCCGAAGGCGACCACCGAGGCCACCGTGTCGATGAACCTCGATGCGCGCTCGACGCCGCCGGTCGGTGCGTTCGACCTGGACGACGCGACCACCTATCAGGGTGCGACGTCGATGAGCGTCTATGACCAGCAGGGTCAGGCGCACACGTTGTCGCTGTACTTCCGGAACACCGGCGTCAACACCTGGGACGTCTATGCGGCCAGCGACGGCACGCAGCTCGGCACCGGTCCGGTGTCGCAGCTCACGTTCCAGCCGGACGGCCGGCTCGATTCCACCGCGACCACGGTGCCGGTCGCGCTGTCGGTGCCGGTGGCCGGTGGCGCCGGCGGCACGCTGAACGTCGACCTCGACATGGGCAAGGCGACGCAGTTCGGTTCGATCTACGGAGTCAGCGAGCTGACGCAGGACGGCTTCACCACCGGCCGGCTGGTCGGCTTCACGATGTCGGCCGATGGCGTGCTGCAGGCCCGCTACACCAACGGCCAGACGCTCGCCCAGGGTCAGGTGGCGCTGGCGACGTTCGCGAACCCGCAGGGCCTGTCGCCGCTGGGCGGCAATGCCTGGGCCGAGACCGCCACCTCCGGTCAGCCGCTGGTGGGCTCGCCCGGCAGCGGCTCGCTCGGCGTCCTGCAGTCGGGTGCGACCGAGAGCTCGAACGTCGACCTGACCGCCGAACTGGTCAACATGATCAGCGCGCAGCGCGCCTACCAGGCCAATGCGCAGACGATCAAG
>DAISWF010000155.1:0-10348 GCA_036826495.1 Burkholderiaceae bacterium
GCCAGCGAGATCGCCGTCGCGGCCCGCCCGTCACAGCGCTGCTCGAGCGGCCGGGGGCGTCCGTCCGCCTGGCCGGTATCGTCGGGGAACGGCATCCAGGCGCGCTGCTCGTCGGAGACCGGCACCGCCGCCTGCGGCCCCTTGGCGCCGTAGCCGAGCGGCGGGCCGATCACGCGCGCGCATTCGAGCTGCAGATCCTCGACGTAGTCCACCGAGCCCGGACCTACGATGCGGATGCGTGCGCGAAAGCCCGATACCGCCTGGTCGCGCGGGCATACCGCGACCGACGAGCGGGCATCGGCGTTGGCATTGCCGGCGCCGACGCCGCGCTCGAGCTGCTCCCAGCGGCAGTCGCCGGCCTCGTCGCACTTCAGCGGCGCGCAGCCGATCTGGATCGCATCGACGACCTCGCTCCTCAGCAGACGGGCGCCGACGATCGCTTCGCCGGTGTTGCGGCAGCGCAGGGCGCCGACGAAGCGGAAGTCGCCGGCCGCCTTGCCGCCGGCCTGGGCGGTCTCGATCTCCCAGGCCTGCGGCAGGTTCACCGACTGCCCGCCGGTCCGCTGCTGGGCGAGGGCGGCGGCCGGCAGCGCGACTTGCAGCGCGAGCGTCGCGGCCGCGGCCGCGAGCTGCAGCGCCGTTGCCATTCGAGCCGGCTTCGGGGCTTGCGCCTGGGCTTGAGTCTGGACGTGAGCCTGGACGTGAGCCTGGACCTGCGCCGATGCCCGCCTCTGCATCCGCGCGCCGGTCACTTCGCCCGCTGCGGTCGTCACGACCGGGCCGCCGTCAATGCCCATCGATCAGTCCCTGCTTCAGTTCGCGCAGCGCCGCGCGCACCTGGCGCAGCACCGGTGTGGTTCTCGGCGCCACCGCGTCGGCCTGGGTGTCACGGTACAGCAGATGGGCGGTCAGCGGATTGACCGGCACGCCCGGGGTCGTCAACGTCGGATCGGTCAGATAGTTGTCGAGCAGGTGCGCGTTGACCAGCGGCACGTACAGCGCCCCGTCGCAGCGGGCCTGCTCGTTGACGTCGCCGAAGTTCTTCAGGTTGCACGGCGGGTTCTTCGGCGGGCCGAACGTCATCAGCGTCTGTGCGCGATTCGCCTTCAGGTAGGCGGGCAGGTCGGCGGGCGGCCAGGGCCACAGCGGCGGCACGTCCCCGCGCGGATCGGGCGGCCACGGCTTGCGCGGCTCGACGTTCAACCGCCGCGCGAAATCGGCGCCGACGTCGTTCAGCATCAGGATCACGTCGTCCTGTCGGGTCAGGTGGCGGATCCGGCTGCTCCGGAACTGCGCATCGAGGCTCGGATAGTTGTTCGGCGACGCGAGCGACAGCACCGCCATCCGCGTCTGGTAGATCGCCCGGCCTTCGTCGCCGCCGTCCAGCGTCATCATCATCCGGTAGGCCAGACCCTCGGCGAAGAAGTTGCCCTGCGAATGGGCGATGACGACGAAGTACTGCCGGGTGCGGCGGCGGGGATCCTTCTGCGCCTGCTCGTCGCGGAACGCGCGGATCATCGCGTCGGCCACTTTCTTCACCTCGCCGCTGTTCGCCGAGTAGTTGATGCCGGCGAGCGGCAGCCCGTTGTGCGGCTCCTGCGACTGGCGGAACGATTCCAGCAGGTCCCCCGGCGAGTTCCCTGCGCCCGGCACGCCGGTAATGCCGTGACCCAGCACGTCCGGCGTCAGCGTCGCGGTGTCGCACCAGAAGCGCCAGAACTGCAGGCCGGGATCGGTCCACGACGGCTTCTGCTTCCTGATCGACGCGCAGAAGTTCACCAGGTCCGCGCCCATCTGCGTGCCCGACGGATTGCACGATTCGAGGTCGAACACGTCGCGGGTGCCGGCGATCTTGACGGGCGTCCGGAAGCCGGCGCCCTTCTGCGTCGGCGCGGGCATCCGGGCCGACCCGCGCAGGTCGAGCAGGTTCGCCGCGATCATCGCGCGGTCCCAGCGGCAGTTGCCGCGTGTGCCCGGCAGTCCCTCGACCGGCGTGTTGATGCCGTTGAAGTAGTAGTAGTTGAACACCGGCACCACCGGGCACGTGCAGCGGCCCGACGCGGTGCGCCGGCCCGCCGTGCCGTCGCGCGACGCCATGTCGGTGATCTCCATCCGGCGCGCCGGCCCGCCTTGCGCCGCGCGCGGCGCGGCGGGAGCGCTCGCGCTGCTGGCCGCGGCATCGGGTGCGACAGGGGGCGCGGCGGCGGCCGCGGCCTCGCCGGACGGCGGGCATTCGCAGGCCTCGGGACGCGGCGGCGTGGCCGGCGCAGGTCGTGCGGGCGCAGGCGGCGACGGGGCCGGTGCCGGCATCGCCGCGCGGGGGCCGCCCGGGCTGCCAGGGCCACCCGGCAGCCCGCACGGGATGTTGCGTCGTGTGCCGCCGTACGGCTTCGGGATCACGCGGCCCTGCGGATCCTGCTGGCAATAGACGCTGTCGTCCTGGATCGCCTGCTTGCCGGTGCGGCGCGACGGATGCGGGCCGCCGTACGGATTGCCGCTGCTGCTGAACACGTCGCCCGGGGGCGAGCGGCCCTGCGTGGCGAACACGTCGCCCCGCTGCGCGTGGGCGGCCCATGTCAGCGTCGCGGCGATCAGCGCAACCGCGCTTCGTGCAAGCACCGTCGTCACCGCACGTAGCCGCCCGCATTGCCCGGCGTTCGCGACACCACCGGCGATGCGATCAGCGTGAAGCGCAGCTCGTCGGGACGCCCGGGCCGCGACTTGCGCCACCATGGCAGGCCGCTGTTGTAGTCGTCGAGCATCTGCGTCATCAGCTCCTTCGCCAGCATCCGGCGCGGACCGATGCCCAGGCCGTAGAACTCGCTGTTGCCCATGTAGATCGCGTTCTCGCCGGCCCATGCGCCTTTCTTGTAGAGATCCGCATAGTCGGGCACGTTCGCCAGGTACACGTAGTCGCCGGGTACCATGTCGCGGACCAGGATCCGGTCCTGCCGGCGGCGCGGATTCTCGGCGCGGACCGGCGCCAGATGTTTCTTGACCGATGACTCGCCGAGCGACGGCAGGCCGTCCTCGACGATCGGTACGCCGATGCCGTACAGAGCCGCGCCGCCGCGCGGCGACCGGTCGACCGGGTGCCAGCGGTCGAACTCGGCATCGCCGAGCGCCCGGTAGACGCCGCCGAGCACGACCATCTGCATGCCGCTCAGACACTCGACATTGAACGCCGAGTCGTTCGCGTTCTCGGTCGGCCCGCGCCGCTGCAGGAACAGGCGGATCGCCGACGATGCGGTGCGGCCGGCGTTCGACTCCCAGGTCAGCGGCCCCTTCGTCGTCAGCACCGCGCCGGCCGGATTGTCGTACGCCTCGTGCCAGCCGACCCGCGGCATCCAGAACTGCTCCGAGCTGAACGTGAGCCGAAGCCGGTTGAGCCTGACGTCGTCCATCACGGCGATGATCGCCTCGCGCACACGGATGTTCTGCATCAGCTCACCGCTGCTCGCGAACTCGAAGCGGCGGCTCGGGTTGCACGCCATCGCCAGGAAGATATCGCGTTGCACGCCGTTCAGCGCCGGCAGGCTCGTCTCGGTCTCGAGCAGCACGTTGCGGCCGGCGACGTACAGCCCGACCTCCCATTCGCGACTGCGCTGCACCGGATGAACGCGGGGCTCGTCGCCGGCGCGGGCGACCAGGTCGGTGGTCCACTGCATCGTCGCCAAGGGCGGTGCCGGCCGGTCGGGCGCGTCGGCCGAGGCAGCTTTCATCGGGCAGCGGCGCGAAGCCGCCGGTGGCTGCTGCGGCGGCGGCTGCTGCGGCCCGAAGTTCGGACCGCAGGGGATGTTGCGTCGTGTGCCGCCGTACGGCTTCGGGATCACGTTGCCTTGCGGATCCTGCTGGCAATAGACGCTGTCGTCCTGGATCGCCTGCTTGCCGGTGCGGCGCGACGGGTGCGGGCCGCCGTACGGGTTGCCGTTGCTGCTGAACACGTCGCCGCCCGGCGCCGCGCGGCCGCCCTGCGTTCGGTAGACGTCGCGGCCCTGCGCGAGCGCGTCGGCGCCCGCCATCAATGCCATCGACGCGATCAGCGCCATCGATGCGATCGACATGAACGACATTCGTGCTCACCTACTTGTAGTAGTCGTCCGCCGCCGTGTAGCAGCGGGCATCGTTCGCGTCGAGCACCAGCGGCTCGCCGGGGCCGCGCCGGCCGGTGCGCGGATCGTAGTCGTCGAGGTCGTTCGACTGATCGTAGTTCAGGTGCGCGGCCTGCACGGTCTTGACGAAGAGGTCGGCGAGATTCTTCCACGCGTTGACGTCGCCGATCAGCGGCAGCCTCGGGTCGTCGCCGGGATTCCGCACGTAGTTCCAGCGGCGCCGATCGGACTGCAGGCTCTTCATCGCGGCATAGGGCACAGGGTCCGCGCGCGACGCGAAACGCGAGTAGCCGATCGTCGGATCGTCGTCGATAGTGATCGGCGAGCCGAACGTCATCACGTTGATCGGCCGGTAACCGTAGTTGCGCAACTGCGTGCTGCGCGCGACGTTCTGGGCGTCCATGCCGCCCAGGCTGTGGCCGGCGATGATGAGCTGCGCGCCGGCCGGCACGCCGTGCGTGCGCAGCGCCTGCAGGATGCGGACCTGGAACATCGTCGTTTTGCCCTGCGACGATCGGAAGTCCGGTTCGACGGTGGTCAGCGCGAACTCGCGCAGCTTCGGCTGCTGCAGGATCTCCTCGATGCCGATCGTCAGCAACCCCGCCGGATTGCGGCTCCGGTAGTCGTTGTGGAAGTCCTCGAGTGCGCGGCTGAGCGTCACCGAGTTCGCCTGCTTGACACCGGACTCGGTACCGGCGAGCGCGACCATCCAGGTGTTCTGCAGATTCGCGACGCGCGCGACCTCGATCGGCCGGCCAGTGCGGTACAGCGAGCTGATCAGCTTGTAGACGTCGCGCGCGGTGTTCAGTTGCACGCGCGTGCCGCGCACCAGCTCCGACGGATGCCTGCATGCGGCGACGTCGTTCGGCGCGCGCGCCGGCTTGTCGGGGCACAGCATCAGCACCGCCTGCACGACCGGCGAGCCGCTGAAGCCCCAGCGGCCGACCGCGTACGATACCGAGCTCGCGCCGACGCCGTTGCAGCTTCGCGAGTTCGCCTTGTAGCCGTAGGTGTCGATGCGCGGGCGCGGCGTGGCGCGGGTCACCGCATAGGCCGATGCGCAGCGGATCCGGAACGCCGCCGCATAGTCGAAGTCCACGCCGACGTTCAGGTGCCTGACCGTCGCGTCGTAGCCGCCGACCACTTCGTTCTCGTCGCAGAGCTGCTCCTCGGGCGCGCGTCCGCCCGACGGATTGCCGGCCGACGCGCCCCACGACACGTCGTCCCAGCGGCACGACTTGCCGTCGCAGGCCAGGCTCGCGCAGCCGACCTGGATGAAGTCGAGCACCGTGCCGTGACGCGTGCGCACGCCGACGATCGCCGGCCGGTCGGCGGGGCAGCGCAGATCGCCGAGCTTCAGATAGACGCCGGCGCCGTTGCCGCCGGTCTGCGCAGTCTTCACCTCGCCGGCGCGCGGCGTGCCGCCCAGCGGGCCCGGCGGCAGCGGGCTTTGCGACAGCGCGGGCGGCGCGAACAGCAGCAGCGCGAGCAACAGCGCGGCTCCCCTGCGCCGCGGCAGCGCCGAGGCCGCTGCGACGATCCGGCCTGCGCGCAAGCGCCAGGCCTCGATCGCCGCCGTCACCGCCGCACACGGCGCGCGGCGGCCGTTGGCGCGCGGGCCGGCCATCGCCGTCAGCGGTTGTACCAGTCGCGTTCGGCGCCGGTCGAGCGCTTGTTCTGCAGCCGGTCGGCGGCCCAGCGGTCGCCGTTGCGGTATGCCTGGCACGCCGCGTGATCCGAGTAGGCGCCGCAGCTCTTCTGCGCCGGCGCCGACGGGCGGCCGGCGCCGGGGCGGTTCAGCGGCGCGATCATCGGGCCGAAGATGCCGCCGAAGCCCATGCTCCGCTGCAGCAGCGCCATGCGCAGCCGGCGCTCGCCATCGGACATCGGTTGTCCCTGGCGCGACGCGAACGATTCCTCGGCGGACGACTCGTCGCCGGGCCGCGTGGTCTGGGCGGACGCGGCGGTGCCGGCCGCCAGCAGCGCGGCGCCGATCACGAGCGCCGCGCAGTGAGGGATCATCGAACGCAAGGACCGGATCATGATGCTGTCCTCCGGAAGGATGCGGTTGACCGCGGGTCGTTTCATCTGCTCACCGCCGCCTGCAGCGCGGTCTCGAGGTCGCGCCGGCGCTGCTCGAGCTCCTGCAGCTTCTTCAGCTTCTCGGCATCGGTGGGGCCGTTGCGCCGGACGCGGTCGGCATCGTTGCGGGCGCGCAGCTCGCCGGCATCCGACTTCAGTCCGTCGATCGACCGCTTCAGCTCGTCGTGCTTCGCCTGGCTGATCCGTTTGGCCTTCAGCGCCGCCGCCAGCCGGCGGTTCTGATCGTCCAGCGACGCCTGCCCCCGCGTCAGCCGGCCGTTGACCTCGTCGAGCTCGCGTTCCCGCTGCGATTTCTGCGCGGCCAGGCCGGCGGCGCGCTGCCGCTCGGCGTCCAGCTCGGCCTGGGCGGTCGCTTCGCGGCGCTGCGGCCCGCCCGACATCAGGTCGCGGCGCTCCTCGATGTAGGTGCAGGCCGAGCCGAACGTGCCCGCCAGCAGCAGAACGGCCGCCATTCGATTCATGACCGTGTCACCCCCAGCGCGGCGTTCATCGCGCGCACGTTGCGTTCCAGCGAAGCGATCTTCTGGTTCATCTGGTTCAGCTCGCCGTCCAGATCGCGGCTGCCGCCGCCGGACGGCTCCTTCTTCGCCGCTTCGCGATAGACGTCGCGCGACTGCTTCATCTCGTCCAGGGTCGACTGCATCAGGTCGCGGTTCTGTTCGATCCGGCGGCGTTCGGTGGCCGCCTGGTCGGCGCTGATGCGGCGCGCCGCCACCTGCGCGTTGATGTCCTTCAGCCGGGCACGCGAATCGGCCAGCACCTTGTCGGACGATTCGAGGAACGCCTGGATCTTCTGGTTGTCCTGGCGCACGTCGGCCGCCATCGCCTGGGTCGTGCGCACCCGGTCGCGCGACGCCTGCTGCTGCTTGGCGGTGTGGTAACCGTCGGCCGCGCCGGCCGCGCCCAGCACCACGCAGCCGGCCAGCGCACAGTTGCGGACCTTGCGGGCATCGCTGCCGGCCATCTTGCAGCCGAGGCCGGCGACCACCGCGCCGATGCCGCAGCCGGCCACGGTGCCGCCGAGCACGGTGGCGTTGAAGCGGCTGGAGTCCTCGCGCATGCGCGCCTCGGCCGGCGTCTCGCCGTCGCGCGCACCGAAGCCAGGCATCGCCAGCTTGCCGTTCTGACAGCCGGCGAGCATCAGCGACAGCGCGACGAGCGCGGCGATCAGACGGCTGCCGGGCCGCCCGCGCAGGATCATGGAGGTGCTGCCGGTCGTCATTGCATCTCGGGCAGAACGGTCTTCGGATCGAGCGGCCGGCCGCCGCGGACCTGCGCGGCATGGCGCACCGCGCGGGTCACGTGCCGCTCGTACAGCGCGCCGGCGCCGCGTGCCTCGAACTCGCGCTTCAGGATGTCGCCCTGCGCGCCGGTGACGTTGGCGGGATAGTCCATGCCCAGCCGGTTCACGGTGTCGATGTAGTAGACCAGGTTCGCATTCAGCGCCTCGCGGTCGCGCGCGAGGTCGGCGCTGACGTCCTTCGCCAGATCGGGCGAGCTCTTCAGCGACGCGAGGATCCCTTCCTTTCGGCCGATGTTGGTCCGGTCGCCGCTCAGTTTCTGCGCCAGATAGGCCGCGACCCGCACCTCGCTCTTGGCCGAACGGTCGCGCTGCTCGTTGCGCGCCTGCAGGTTCGCCTTCAGCACCGCGCCCAGGTTCTGGATCCGCGTCTTCAGCGCCGGATCGGTGACCGCGCGGGCCAGCAGGTCCACCTCCTGCACCGGGTCGGCGGCCGGCGCGCCGGCCGTCGCGGCCGCGCTCTTCGGCAGATCGGTCCACAAGGTGCGCACCGTCTGCAGCCGCTGCGTGCTGGGCAGTGCCGTCGGCACCAGCGCGACCCGGAAGCCGACCAGCGCCGAGCGGCGTTCGCCGTTCTTGTCGACCGGATTGAACTCCATCCGGTAGGCGCTGCGGATGTCCGAGGACGGCGTCTCGTAGTCGCCGCCCTTGACCACGTAGCCGCCCGACTGGCCATGCGGGCGCGACAGCTTGTTCAACTGGAACGAGCCCAGCACGAACTCCGACACGTTGCCCAGCATGTCGTGCAGGCCCAGCGGATTCGGCTTCAGCAGGCCGATCACGTTCAGCTCGTGGTTCGCCGATTCGCTGCTGCCGAACCAGACGTAGCGCTGCATGCCCTCGGCCATCGGGAACGCGGCCTGCTCGAACACCGAGTCGGCGACCGCGATGCCGCCGCGCGCGGCGAACTCCCATTCCTCCTCGGTGGGCAGCCGGACGAAGCCCGGGCTGCCCTCGTCGGCCGGCAGCTTCGCGCCGGCGTTCTTGACCAGCCAGCCCGAATAGCGGGCGGTGAACGCCACCGCCTCGGACCAGGTCACCGACACCTTGGGCATCCGGCCTTCCTCGGACGGCGCGGGGCAGTTGTCGCCCAGCGCATCGAACTGCTGGCGGGTCACCTCGTACTTGCCGAGCAGGAAGTAGCGCTGGTTCGCCTGCCTGCCGTCCTGGAAGCCGCCGGCCACGTAGCTGCTGCGCAGATGCTCGGCGTAAGCGAAACGCGGATCGGCGCTGCCGAGCTGCACCCGGCGATCGTCGAGCGGGTTGCCGGCCGGTATCAGCACGCGGCGAAACGCCATCGCTCCGCCGCAGGGCATCGGCAGCACCACGTCGTCGGCCGCCGCCTGCGGATTGCTGTGCGCCGCCGGCCAGGCGGCCGGTTGCGCTGGTACGGCGGTGACGTTGAGCAGGCTGGACATGACCAGCATCTTGGTCACCCGGCGCCAGCCGGTAAAGACACCTGTTTTGGCGGGATATGTCATCTCAGCTCTCGCGCAGTTCGTCACCCGGATCGATCGCGGCGGCCGCCAGGCCTGCCAGCAGCGCCGGCACCAGCGATGCGGCGAGCGCCAGCGCGGCCAGCGCCGCCGTGATAGGCGGCGACAGCCGGCAGGCCTGTTCGCCCTGCGCCAGGTGATCGGCGAAATGCAGGTTGATGCCGGCGGCCGCGGCCGCGTACAGCAGGAGCGCCAGCGCGATGCCGCCCGCCGCCAGCAGCATCGCCTCGACGCACGGCAGCGCCAGCAGCCAGCCGCGGCCATAGCCGACGAGCTGCAGGATCGCGTACTCGCGCCGCTTGCGGCGCACCGTGGCGATCTGCAGCGCCACCATCGCCACGGTGAAGCCCAGCGCGGCCAGCGCCGACACGATCAGCAGCACCGCGATCAGGTTGCGCTGCAGGCCGAGCGTCGTCGCGATGTCGCCTTCGCGGGTGAACGGCGTGATGTCCATCGCCTGCAGCCGCGCGCTCACCGTCGCGACGTCGCGGATCGAGCGGGTGTACAGACGGAACAGCGGATAGCTGTCGATCGCCGATGCCGGTGCGTCGCCGGCCCAGCCGAGCGCCGGCACCGCATGACCGTCGCGATACGCCTGGATCGCCTCGACCAGCGACGATGCGACGAAGCCGGCATCGCCGGCATAACGCTCGACCGGCAGCACGCCGCGGACCTCGGCGGCGGCAGTCGCCGGCTCGCTGACGCCGCCCCGCGAACGGCTGATCAGGATGTCCAGCCGCTGGCCGGGCACCGCGCCGAGCTTGCGGGCTGCGCCGGCCGACAGGATGATCCCGGCCGGCCCGGTCGCCGCGCTCCGCCCGTTTGCGGAGTTTCCCGCGTTGCCGGAGGTCTCGGCGTTGGCCGCGTTCGCGTTCGCGGCGCTCGCGGCGCCCGCAGCGTTCCCGGGCTGGTGGAGCCGGTCGGCGCCCGCAGCGTTCCCGGGCTGGTGGAGCCGGTCGGCGCCGAATCCCTCCGTGACCGGATCGCCGGCGGCGGTCGGCAGCACGCTGGCGCGCACCGGCGTGCGCGTGCCGTCGCCGGCGGCCGGCACCAGATCGACCAGGCCGGCGATCGAGCGGGTGGCCGGCAGCACGAACGCGACTTCCGGCCAGCGCGCGACGCGCTCGAACCAGCCGGCGTCGAAGCGATGGGCGCCGGTCACCTCCGGGACGATCAGCCGCATCGCCGGATCCTTGTCCTGCCGCTCGATCATCGTGCCGATCACGCCGTGCTCGAGGCCGAACAGGGTCAGCAGCGGTGCCAGCGAGGCGGCCAGCATCAGCATCGAACAGCCCGACAGCAGGCCGTCGCGCCGCAGGTCGGCGAGCGCGAGCCGC
>DAISWF010000155.1:10358-13892 GCA_036826495.1 Burkholderiaceae bacterium
GGCTTCTTTCACCGACCGCTCACGGAAGGCCGGGCCGGGGGCGGGCCCCATCCCGCCGCGAGCCGGTGACGATCGGCGATCGTCGTATCGTGCGTCACCACGATCAGCCCGGCGCCGGCCTGCCGGCACAGCGACACCAGCAGCGTCAGCACCCGTTCGCCATGCGCCGGATCGAGCGATGCGGTCGGTTCGTCGGCCAGCACCAGCGCCGGCCGATGCGCGATCGCGCGCGCGACCGCGACCCGCTGGCGCTCGCCGATCGACAGCGCGGCCGGCAGCCGGCGCCGCAGCGCGGTCAGTCCGAGCGCCTCCAGCAGATGCGTGACCCAGGCGGGGTCGCCGCGCCCCAGCAGCCGCTGCGGCAGTCGCAGGTTCTCCTCGACATCGAGATACGGCAGCAGGCCGCCGGTCTGCAGCACGTAGCCGAGCGTGGCGGCCCGCAGCCGGGTGCGGGCAGCGCGCGCCGAGCTCAGCCACAGCGCGCCGGCATCGTGACCGGCGAGCCGGAAGGCGGACAGGGTCGTCGGCCGGCGCAGCAGCGCCAGCAGATCGAGAAAGGTGCTCTTGCCGGATCCGGATGGTCCGCCGATCGCCAGCGCCTCACCCGGCGCCAGACGGAAGCGCGGTACCTGCAGCGCGAACGCTTCGCCGGCCGCGGCGGCCTCGCGTCCGCGTGCGGCGGCGCGCTGGAACGTCAGCGCCTGCAGATCGATCAGCGGAACCGCCTGCGTCGTGTTCATGGCAGCGCATCGATCGGCACCGGGTAGACGCGGTCGCCGTCGCCGGCCGCGTCGTTGAGCTTGACCCAGCGATCGACGTCGTCGTGGAACCGCTGGTACAGCGCGATCTTCGACTTCAGCCGGTCGATGACCGCCTGCGTGCCGCCGACGCCGAGCTCGGCCCAGCGGTTCTGGTCGAGCGCCATCAGATCGCTGCGATAGGGCAGACCGTCGAGGTACTCGCCCATCAGCCCGGCCTCCTCGAGGTTCCTGACCGGCCCCTGCGCGATCCGCGACGGGTCGCGGCCCATCGCCACCGCGACGCTGCGGAGCTGATTGAAGAAGTTGCCGCCCTCGATCTGCTGGCGTTCGCCGGTTTCCACCAGCTTGCGCAACGTGGTCTGCAGATCCGACAACTGGTTCTTGGTCAGCAGCACGCGGATCGACAGCGACGCGGTGTCGGGGCGGCGCAGGTCGCGATCCGCCGCCCAGGCCTCGTACATCGCATTGGCCTGCGTCGCCTGCTCGCGACCCAGATAGGCCAGCACCATCGCGCGCCCGACCGCGCGGGCGCTGGCCTCCAGCGCATCGCCGTCGGCGGCCGCCGTCTTCGCCGGCGGCGGCGCGCCGGTCGCCGGCGTCCTGGGTGGCGCCGGCGGCTTGAGCAGCGCCTGCGGCGCCTTCACCTGCTCGACCAGCGCGCGGGCGAGCCGCCCGACGTCGGCCTCGAACTTCGCCGGGTCGCCGGCCTCGACCGGGAAGTACAGCGGCCCGCGGCCGGGCCAGTTCGACAGCCGCCGGTACTGTTCCTCGGCGACCGCATGATCCTTGCGGCCCTCGCCGGTCTTCAGATGCATCACGTAGGTCGCGATGCCCTGTTCCTGGAGCTGCACCCGCACCTGGTCGGTTGCCAGCCGGGTGCTGGCCAGCGGCGAACCGCCCTCGCGCGCGCTGGCATCGGTGACGAACACCAGATAGCGGCCGCCGAAGCGTTTCCAGTCGAGCGAGCGGGCCGCCTGGTCGAGCGCCGCATAGGCGTCCTCGGCATAGGCGCGGGTGGAGTTCGGCGTCGCCCTGACCTTGGCGATCGCCTTCAGGAACTCGTCGCGACCCAGCCGGTCGTTCGGATCGACGAACACCTTGGTCAGATACTCCATGCCGCGGGTCTTGGCCGGATCGTCCTGGAATGCGGTCAGGCCGAAGCGGATACGGTCGGCGACCTTCGCCTGCTCGGTCTGCTGCAGGATCTCCTCCATCGCCTTGCGGGTGCGGTCGATGTAGGGCTGCATCGACGACGTCGCATCGATGACGAACACCACCGCCGACTTGAAATTCGTGATGCCCTCCTCGGTGGCGGCGGCCGGCGGCCGGGCCGCCGCGCCGTCGCGCAGCACCGAGGCGACCCGCACCGTGCGGATCTTGAAGCCCTGCCGGTTCACCGTCATCGGCGCCTCCAGCACCGGCAGCAGGTAGAACTGCTTCTGCAGGTCGACCCAGTTGGCCGGCTCGGCGGCGATCAGCGGGCTGTCGGCCGGCAGGGCGGCCTTGTCGGCGACGCTCTGTCGCAGCTTGTCGAGCGCGGCCGGCTCCGCGTTGATCGCCGAGGTCAGCCCTTCGCGGGTGCGGAAGAACAGCAGGCGGTCGCGATCGGTGGGGTTGGCGAACGCGGCGACGATCGTATGCCGCCACGGCACCGTGTCCTCGGCCTTCACGAACGCGAGGCCGCTGCCGTCGGTCGATGGGCCGACCTTCAGCCAGTTGCCGCCCGAGGGTGCTGCGGACTTCTCGTAGACGTAGAACATCGTGAAGGTCGGCAGCGCCTTGCCGCCCGTCGCGCCCGCGCTGGCCGACAGCATCGCGCCGGGTCGCGTCAGCACCCGTTCGTACAGCGTCTTCTTGCCTTCGATCAGCAGCGGCCGGATCTGTGCGAGGAGCGCAGCGGGCGCGGCGCAGAAGAGCGCCGCAGCCAGCAGCGCCATCCGTGCGCGCAGCGATGAACGTCGAGCCTGCGTGTTCATTTCTGCTCCACTTCCTTGCGGGCCGCCTCGTGTCCGCCCTGCGCGGCCAGCCGCAGCCAGAACACCGCCTTCTCGGGGCCGTTGTCCTCGTCGGTGCCGCCGCTCTTGAGCAGCATGCCGTAGCGATAGGCGGCCTCGGCGTCGGCCGCCTCGGCGGCCTGCCTGTACCAGCGGGCCGCCTCGGTCGGGTTCGGGCCGGGGAACGGGCTGGTGTCCTTGTTGAACGTCGCCGGGTCGTACATCGTGCCGACCTGCCGGGCGGCGGCGGCGTTGCCCTGCTCGGCGCCGTAGCGCAGCAGCAGGAACTGCGCGTCGGGCAGCTTGCCGGCCTCGGCCAGCTTGCGGGCCATCGCCAGCGCATCGCCGATCGGCGGCTGGGTGCCGATGAACTTGCGTACGCTGTCGAGCGTCGGTGCCGGCTCGTCGACGTCCTTCGCCGGTTCCTGCTTCGTCGCATCGTCGGCCTGCTCGGGCGGCCGGTCATCGCCGGGCCGCGGCCACAGCCACCAGGCCAGACCACCCGCCAGCAGCAGCGCGACCAGACCGATGGCGATCCATCGGCCGCTTCCGGTGGGCTCGGGCCGCGTGTCGCCGGAAGGGCCGGGCGCGACCGCGGCGGCGCGCGGCGCGGCCGCTGCCGCATCGCTGCCGTCGGCGCTGTCGGCGCCACGGGTGCCGTCGGCGCCAGCCGTCTCGGCTTCGGCCTTCATGAACGCTTCGAGCGCCGCGAGGTCGGCGGCGGATGTGTCCGCCGACGGCTCGGGCGGCACCGTGGCCGCGGCATCTGCGGCGGAGGC
>DAISWF010000156.1:0-1241 GCA_036826495.1 Burkholderiaceae bacterium
TCATGTCGATCGCCGAGCAGATGGGCTACCGGCTGCAGAACACCGCGCACTCGGTCAACATCAAGGAGCGGCTGGACTTCTCGTGCGCGGTGTTCGACGAGCAGGGCCGGCTGGTGGCCAATGCGCCGCACATGCCGGTGCACCTGGGCTCGATGGGCGCCAGCGTCGAGGCGGTGATCGCCGCGCATGCCGGCGAGCTCAAGCCCGGCGACGTCTACGTGCTCAACGATCCGTACGCCGGCGGCACCCATCTGCCCGACGTCACGGTGATCACGCCGGTGTTCGACGCCGGCGGCCGCGAGATCCTGTTCTACGTCGGCTCGCGCGGCCATCATGCCGACATAGGCGGCATCACGCCCGGTTCGATGCCGCCGGATTCGCACGACATCGACGACGAAGGCGTGCTGATCACCGACTTTCTGCTGGTCAGCGGCGGCCGGCTGCGCGAGGCCGAGCTGCGCGCGCTGCTGACCGGCGCGCGCGAGCCGGCGCGCAACGTCGAGCAGAACCTGGCCGATCTGCGCGCGCAGATCGCCGCGAACGAGAAGGGCCGCGAGGAACTGCTGCGCATCGTCGGCGAGTTCGGGCTGCCGGTGGTGCGTGCCTACATGGGTCATGTGCAGGACAATGCCGAGGCGTCGGTGCGCCGGGTCATCGGCGCGCTGAAGGACGGCGCATTCGAGCTGCCGCTCGACAACGGCGCGGTGCTGAAGGTGCGGATCACGGTGGACCGGGCCCGCGGCGAGGCGACGATCGACTTCACCGGCACGTCGCCGCAGCAGCCCAACAACTTCAACGCGCCACGCGCGGTGACGATGGCCGCGGTGCTGTACGTGTTCCGCACCCTGGTCGACGACGAGATCCCGATGAACGCCGGCTGTCTGAGGCCGCTGCGGGTGATCGTGCCGGAGGGCACGATCCTGAATCCCCGCCATCCGGCGGCGGTGGTCGCCGGCAACGTCGAGACCTCCACCTGCGTGACCAACCTGCTGTACGGTGCGCTGGGCGTCATGGGTTCGAGCCAGCCGACGATGAACAACTTCACGTTCGGCAATGCGCGCCATCAGTACTACGAGACGGTGGCCGGCGGCTCCGGCGCCGGCGGCCGCTTCGATGCGCAAGGAGAGCTGGTCGGCGGGTTCGACGGCACCTCGGTGGTCCAGACCCACATGACCAATTCGCGCCTGACCGACCCCGAGGTGCTCGACCAGCCCTTCCCGGTCCGGCTGGAGTCCTACCGG
>DAISWF010000156.1:1251-7492 GCA_036826495.1 Burkholderiaceae bacterium
GCGCTGGCGCGGCGGCGACGGCGGCATCCGCCGGATCCGCTTCCTCGAACCGATGACCGCGTCGATACAGTCCAACGGCCGGGTGCATCCGGCGTTCGGCGCGGCCGGCGGCGACGCCGGCGCGCCCGGTCTCAGCTACCTGCTGCGCGCCGACGGCCGCCGCGAGGATCTGCGGCATGCCGATCGAGCGGAGCTGGCGGCAGGCGACCAGTTCGTCATCGAAACTCCCGGCGGTGGGGGTTTCGGGAATCGCGTATCGTGACTTGCCGAGCGCCGGCGACGCCACTAACGTCGCCGGGTGCGCGACAGGATCGGCCTGGACGCCCATGCATGGGCCCGGCGCGAGGCGCACGGCGCATGTTCGCCACCGCAGAGCGGGGTCAGCAGGAGACGACAGATGGATGATCGAGTGATGTCTTCATCGGAGCCGGACGCCGCCCGCCGGCGTCTGCTGCGCGCGGCGGCGCTGCTGCCCGCGGCCGCCGCGCTGCCGGCATTCGCCCAGGACTATCCGAGCCGTCCGGTCCGGTTCCTGGTGCCGTATCCGCCTGGCGGCGGCACCGACGTGATCGCGCGCATCGTGCAGGAGCGGATGTCGAAGCTGCTGGGCCAGACCGTCGTCATCGAGAACCGCGGCGGCGCCGGCGGATCGCTGGGCACCGAGGTGGCGGCCAAGTCTCCGGCCGACGGCTACACGGTGCTGTTCACGCTGTCGTCGCACACGATCAATCCGGCGGTGATGGCGAAGCTGCCGTACGACGTCGAGAGGGACTTCGTCGCGATCGCCAAGGTCGCCTCGCTGCCGCAGATCCTGGTCGCCAATCCGGCGTTCCCGGCCGGCGACATCGCGCAGCTTACCCAGCTCGCGAAGGCCAAGCCCGGCGAGCTGAACTACGCCAGCGTCGGCAACGGCTCGCCCGGGCACATCGCCGGCGAGCTGTACAAGCTGCGCACGAAGACCGATCTGGTGCACGTGCCGTACAAGGGCGGCGGCCCGGCGGTCACCGACGTGATGGGCGGCCAGGTGCCGCTGCTGTGGGTATCGATTCCGGCGGCCGCCCAGTACGTGAAGTCGGGCCGGCTGAAGGCGCTGGCGGTGTCGACGCTGAAGCGCAGCGCCTCGTTTCCGGATGTGCCGACGATGGTCGAATCGGGCATCGCCGATTTCGAGGTCGACTCCTGGTACGCGATGTTCGTGCCGGCCGGCACGCCGGGCGGCGCGGTCACCCGGCTGAACGCGGCGATCAACAACGTGCTGCGCGAACCCGAGATCCGCGAGAAGCTGATCGCGCAGGGCGCCGAGGCGGTGGGCGGCAGCGGCGACGACCTCGACAGCCAGGTGCGCGCGGAGCTGCGAAAATGGCGACAGCTCGTCGCGGAAGCCAACATCCGCATCTGAACGGAGTTTCGACAGATGTCTGCAACGACCCGGCCGATCCGCTCGGCCGATGATCCCGCCGCGCTGATCGCAGCGATGGTCGCGCGTGCGCGCGCCGCCCAGCAGCGTTACGCGACGTTCTCGCAGGCCGCCGTCGACGACGTCGTGCTGGCGGCCGGCTGGGCGATCATGGAACCGGCGCGCAACCGCGAACTGGCCGAGCTCGCCGTCAGCGACACCGGCCTGGGCGACGTGGCCGACAAGATCCGCAAGAACCATCGCAAGACCTTGGGGCTGCTGCGCGATCTGCAGGGCGCGCGCACGGTCGGCGTCATCGCCGAGGATCCGGCGCGCGGCCTGACCGAGATCGCGCGGCCGGTCGGCGTGGTGGGTGCGATCACGCCGTCGACCAATCCGGCCGCGACGCCCGCCAACAAGGTGATCAATGCGCTGAAGGGCGGCAACGCCGTGATCGTCGCGCCATCGCCGAAGGGGCACAGCACCGCGCTGCGGCTGGTCGCGATGATCCACGAACGGCTGGTCGCGATCGGTCTGGACGCCGGGTTCGTCGCCGATCTGGTGCAGGTGATACCGGCGCCGGTCGACAAGGCGCGCACGCAGGAGCTGATGCGTCAGGTCGATCTGGTCGTCGTCACCGGTTCGCAGGCCAACGTCCGCGCCGCCTATACCAGCGGCACGCCGGCCTTCGGCGTGGGTGCCGGCAACGTCGCGGCGATCGTCGACGAGACCGCCGACGTCGCGCTCGCCGCGCAGCGGATCGCGCTGTCGAAGACCTTCGACCATGCGACGAGCTGCTCGTCGGAGAACGCCGTGGTGATCGTCGACGCGGTCTACCAGCCGATGCTGGCAGCGTTGGCCGCGGCCGGCGGCGTGCTGCTCGATGCCGCCGATACCGAGCGGCTGGGTGCGACGATGTGGCCGGCCGGCAAGCTGTCGGCCGACGTGATCGCGCAGAGCGCGCCGCAGATCGCGCGCATCGCGAAGCTGCATGATCGGGCATCGGCGTCGGCCAGGTTCCTGATGGTGCAGGAAACCGGCTGGGGCCCCGATCACCCGTTCTCCGGCGAGAAGCTGAGCCCGGTGCTGACCGTCTACCGTGCCCGCGACTTCGACGACGCGATGCGCATCGTCGCCGGCATCTACGGCTATCAGGGGGCCGGTCATTCCGTCAGCCTGCACGGCACCCGCGACGAGCGCGCGCGCGAGCTGGGCCACACGTTGCCGGTGGCCCGCGTGATCGTCAACCAGGCGCACTGCATCGCGACCGGCGGCAGCTTCGACAACGGCTTGCCGTTCTCGCTGTCGATGGGCTGCGGCACCTGGGGCCGCAACAACTTCTCGGACAATCTGAACTACCGGCACTACCTGAACATCACCCGGATATCGCGGCCGATCCCCGAGCGGGTGCCGACCGAGGACGAGATCTTCGGCGCGTTCTTCGCGAAGCATGGCCGGCGGTGATGGCTGACCTGCCGCAGGTCACGACGCTGGGCGACGTGCTGCGCCACTGGAGCGGCCGGCAGCCGGCCCGCACGGTGCTGATCTCGCCCGAGACCGGGCGCACCGTCAGCTATGGTGAACTGGCCGCGTTCGCCGCGCGGCTGGCCGGCTGGTACCGGCAGCGCGGCGTCGCGCCCGGCGAGCGGGTCGCGCTCTATCTGCCGAACGGGCTGGCGATGTCGGCGCTGTTCCTGGCGACGATGGCCGGCGGGCGGGTGGTCACGCCGGTGAACCTGCTGTCGCAGGGCAGCCAGCTCGGTTATGTGCTGAAGCACTGCGATGCCCGGCTGCTGTTCACGACCGAGGAACTGCTGCCGGTGGTGCAGCAGGCGCTCGGCGCCGGGCAGGGCGCGATGACGATCGAGGCCATCGATCCGGATGCGCTGCCGGCGCTCGGCGGCGAGCCGGTGACGCTCGAAGCCGCCGGCGCCTCCGACATCGCGCTGATGATGTACACGTCCGGCACCACCGGCCTGCCGAAGGCGCCGCTGCTGAGCCACCGCAACCTGCTGCACGCGGCCCGCCACGTCGCGGCCTGGCATCGGCTGGGGCCCGACGACCGGGTGCTGTCGGCGCTGCCGCTCTATCACATCAACGGCCAGGTGATCGCCACCGTGTCGCCGTTCCTGGCCGGCGGCTCGATGGTCACGCCGCGGCGCTTCTCGGTGTCGTCATGGTGGCAGCAGGTGGCCGGGCACCGCTGCACCTGGCTCAACATGGTGCCGACGATCATCGCGTATCTGCTGAACGATGCGGCCACCGGAGAGGCGATCGCCCAGGCACGCGCGGCCTGCGCGCAAGTGCGCTTCGGGCGCTCGGCATCGGCGCCGTTGCCGCCCGAGCATCACCGGCTGTTCGAGGAGCGCTTCGGCGTGCCGCTGATCGAGGCGATGGGCATGACCGAGTCGGCATCGGTGGTGTTCTGCAATCCGATGCCGCCGGCGCCGCGCAAGTACGGCACGCCGGGCGTGCCGCTCGGCGTCGAGGCCAAGGTCGTCGATCGTGAAGGCCGTGACCTTCCGGCCGGGCGGCAGGGCGAGATCTGGCTGCGCGGCGACAACGTGATGAGCGGCTATTACAAGTCGCCCGGGCAGACCGCCGACGCGCTGACCGCCGACGGCTGGCTGCGCACCGGCGATCTGGGCCATCGCGACGAGGACGGTTTCTACTTCATCACCGGCCGGCTCAAGGAGCTGATCATCAAGGGCGGCGAGAACATCGCGCCGCGCGAGATCGACGAGGCGCTGCTGCGGCATCCGGCGGTGCTGGAGGCGGCGGCGGTCGGCATCGCGCATCCGAGCTACGGCCAGGACATCCTGGCCTGCGTCGTGCTGCGCGACGGTGCCGTGTGCGACGAGGCGGCGCTGCGCGAGTTCTGCCGGTCCGAGCTCGGCCCGTTCAAGACGCCGGCCACGATCCGCTTCGTCGCCGAGCTGCCCAAGGGGTCTTCGGGGAAAGTGCAGCGGATGAAGCTGGTCGAAGGGGCCTGAGCAAGGACGCCCCCGGCGATCGCCGGGGGCATTTCGTTCGCCGCGATCACGCGGCCGAATCCACCAGCACCAGCTCCGCATCGGTCTTCGCGGTCACGCGGAGCACCTCGACGTCGCGGATCGCCGCGCCGTCGCGCTCCGACAGCGCCACGCCGTCGACCTCCACCTCGCCTTTGGCGGGCACCAGGTAGCCGCGCCGGTGCCTGCCGAGCCGGTACTCGGCGGATTCGCCGGCCTTCAGCGTCGCGCCCGACACCCGCGCGTCGGTGCGGATCGGCAACGCATCGTCATCGCCGGGCAGGCCGCTGGCCAGCGCGACGAACTGGCCCGAGCGGTCGGCTTTCGGGAACGGCTTCGCGCCCCAGCTCGGCGGCTGGCCGCGGCCGTCGGGGACGATCCAGATCTGGAAGATCCGGGTCGCGACCGGCTCGCGATTGAACTCCGAATGGCGGATGCCGGTGCCGGCGCTCATCACCTGCACGTCGCCCGCCTCGGTGCGTCCGTGGTTGCCGAGGCTGTCCTGGTGGGTGATCGCGCCTTCGCGCACGTAGGTGATGATCTCCATGTCGGCATGGCCGTGCGGCGGGAAGCCGGTGCCCGGCGCGATGGTGTCGTCGTTCCACACCCGCAGCGCGCCCCAGCCCATCCGCTGCGGGTCGTGGTAACCGGCGAACGAGAAGTGGTGCCGGGCGTCGAGCCAGCCGTGATTCTCGCCACCGAGCAGGTCGAAGGGACGGCGTTCGATCATGATGTGTTCCCCGAAGAAGTTGATCCGATGACGTCAATCTAAGGGCTTTCGAGCCAGAATAGAATGGCAACGATGGAAACTCATTCATTCCGAGAATGACATGATCGACATGCCCGACCTCACCGGCTGGGCGATCTTCGCGAAGGTGGCGGAGACCGGCTCCTTCGCCCGGGCCGCGGCGGAGCTGGGGTTGTCGCAGCCGACGGTGTCCAAGGCGATCGGTCGGCTCGAGGCCCGGCTGCAGACCACGCTGTTCCATCGCACGTCCCGCAAGATGTCGCTGACCGACAGCGGCCGGGCGTCGGTCGAGCGGGCCGCCCGGATCCTCGCCGAGGGCGAGGCGGTCGAGGCGGAGCTGACCGAGCAGTCCAGGAGCCTGCGCGGCACGGTGCGCATCGCCGCGCCGATGTCGTTCGGCGTGAAGCACCTCGGCCCGGCGTTGCCGGCGTTCATGCGGCAGCATCCCGATGTGACGCTCGATCTTCGGCTGAGCGACAGTCTGGCCGACCTGGTCGAGGACGGCTTCGATCTGGCGCTGCGGATCGGCACCCTGCCGGATTCGAGCCTGCTCGCGCGGCGGCTCTGTGCGATCCGGATCCTGCTGGTCGGTGCGCCGGCCTACTTCGTGCGCCATGGACATCCCGGCCATCCGCGCGAGCTGGCCTCGCATCGCGCGCTGCGCTACGTGCAGGCACAGGTCGGCGAGGCGTGGCGCTTCCGGCATCCGAGACGGGGCGAGTTCGCGCAGGTCGTGCCGTCGGCGCTGCGCGTCGACAATGCCGAGGCACTGATGCCGGCACTGCGTGCCGGGCTGGGGCTGGCGCTGCAGCCGGAGTTCCTGGCCTGGGACGATCTGCGCGCGGGACGGATCGTGGTGGCGATGAACGACTGGCAGGTGCCCGCGGCCGCGCTGCACATCGTGACGCCGCCCGGACGGGCCCGGCCGGCCCGCGTGGTCGCGCTGATCGACTATCTGGCCAGGCACTTCCGGAAGGCGCCGTGGGCGGTGCAGGACGGCGAGTCGTCAGGGGCGTCGGATGCGCAGCCGGCGGGCGTCGCAGTCGGTCGGGGCGGTCGAGGCAGCGGCGTATAATTCGCCTTTAC
>DAISWF010000156.1:7502-13863 GCA_036826495.1 Burkholderiaceae bacterium
CCTTTACGTCCCGCACCCCCGCCATGCCCGCCTACTACAGGCTCCGCGGTTCCGCCGCGCTGTCGGCCTTCCGTCTGAATCGGCTGCTCGAACGTCTGCGCGAAGTCGACGACCGGATCGCCGAGGTCGATGCCCGTTTTTTCCACCTCGTCTGGTCCGAAGCCGAGCTCGGCGCCGATGAACAGCGGCGGCTGGACGCACTGGTCGACGATGGCGACCGGCCGGCGGCCGCGGCGCGTGACGGCCGTTCGATCTACGTGGTGCCGCGGCTGGGCACGGTGTCGCCGTGGGCCAGCAAGGCCACCGACATCGCGCACAACTGCGGCCTCACGCAGGTGCATCGGATCGAGCGCGGCATCGAGTACCGGCTGATCGGCCGGCGCGGCCTGCTCGGGGGCGCGCGGCCGCTCGACGATGCGGCGCTCGAACGGCTGGCGCCGCTGCTGCACGACCGGATGACCGAATCGGCGCTGGCCGGCGAGCCGCAGCCCGAGCGGCTGTTCGCGCCGCTGCCCGGCAAGCCGATGATCCATGTGCCGGTGTCGACGGCGGGCCGCACGGCGCTGGTCGAGGCCAATCGCGCGCTCGGCCTGGCGCTGTCGGACGACGAGCTCGACTATCTGGAGCGGGCGTTCCGCGAGACCGGCCGCGACCCGACCGACGTCGAGCTGATGATGTTCGCGCAGGCGAACTCCGAGCACTGCCGGCACAAGATCTTCAACGCGAGCTGGACCCTCGATGGTCAGCCGCGCGACGAGACGCTGTTCGGCATGATCCGTGCGACGCATGCAGCCCATCCCGGCGGCACAGTGGTCGCTTACGCCGACAATGCCGCAGTGATCGAAGGCGGTGTCGCGCAGCGCTGGCGCGCGGTGCAGCAGCACAGCAATGGCCACTACCGGCGCGAGCCGCTGCTGACGCACGGCGTGCTGAAGGTCGAGACCCACAATCATCCGACCGCGATCGCGCCGTTCCCCGGCGCGGCGACCGGCGCCGGCGGCGAGATCCGCGACGAGGGCGCGACCGGCCGCGGCGCCAAGCCCAAGTTCGGCCTGACCGGCTTCAGCGTGTCGAACCTGCGGGTTCCCGGCTACGTGCAGCCGTGGGAGACCGCGCAGGACGTCGATGCGCCGCTGGCCGGCCGCCACGCGCAGGTGCCGGCCTACGGCGTGCCCGACCGGATCGCGTCGCCGCTGGCGATCATGATCGACGGGCCGATCGGCGGCGCCGCGTTCAACAACGAGTTCGGCCGGCCGAACCTGCTGGGCTACTTCCGCACTTACGAGCAGAACGTAGCCGGCCGCATGCGTGGCTATCACAAGCCGATCATGATCGCCGGCGGCGTCGGCAACATCGACGCACGGCACACCGGCAAGCGGCCGCTGCCGCCGGGCACCCTGCTGATCCAGCTCGGCGGCCCCGGCATGCGCATCGGGCTGGGCGGCGGCGCGGCCTCCAGCATGGGCTCGGGCACCAATACCGCCGAGCTCGATTTCGATTCGGTGCAGCGCGGCAATCCCGAGATGCAGCGGCGCGCCCAGGAGGTGCTGGACCGCTGCTGGGCGCTCGGCGACGACAATCCGATCCTGTCGATCCACGACGTCGGCGCCGGCGGCCTGTCGAACGCATTCCCCGAGATCGTGCACGGCGCCGATCGCGCCGCCCGTTTCGAGCTCGCGCGGATCCCGCTCGAGGAGAGCGGCCTGTCGCCGGCCGAGATCTGGTGCAACGAATCGCAGGAGCGCTACGTGCTGGCGATCGCGCCCGACGCGCTGGCCGGCTTCGATCACTGGTGCCGGCGCGAGCGCTGCCCGTACGCGGTGGTCGGCACGGTGACCGACGACGGGCAGCTCATCGTCGCCGCCGCCGACGGCACCCTGCCGGTCGACATGCCGATCGAGGTGCTGCTCGGCAAGCCGCCGAAGATGCACCGGGTCGCCGCCCATACCCGGCGGGTGTTCCGCGCCGCCGACTTCGCCGGCCTGGATCTGAAGCAGGCGGCGCTGCGGGTGCTGCAGCTTCCGGCGGTGGCCTCCAAGTCGTTCCTGATCACGATCGGCGACCGCACCGTCGGCGGCCTGTGCGCGCGCGACCAGATGGTCGGTCCGTGGCAGGTGCCGGTGGCCGACGTCGCAGCCGGCCTGCTCGACTTCGACGGTTACGCGGGCGAGGCGCTGGCGATGGGCGAACGCACGCCGGTGGCGGTGCTGAGCCCGGCCGCCGCCTCCAGGATGGCGATCGGCGAGGCGCTGACCAATCTGCTGGCCGCGCCGCTGCCGTCGTTGTCGGCGGCCAAGCTGTCGGCCAACTGGATGGCGGCCTGCGGCGAACCGTCGGAGGATGCCGACCTGTTCGACGCGGTGCAGGCGGCCTCGCAGCTCTGCATCGCGCTGGGGGTCAGCGTGCCGGTGGGCAAGGACTCGTTGTCGATGCGCACCACCTGGCGCGACGGCGCCGAGACCCGTTCGGTCTCGGCGCCGACCTCGCTGATCGTCACCGCGATGGCGCCGGTCGCCGACGTGCGCGAGGTGCGGACGCCGCAGCTCGTGACCGGGCGCGACACCGTGCTGCTGCTGATCGATCTGGGCGAGGGCCGTCAGCGGATGGGCGCGAGCGCGCTGGCGCAGGTGATGCAGCAGCTCGGCAACGAGGCGCCCGATCTGGACGATCCGTCGCTGCTGGTCAGGCTCGCCGACGGCTTGGCGCGGCTGCGTGCGCAGGGCGACCTGCTCGCCTACCACGACCGCTCCGACGGCGGCCTCTATGCCGCGGTCTGCGAGATGGCGTTCGCCGCGCGCTGCGGGCTGGCGATCAACATCGACCTGTTGACGATCGATCCGCATTCGGCCGACTGGGGCGACTTCAAGATCCGCCCGGCACAGGTGGCGGTGCAGCGCAACGAGCTGACCTTGAAGGCGCTGTTCAACGAGGAGCTGGGGGTCGTGCTGCAGGTGCCGGCCGAGCGCCGCGACGCGGCGCTGGCGACGCTGCGCGAGGCCGGTCTGTCGCGCTGCACGCACGTGATCGGCAAGCTTGCGGACGACGATCACATCGCGTTCTACCGCGACGGCCGCTGCATCTATCACGAGCCGCGCACGGCGCTGCAGCAGGCATGGGCGCGCACCAGTCACGAGATCGCGCGGCTGCGCGACGATCCGCAGTGCGCCGACGAGGCGTTCGAGGCGCTGACGCAGCCGGACCCGGGTCTGTCGATGCGGCTCGGCTTCGATCCGGCGGACGACATCGCGGCGCCGATGATCGCCACCGGCGCGCGGCCGCGGGTCGCGATCCTGCGCGAGCAGGGGGTCAACGGCCAGCTCGAGATGGCGGCCGCGTTCGATCGCGCCGGCTTCGACGCGTTCGACGTGCACATGACCGACCTGGCCAGCGGCCGTCACAAGCTGGCCGACTTCAAGGGGCTGGCCGCCTGCGGCGGCTTCTCCTATGGCGACGTGCTGGGTGCGGGTGCCGGCTGGGCCCGCTCGGTGTTGTTCAACGCCCGGCTGGCCGAGCTGTTCGCGGTGTTCTTCGCGCGCGCGGACAGCTTCAGCCTCGGCGTCTGCAACGGCTGTCAGATGCTGTCGCAGTTGAAGGCGATCATCCCCGGCGCCGAGGACTGGCCACGCTTCGTGCGCAACCGCTCCGAGCAGTACGAGGCGCGGCTGGTGATGGCCGAGGTGCTGGAGTCGCCGTCGATCCTGTTCGCCGGCATGGCCGGCAGCCGCGCGCCGCTGGTGGTCGCGCACGGCGAGGGCCGCGCGCGTTTCGCCGACGACGCCCAGCGCAGGCGGGCGGTGGCCGCGATGCGCTTCGTGACCAACGACGGCGACGTCGCCGAGCGGTATCCGGCCAATCCCAACGGTTCGCCGGCCGGTCTGACCGCGTTCACGACCGCCGATGGCCGCGCGACGATCCTGATGCCGCATCCGGAACGGGTGTTCCGGTCGGTGCAGATGAGCTGGCGGCCGCCGGGCCTGGGCGAGGATTCGCCGTGGATGCGGATGTTCCGCAATGCGCGCAGGTGGGTGGGCTGACACGCGCACGCACGTGGGTCGGCAGGAGGGCGGCGGCGGGCTGAACGACCGTTGAACGATCACCGGGCGGCCGCCGGCGCCCCGGCAAATCGCCCCGCACCGCATGACCGGCGGTGAAGCGGTGCTGTCCCGCGCAAGTGCGGTGCGGCACGACCGGCATGGACGAAACGGAGGAGGAGGACGCGATGAATGGACCTGGTTTCGCCGAGCCGCGCCGTCGCTGGCTGCGCCTCGGCGCCGCAGGGCTGGCGCAGCGTGCGTCGGCCGCGCTGCCACTGTCGTTGCCGCTGTCGTTGCCACTGTCACTGTCGCCCGCCGGCCGTGCCGAAGCGCAGGAACAGTGGCCCGCCGCGCAGCCGATCCGGATGATCGTGCCGTTCCCGCCGGGCGGCGTCGCCGATCTGGTCGGCCGGCCGCTGGCCGCCGCGCTGGAGAAGGGCCTCAATCAGCGCATCCTGGTCGAGAACCGGCCGGGTGCCGGCGGCGGCGTCGGCATGGCCGCGGCCGCCCGCGCGAAGCCCGACGGCTACACCTTGCTGATGGCGCTGTCGTCGATCACCGTGATCCCCGAGGCCGACCGGCTGAACGATCGCAAGCCGCAATACGAGCTGAAGGAGCTGGCGCCGGTGGCGCTGATCACCGCCGATCCGACGGTGTTCTGCGTCGCCGCCGATGCGCCCTGGAAGACGCTGAAGGATTTCGTCGACGATGCGAAGCGGCGGCCGGGTGCGATCAACTACGGCTCGTCGGGCGTCTACGGCACGTTGCACGTCGCGATGGAGATGTTCGCCGCGGCCGCCGACATCCGGCTGCAGCATGTGCCGTTCACCGGCGGCGGCCCGGCGGTCACCGCGCTGCTGGGCGGCCACATCGCATCGCTCGCATCCGGCCCCTCGGCGGTCGTGCAGCAGGTGAAGGCCGGCAAGCTCAGGGTGCTGGCCGGCTGGGGCGGCAAGCGGCTGGCGGCGATGCCGGAGGTGCCGACGTTGCGCGAGCTCGGTTACGACGCCGAGTTCTACATCTGGTCGGGCCTGTTCGCACCGGCCGGCCTGCCGGAGCCGGTGATGCAGCGGCTGCGCGCCGCGGTACGCAGCGCGGTCGACGACGCGCAGATGCGCCAGGCGCTCGACGCGATGTCGTCGCCGCTCGCGTATCTGGATGCCCCCGAGTTCGCCGCCTTCGTCGAGCGCGATGCGGCGAAGATGGCGGCGGTGGTCCGGCGGATCGGCCGGGAGTAGACGCGGCAAGGCGGGCACGCCGCATGCCTGTAGTGGTGCCCCTCATTCCGGAGAACGACGATGAACCCGACTCGACGCGGCTTTCACCAGGCTGCACTGGCCCTGCCCGTGGCACTGGCGCTCGGCGGTTTTGCTGGCAGCGCGGCGGCGGCCTCGGCCGAGGATCTGAACAAGGACGCCGCCCAGGCGCTGCAGAACCTGTACAAGTCGAACCCGTCCGCCGAGATGCTGTCGAAGAAGGCCCGCGCGATCCTGGTCTTTCCGAAGATCATCAAGGCCGGCCTGGTGTTCGGCGGCAGCTACGGCGAAGGCGTGCTGATGAAGGGCTCGAAGGTGGTGGACTACTACAACTCGGTGTCGGGCTCCTGGGGCTGGCAGGCGGGTGCCGAAACCTATGCCTACGTGGTGTTCCTGATGAGCGACAAGGCGGTCAACTACCTCGAGAAGTCCAAGGGCTGGGAAGTGGGCGTAGGTCCGTCGGTGGTCGCCGTCAACGAAGGCGTCGCCAAGAACCTGTCGACGTCGACGTTGAAGAGCGACGCCTACGCGTTCATCACCGATCAGCAGGGGCTGATGGCCAGCCTCAGCATCGAAGGCACGAAGATCACGAAGATCAAGCGCTGACCGGCGCAACGCGCGTCGGACCCCAGAGGGGCGGGGTCCGGCATCGGCGTTGCGCGACGCTGGCAGGCGCAGCGTGGCGCCGACACAGGATGCTCGCGGAGCTTCGCTAGAATGGCGGATCGAGCTCCGGAGCGATGATCCTGCCCACTGCCGCTGCTGCCTTGCCGACCCCCTCCGGGATTGCTGATCGCCTCGGTGCCCGGCCCGCCGCGGCCGGGGGGTGACGGGTGGAGCGGCGGTCGGGCGGTGTGCCCGAGCATTGGATCGCGATCGGCGTGCTGCTGGTCTGCGCGACGATCAACCTGGTGTCGCGCGGCATAGGCGAGACCTTCGCCATCTTCCTGCTGCCGATCGCGCGCGAGTTCTCGGCGGATCGGGCGGTGCTGACCAGCATCTATTCGGCCTACATGCTGACGATGGGGTTCATCTCCCCGGTGGTCGGCATGTTCTTCGACCGTTTCGGGC
>DAISWF010000157.1:0-13856 GCA_036826495.1 Burkholderiaceae bacterium
AGTCGTCGACCGCCGCGCGCAGCGAACCGCCCTTGACCTGCGCGGCGAACGGAATCACCGTCGTCGTGCCGCCGCAGGCCGCCGACCGGGTACCGGTTTCGAAGTCGTCGGCCATCCGCGAGCCGTCGCCCATCGGCTGATCGAGGTGGCAGTGGGCATCGACGCCGCCCGGAGTCACCAGCCGGCCGGCCGCATCGATGCCGACGGCCGCCGCGCCCAGCCGCTCGCCGATCGCGGCGATCCGGCCGCCGCGGATGCCGATGTCGGCGCGGAAGCGGTCGGCGGCGGTGCAGAGGTCGGCGTCGCGCAGCACCAGATCGAATTCGTGTTCCATCAAGGTTCCCGGTTGTCTTCGAACAGCGACCCCCAGCCGCGCAGCGGCGTCGGGTCGGCGCCGGCCAGCCTCAGCGACTTCCACACCACGGTGGCGATGCTGTCGTAGACCGGCAGGCCCAGTGCCTGCTCGAGCTCGGCGGCGAGCGGAGCGCCGCGCAGGTTCGTGCACAGGATCGCGATCGCCTGCGGACGGCTGTGCGCGACCTCGTGAGTCATCGTGCGCAGCATCGCGGCGTCGACCCGCGAGAACGCGAAGTTCTCCTCGAGGTCCAGATGCGCCTCGCCGACGCAATGGATGCCGATGCGCGCATAGTTGGCGGCGATCGCCTGCTGCACGTCGCCGCGATAGGGGGTGACCAGGCCCAGCCGCGTGACGCCGGTGGCCTGCAAGCGCTCGTTCAGCGCCAGCACCGACGTGCAGGCGGCCGCCCCGGTTTCCTGGACGATGGTGGCGCACAGCCGCTCATCGCGCTCGAACCCGAGCCAGCTCGCCGACGTGCCGTTCCAGCCGATCACCTGGCAGCGTGCATCGGCCAGCAGCCGCGCCGCGGCGACGATGCCGGCCTCGTCGAACTGCGCGAGCGCGTGGCCGGCCAGCGAGATCTCGGTGACCCGGAAGCGCGAGAAATGCACACTCGCCCGCGGCACGCCGGCCAGCATGGCGGTCGTCACCGGTTCCAGCACGGTGTTCGAGGACGGGGTCAGCATCCCCAGCAGCAGTCGGTCGTCGTTCATCGTTCGCGGGCGCTGGTCGGTGGGCGCTCCGTCACCGGGCAGGATCGCAGCGGCAGGATCGCAAGGTCCATGCCACGGCGCATCGCGATGTGCAGCCGCATGCCGCAGCCCTGGCGCGGTGCAGCGGCCGCATCGATCGCACCATTATCATCCATGCAATCCGTTCGTGGATTGCATGCAATCCACGACGGCTGCGGTGAGGGCGAGACCGGCATCGACGGCGGGAGGTGGCCGCCGCGGCTGCGCCGGCCGGTGCGCCCGCATCCGCGTGGACGCCCGGCACGTGTTCTGCTAGGTTCCCGGACACTGTTGCCCGTCTGATCATGAGTGCCGTGCCGAAACCGGGCCGGGCCGCCGCCGTCGCGGTGCCCCGGCGAGAAGAGATCCATGAAAGCCTGATGTCGGCGATCGTCGAGCATCGGCTGCGCCCCGGCACCAAGCTCACCGAGGACCGGCTCGCGCAGATCTACGGCGTCAGCCGCACGGTGATCCACGGCGTGCTGCTGCGGCTGTCGCACGAGCGGGTCGTGACCCTGGTCCACAACCGCGGCGCGTTCGTCGCCAGCCCCACCGTCGACGATGCCCGCGAGGTGTTCGAAGCGCGCCGGCTGATCGAGCCGCGCATCGTCGAACGGGTCTGCGAACGGATCACCCGTCAGCAGCTCGGCCGGATCAAGGCGATGCTGCGGGCCGAGACGCGCGCCCGCGAGCACGACGACCGGCGCGCGATCGTGCGGCTGTCCGGCGAGTTCCACGTGCTGCTGGCCGAGATCGCCGGCAACCGGCTGCTGATGCGCACGATGCATGAGCTGACCGCGCTGACCTGCCTGATCATCCTGCTGTACGACGCGCCGGTGGCGAGCGCCTGCCAGTACGGCGAACACGAACAGCTCGCCGCCGCGATCGAACGGGGCGACGGCCGCCGCGCGGTGCAACTGATGCTGCAGCACCTCGACCACATCGAGGCGGCGCTGCGGCTGCAACCGGCGGCGCCCGAGGACTTCGATCTGGAGCGGGCGCTGGTCGGACCGTGACCGGTCAGCCGCCATCGCGCGTAGTGTGAACAGGCCCCAGCCAGTGGCGGGCGATCTGGTCGCGCCGCGCGATCCACACGCCATCGTGCGCGCGCAGATGCGCGAGGATGCTCTCGAGCGCGGCGATGCGGCCGGGCCGCCCGAGCATCCGCAGATGCAGGCCGATCGACATCATCTTCGGCTGCGTGGCGCCTTCGCGCCACAGCCAGTCGAACGCATCGTTGACATAGCCGGCGAAGTCGGCGGCGCGCACGAAGCGCTGCGTGTGCTGGAAGTGCATGTCGTTGGTGTCGAACGCATAGGGCAGCAGCACATGGCGCCGGCCGCCGGCTTCGATCGTCACCGGCAGGTCGTCGCCGTAGAAATCGCTGTCGTAGAGGACCCCGCCTTCCTCCAGCAGCAGCCGGCGGGTCGCCGGGCTGGCGGCCGAGCGGGTATGCCAGCCCACCGGCCGCCGGCCGGCCGCCTGCTCGATCGCCTGCACCGTCAGCCGTATCCGCTCGCGCTCGGTGGCCTCGTCCATGCCGGCATGGCTTTCCCAGCGCCAGCCGTGCGCCGATACCTCGTGGCCGCGCGCGACCGCATCGCGCACGAGCTGCGGGGAGCGTTGCGCGGCCCGCCCGCAGGTGCTGACGGTGCAGCAGGCATCGAACTGCTGCAGCAGCCGCATCACCCGCCACCAGCCGGCGCGGGTGCCGTAGTCGAAGTGCGATTCCAGGCACGGATCGGCGACGCCTTCGAGCCGGTCGATCACCTCGTAGACCGCCTCGTTGCGGTGGTCGCCCTCGGCGATCGCATGCTCGGCGCCTTCCTCCAGGTTCAGCACCAGCGACACCGCGACCCGGGCGCGGCCGGGCCAGGCCGGGTCCGGCGGATGTTCGCCGTAGCCGGCCAGGTCACGGCGATCGGATGACCCGCCCATCGTCAATCGGCCTTCATGTTCGCGTCGCGCGCCACCACCGCATAGCGGCGGATCTCCGACGCGATGAAGGTGTTGACCGCCTCGGGGCTGCCGCTGCCGGGCTCGGCGCCCAGCGCCGCATAGCGCTCCTTCGCTTCGGGCGTCGTGACGATCCGTGCGACCTCCTGGTTCATCCGCTTGACGATCGCCGCCGGCGTCTTCGCCGGCGCGAGCAGCAGGAACCAGGCGGCGAAGTCGTAGCCCGGCACGCCCGCCTCGGCGATCGTCGGCAGATCCGGCACGAGCTGCGACCGCTTGGCGGTGGAGACCGCCAGCGCCCGCAGCTTGCCGCTGCGCACGTGCTGCGCCGACGACAGGATCGGATCGATCATCCACTGCACCTGTCCGCTGATCAGGTCGGTGACCGCCGGCGCCGATCCCTTGTACGGCACGTGCAGCGAATCGACCTTGGCGAGGCTGGTCAGCATCGCGCCGGCCACGTGGCTGGTGGTGGCGTTGCCCGACGACGCGAAGGCCAGCGCGCCCGGCTTGGCCCGCATCAGCTCGACCAGCTCGCGGACGTTGTTCGCCGCTACCGACGGATTGACGACCAGCACGCTCGGCAGGTCGGCGATCCGCGCGACACCGGTCAGATCGCGCTGCGTGTCGTACGGCAGCTTCGAATAGAGGCTGGGATTGACCGCATGACCGACGGTGACCACCAGGAAGGTGTAGCCGTCGGCCGGCGCCTTGGCGACGAAGTCGGTGGCGATCTGACCGCCCGCTCCGGGGCGGTTGTCGACGACGAAGGTCTGGCCGAGCGACTTGCTCGCGAAATCGCCGATCAGCCGGGCGAATGCGTCGGCCGCGCCGCCGGGCGGGAACGGCACGACGATGCGCACCGGTTTCGACGGCCAGTTCGCATCATCGGCCGCCACGGCGGCGGTCGGCAGGCAGAGGGCGGCACAGGCGGCCAGCAGCGCCAGCGGGCCCAGGCGGCGGATGGAGGAGGGCATCGCGGTTCCTTGAGGAGGTTGAAAAGGGGTGAGCGTTGGCCAGGTGCAGGGGGGCGGATGAGATCGTCGGTGTCGGATGCAGCGGTCGGATGCAGCGGTCGAAGACGGTGGTTCTGAGGCGGCGGTTCGAAGGCGGCGTCGATGCATCGGGCGAGCCGATCACGCGACGCTCGCGCCCCAGTACGGCTTGCCGACCGCCCCCCACAGCGCGCGGGCCGCGACCTCGGCGTCGCGAACGATCGCTTCCATGTCGACGCGGGTCGGCCGGCCGCCGCGGACCAGCACCTCGCCGTCGACCGCCACCAGGTCGACGTCGCGGCCGTGCGCGTTGTGCACCAGGTTGCCGAGCAGGTTGGCGCGCGGCGTCAGGTGCGGCCGGCGGAAGTCGAACACCACGAAGTCGGCGCGCTTGCCGACGGCGAGGCTGCCGATCTGATCGGCCATGCCGAGCGCCCGCGCGCCGCCCAGGGTTGCCATCTCGAACACGTGACGCGGCTGCCAGTCGTCGTCGACGGTGCCGGTCTGCACCCGCGCGGTGACCAGCGCCCAGCGCATCAGCTCGACCATGTCGCCGTGCTGCGTGTCGGTGGCCAGCGCCAGGTTGACGCCGGCCGCCTTCAGCTTCGGCGTCGGCGCCAGCCGGCCGGACGACGCGTTGCTCTTCGGAATGTGCACCGCGGTGGCGCCGGCCTGCGCGAAGCGCCGGATGTCGTCGTCGTCGATGTAGATGCAATGGCCGGCCATCAGCCGCGGATTCAGCAGCCCGCAGTCCTCGAACACCCGGGTCGAGCTGCGGCCGGTGCGCGCCGCGACCCGCTGCACCTCGACGGTGCTCTGCCCCAGATGGGTGTTGACCACCATGCCGTACTCGCGCGACACCGCCGCGATCTCGCGCAGGAAGTCCTCCGAGCAGGTGTCGGCGGCGTGCGCGCCCAGGTTCACCCGCACCCGCGGATGGCCGCGCCAGCGTTCGTGCAGCGCCAGCGCGCCGTCCAGCGTGCGCCGGCCGATCGCCGGATCGAACACCCACTCGCCGTTGGCCACCCGCGCGAAGTCGACGTCGTGCAGCCGGAAGCTGGGCGCCAGCCGCACGCCGAGGTCGGCCATCGCCTCGGTGGCGATGTCGGCTCGCACGAAGTTGTCGCCGATCACCGTCGAACCGAACAGCAGCATCTCCAGCGCGCCCAGCCGCGCCAGCGCGCGCGCCTGCGCCTCGTCGACGTCGGTGCCCTTCGGAATGCCCGGCGTGTACGAGGGCGCGAAGCCGAGGTCGATCGCAGCACCCCGCACCATCGTCAGCATCGAATGGGTGTGCACGTTGGTGAAGCCGGGCGTGACCACCCGGCCGGGCAGCCGCAGCGTCTCGCGGGCCTGGTAGACCGGCGGCGGCTGCTGCGCCAGCCAGCTTATCCGTCCGTCGGTGACGCCGAGGCTGGCGGCGCGCCATTGCGGTGCGGCCGGATCGGCGGTCAGCAGGTCGGCATCGGTGATCAGCAGATCGAAGCGGGGAACGTCGGATGTCATCGGCGACCGGCCTGGATGGTTTGCGTTGCTGGCGTCAAATGGTTAACCAAAATTACACTTGATTGTCCATCATTGCAACCTGCGCCGCGAAACTGCGCTAGCATCCTGTCTGTCGACGGTTCTTCGAGCGGCGTGCCGAACGTCCATGCAACGAGCGTCCATGCAAATGACATGCCGGTGAAAGCCAAGGCGGCCGGCGCGGCTGCGGTGGCCAGGCGCGGAGGTCGGCCGCGGCGGGCGAAGCCATCGTCTGCGTCCGCCGGGCCGGCGGGGGCGCCGGCAGCAATGCCGCGGGGCAGGGCGCGAACCCGGGCCGGGGACGGGCCGTCGGTCAGTGCCGCGGTCGGCTCGTCCGCCGCTGCGAAGATCTCACGCATCCGTCCGGCTGCCGCACCCGCGGCGTCCGCCCGTTCGCTGCCGGAGCCGGTCACGCCGTCGGCGCGCCGCTCCGAGGAGGCGGTCTACGAAGCGATCCTGCGGGCGCTGCTGGCCGGGCGTCTGCGGCCCGGCACGCCGCTGCGCGAACGGCTGCTCGCCGAGACCTTCGGCACGACCCGCGGCGCGATCCGCAAGGTGCTGGCCCGGCTGGGCGCCGAGGGCAAGCTGGTGCTGCACCACAATCGCGGCGCCTATGTTCCCGAACCGTCCGACGATGACGTGCGCGGCGTCTACGATGCCCGCAAGGCGCTGGAAGCCGGCATCGTCGCGCTGCTGGCCGGCCGGGTCGAGCGGCCGCAGCTCGCGGCGATGGAGAAGCTGCTGGCGGCCGAACGGCTGGCCCAGCGGGAAGGGCGGCGCGACGATGCGGTGGCGCTGGCCGGCGACTTCCATCTGCTGCTGGCCGACTGCCTGGGCAGTTCGCAATTGTCGACCATGCTGCGCAGCCTGGTTGCCCGCACGCAGCTGTTCGTCGCGCTGTTCGAGTCGTCGACCCTGGCCGCCTGCGCGCTCGACGAGCACGATGCGATCCTGCAGGCGCTGCGCCGCCGCGATGCCGGCGCCGCGCTGGCGGCGATGATCGAGCACCTGGACTGTGTCGAGCAGCGGGTGCTGCAGCACAGCGCCCGCAACCGCGAAACCGACGTCGCGGCGATCCTGCTCGGCGCGATCGGCGACGGCTGACCGGCGGCTGACCGGCGGCCGGTCCGAAGAACCGGTGAACGAATCCTCTCGACCGACCCCTATCCAAACCGACTCGCGGAGCCCGCGCGACGATGAAACTGCTGCTGATCAATCCCAACATCTCCGACAGCGTGACCGCGCTGATCGAGGCCGAGGCGCGCCGCGCCGCGCCGGCCGGCACCGCGCTGACGGCCCTGACCGCGCCGTTCGGCGTGGCCTACATCGAGACCCGCTTCGAGGCGATGGTCGGCGCCTATGCCGCGGCCTGCGTCGCCTGCGATCACCTGGCCGATCACGATGCGGTGGTGATCGCCGCGTTCGGCGATCCGGGCCTGGCGGCGCTGCGCGAGCTGCTGCCGGTGCCGGTGGTCGGCATGACCGAGGCGGCGCTGGCCAGCGCGAGCCTGCTGGGCGCGCGCTTCTCGATCGTCGCGATCTCGGCGCGCATCACCGCCTGGTATCGCGAATGCGTGCAGGGCTACGGCCTGGCCTCGCGGCTGGCCAGCATCCGTTCGCTCGACCAGCCGCTGCGCGACCCGGGCACGATCCAGCAGGATCACGGCGCACGGTTGAAGGAGCTGTGCGAGGCGGCGGTGCACGAGGACGGCGCCGACGTCGTGATCCTCGCCGGCGCGCCGCTGGCGGGCCTTGCGCGCGGCCTGGCGGGGCAACTGCCGGTGCCGGTGGTCGACGGCGTGTCGAGCGCGGTCCGGCATGCGGCGTCGCTGGTGGCGCTGGCGCCGGGGCAGCACCGCGCCGGCAGCTTCGCCCGCCCGCCGGTCAAGCCGAACCGCGGGCTGCCGCCGGGCATCGAGCGGATGCTGTCAGGGCCCGCGGCCGGCTGAACCCGCACCGCGGTTCGCGGCGATGATCCGCGCGATCATCTGGTCGGCCTGGGCCGCCTGCTCGTCGAACACCGGCGTGGCCTGCACCGGCTGATCGCCGGCCACCGCGTTGATGCGCGCGCCGTCGGTGTTGCGCACGTCGACGTCGACCCGCATCGACAGGCCGATGCGCAGCGGATGCTCGCGAAGCTGCGCCGCGTCCAGGCCGATGCGTACCGGCACCCGCTGGACGATCTTGATCCAGTTGCCGGTCGCGTTCTGCGCCGGCAGCACCGACAGCGCGCTGCCGGTGCCGGCGCCCAGGCCGACGATCCGGCCCTCGTAGGTCACGCCGTCCCAGGCGTCGGCCGTCAGCCTGACCGGCTGGTCCAGCCGCAGCTTCGACAACTGGTTCTCCTTGAAGTTCGCATCGACCCACACCCGTTCCAGCGGCACGATCGCCATCAGCGGCGCGCCCGGCGCCAGCCGCTGGCCGACCTGCACGCTGCGCTTGACCACATGCCCGTCGACCGGCGCGACGATGCGGGTGCGGGCGCGCGCCAGATAGGCCTCCTTCAGCCGCGCGGCCGCCTGCAGCACGCGCGGATGATCGTCGATCTCCAGGTCCTCGATCGGCACCAGCGCCGCGGTCAACTGCTCGCGTGCCTGCGCGATCTGCGCCCGCACCGCGTCGCGGGCGGCCAGCGCCGCCTGCAGCGCGGCGCGCGCGCCGGCCACCGCCTGCCGCGCATGCTCGACCTCCTCGGCCGACACCGCCTCGTCGGCCCGCAGCGCCTGCCGGCGGCGCAGATCCTCCGAGGTCCGCTCGACGTCCACCGCGGCGCGGCTGACGTCGGCCTGCACGCGGGTCAGCTCGGCGCGCCGCTGCTCGATCAGCACCTGCGCCTGGCTGCGCCCGACGAACAGCCCCCGCACGCCGCGCACCGCGTCGGCGAGGTCGGCCTGCGCGCGCGCCAGCGCGACGTCGGCGTCGGCCGCATCGAGTTCGACCAGAAGCTGCCCCTGCGTGACCCGCTGCGTCTCGTCGGCATAGATCGCGGTGACGGTGCCGGCCGCCTGCGGCGTGAGCTGCACCAGGCTGCCGCCGACGTAGGCGTTGTCGGTGGTCTCGCTGTAGCGGCCGACCAGCAGGTGCCAGGCCAGCGCGGCGGCGCCGGCCAGCAGGAACAGCAGCACCAGCATCGCCAGCAGCAGGTTGCGCCGACCGTTGCCGCGCAGCTCGCTCATCGCGCCCCGCCGGCGGCGGCTACCGGATCCTGATAACCGCCGCCCAGCGCCTTCGACAGGCCCACCCGCGCGTTGGCGATCGCCGCCTGCAGCTCGATCATCGCCTGTTCGCTGGCCAGCCGCTGCACCCGGCGCTCGTCGGCCAGCAGCCGGCTGTCCAGCCCGCCGGCGCGGCGGCGTTCGGCCACCGCCTCGAGCTGGCGACGGCTCTGCAGCTCGCGCTCGCGCAGCCGCAACTGCTCGCGGCTCAGCGACAGGATCGCGAGCTGGTCGGACACCTCGCGTACCGCGGTCAGCAGGGTCGCGTTGTACTGCTCGACGGTGGCGTCGTAGTCGGCCTCGCGCAGCGCGAGCTGCGTGCGCAGCCGGCCGCCGTCGAGGATCGGCAGCCGCACCGTCGGCCCGGCGTAGCCGATCAGGCTGTCGCGCGACAGCAGGTGGTTCAGTCCGATCGACTGCAGGCCGGCGAACGCGGCCAGGTTCACCGTCGGATAGAACTCCGCCTCGGCCGCCCGGATCTGGCTGCCGGCGCTGGCGATCCGCGCGAGCTGCGCGGCCAGGTCGGGCCGGCGCGCGATCAGCTCCAGCGGCAGCCTGCCCGGCGGCGTCGCCTCGACGGTCGCGGCCCAGGCGGCGAGCTGCGTATCCGGCACCTCGAGCTCGTCGTCGGGCAGCGTGGCGCGGCCGGTCAGCGCGACGAGCTGATTGCGGCCGATCGCGACGTTGCGGCGCAGCCCCTCGTGCTCCAGGCGCACCTCGTCGACCAGTGCCGACGCCTGCTCGCGCTGCAGCGCGCTGTCCAGGCCGATCTCGGTCCGGCGGGTGATCACCCGCAACTGCGCGAGCCGGGTATCCAGCATCAGCGCGGCGCGCCGCAGCCGCGCCTGATCGGCGACCAGCATCACGTAGGTCTGCGCGATCGCGGCCGACAGCATCAGCCGCGCTTGTGCCTGCTCGGCACGGGCGGCACGGGTCTGACCGATCGCCGCCTGCATCTGTGCCTCGTTGCGGCCCCAGAAATCGGCTTCCCAGCCGAAGTCCAGCGCCAGGCGCGCGGTGGTCAGCCGCCGGCCGGCGAACTGCGCCGGCGTCAGATAGGTGCGGCTCAGCCGCTGGTCGGCGACCTCGGCGCCGGCGCTGAGCGTCGGTGAGGCCTGCACCGAGCTGTTGCGCTCGACCGCGTCGGCCGCGCGCACCCGCGCCTGCGCGGCGCGCAAGGTCGGACTGTCGGTGAGCGTCGATTCGATCAGGCGGTCGAGCCGGGCATCGCCCAGTTCGCGCCACCACAGTTCGCCGGGCCACTGGCCGCGGCCTTCGAGCCAGTCGGCGCGCGTGACCCGCTGCAGCGAATCGATGGTGGCCCGCTGGGAGGGCGGATCACGCGACGCACAGCCGGCGAGCACGACGATGAACACGCCAAAGGCAGCGCAGAGCGGCCAGCCCGGGCGGAGCGGCGGCACGGCCAGAACCGTACTTCGCTTTCCCCCTCCCGCAAGCTTGTGCGCGCCATCGATCACCGGTCGATCTTACCACCCGGTAGCCTGACGACGTGGCCGGCTGCGATGGCGTGAATCGTCAGTCCGGGGCGCCCGCGGATCCGCGCGCCGCCGGTGAGTCCGCCGAACGCCGGCAGGATCGCCTGATCGTCGTCGGCGGCGAAGCAGGGCAGCCTCAGCGAGTCATGGGCGGCGCCGCGCAGGCTGCAGACCGGATGCAGATGGCCGGCGAGCACGAAGCCGTCCGGTGAAGGCCCGGGATGATGGCGGCAGACGAAGGGTCCGACCCGCTGGGGCTCGTCGTGCGGCCGGATCGCCAGCTCGCCGGGCAGGTCGCCGGCATGCCGGTCGTGATTGCCGCGGACCAGCTCCATGTCGATCGCCTCGTGCTGCGCCCGCCATCGACGCAGCGCGTCGAGCACCGCGCGGCTGCGTGCCTGCCGGGCATGCAGGAAGTCGCCGAGGAACACGATGCGCGCCGGCGAGCAGGCGCCGATCAGCGCATCGAGCCGTTGCAGATCGCTGCCGGTGGTGCCGGTGGGGACCGGCTGCGCCGCCGCGCGCAGTGCATCGCCCTTGCCGAAATGGGCATCGGCGATGAACAGGGTCCGGCCGCGCGGCCACCAGACCGCGCGGTCGGGCAGAAGCTGCAGATCCTCGCCGGCCCAGTTCGTGGCCGCGGCTCCATTCATCGCCGCCGCCTTGCTGCGGGCTCGTCCGCCGCCCGCTCCAGCCGCGCGATCATCCGCGCCAGCCGCTCGGCGACCGCCTCGTTGGAGAAGCGTTCGCGCATCCGTTCGGCGATCAGCGGGAACCCGAACGGTGTCGGGCGCTCGACCATCACCACCTCCAGCGTGCGGCGGGCCAGCTCGTCCAGTGCCTGCCGCAGCCGCCCGGCATCGAGCTCCTGGGCCAGCAGCTCGTCGATCGCCTGTGCGAGCAGCCGGTTGCCCGGATCGAACTTGCGGAACACGTCCCAGAACAGCGACGCCGATGCCTGAAGCTGCCGTGCGCTGCGCGGTTCCCCCGGGTACGACTGGAAGATCAGGCCGGCGATCCGGGCGATCTCGCGGAACCGCCGCTGCGCCATCTCCCCGGCATTGAGGCTGTCGAGGATCTCCTCGATCAGGGTCGGCCCGGTGGGCGAGGGCGGAGCCAGCGCGTCGGTCAGCCGCTCGCGCCAGTCGATCGGCGTGGCGCTCAGCAGCTCCAGTCCGTAGTCGTTGACCGCGATCGAGAACGTGCCGCGCACGTCGCGCGACACCCGGTAGGCGATCAGGCTGGCCAGGCCGGCGTGCACCAGCCGGCCGGCGAACGGATAGAGGAACAGGTGCCAGCCTTCGCGGGTGCGCAGGATCTCGGCGAGCAGCGAACCGGTGCGCGGAATCCGCGACCAGCGCGCCTGCAGTTGCAGCAGCGGCCGGGCGCACTGCAGCTCGGGGCTGTCGAAGCGTCCGTCGGCCGCCTGCGTCATCTGCTCGACGAGCGCCGCCGCCAGGTGGCTGGACAGCGGCATCCGGCCGCCGGCCCAGCGCGGCACCGCGGCGCGGCCGTCCGGCGCCCGCCGGACGTAGGCGGTGGTCAGGTGCACCCGGACCAGCTCCACCGTGCGCCCGGCGAACAGGAACCGGTCGCCCGGCCGCAGCCGGGCGATGAAGCGTTCCTCTATCGTGCCCAGCCGCGGGCCGCGCAGATACTGCACGACGATCTCGACGTCGCCGACGATCGTGCCGATGTTCGCGCGATGCCGGCGGGCGAGCCGTGCGTCGGGCGCGCGCCCTACGCCCTGCTCGGCGGGCGTCACGCGCCGGTAGTCGGGATAGGCGGTCAGCGACGGGCCGCCGCGATGCACGAAGTCGAGCGCCCATTGCCAGCGCCCGGCATCGAGCCCGGCGTAGGCCGCGGTCTGCCGGATCTCGTCGAACAGCTCGTCGGGCCGGAAGCCGCCGCCCAGCGCGATCGTCACCAGATGCTGGACCAGCACGTCGAGCGGCTGCCCGGGGGCGATGCGGTCCTCGATCCGTCCGGCGGCCACCGCGGCGCGCGCCGCCGCGCCCTCGATGATCTCCAGGCTGTGGGTCGGCACCAGGGTCAGCCGCGACGGTCGGCCCGGTGCATGACCGGACCGGCCGGCACGCTGCATCAGCCGGGCGATGCCCTTGGCCGAACCGATCTGCAGCACCCGTTCGACCGGCGAGAAGTCCACCCCCAGGTCGAGGCTGGAGGTGCAGACCACCGCCTTCAGGCGGCCGTCCTTCAGCGCCGACTCGACCCATTCGCGGGTCGCCGCGTCGATCGCACTGTGGTGCAGCGCGATCGAGCCGGCCCAGTCCGGCCGGGCCTGCAGCAGCGCCTGGTACCACAGCTCGCACTGCGCGCGTGTGTTGGTGAAGACCAGTGCGCTCGCGCACGGTTCGAGCTGCGCGATCACCGCCGGCAGCATCACCAGTCCCAGGTGCCCGGCATACGGAAACCGTTCGACGGCGGGCGGCAGCAGCGTGTCGATGAGCAGCGGGCGCGGCACGTCGGCGCGCACCAGCAGCCCCGACGAGGCGGCGGCGGGCCCCAGCAGCACCGTCATCGCCTGCCCGAGGTTGCCGAGCGTGGCCGACAGGCCCCAGGTATGCAGCCGCGGCTGCCAGCGGCGCAGCCGCGCCAGCGCGAGCTGCACCTGCACGCCGCGCTTGTTGCCTAGCAGCTCGTGCCATTCGTCGACGACCACCAGACGGATGTCCGACAGCAGCTCGCGCGCGCGTTCGCGCGCCAGAAGCTGGCTCAGGCTTTCGGGCGTCGTGATCAGCGCTTCGGGCAGCTTCCTCGCCTGCGCCGCCCGTTCGGCCGCGCCGGTATCGCCGGTGCGCACGCCGAGCCGCCAGTGCGGCGCCAGCGCCGGCAGCGCGGCCTGCAGCGCCTTGCCGGTGTCGGCCGCCAGCGCCCGCATCGGCGTCAGCCACAGCACCGTCAGCCGGCCGCGCGACGCGGCATCGGTGCCCCAGCGCATCAGCGCGCCCAGCCATACCGCATAGGTCTTGCCAGAACCGGTCGATGCATGCAGCAGACCCGACCGGCCGTCGGCGATCGCCTGCCACAGCTCGCGCTGGAACGGGAACGGCTGCCAGCCCCGGTCCCGCAGCCAGGCGGCGGCGTCGATGCCCGGCTGGACGGGCGAACCTTGCGGCGCCGTGGCGGGCACGCCGTCCTTCACGGCCCGGGCCGCTCGCCGGCCGGCAGCAGCGCCGCCAGCGTCTGCAACGTGTCGGCCTCGTCGACCGGCTTGTCGATGCGCCGGCGCAGCATCCGCGGAAAGCGCACGGCGATGCCGCTCTTGTGCCGGGTGCTGCGCGAGATGCCTTCGAAGCCCAGCTCGAACACCATCGTCGGCGTCACGCTGCGCACCGGCCCGAAAGTCTCCACCGTGGTCCGGCGGATCGCCGCATCGACCTGCGCGATCTCGGCATCGGTGAGGCCCGAATAGGCCTTGGCGAACGGCACCAGCCGGCGCTCCGCGACCGAAGCCGGCTGGTCCCACACCGCGAACGTGTAGTCGGTGTAGAGGCTCGCGCGGCGGCCATGGCCGCGTGCGCGCCTCGACCGGCGGCTTCTTCTCGATCGAGCGCACC
>DAISWF010000158.1:0-12427 GCA_036826495.1 Burkholderiaceae bacterium
AAGCGGTCGGCGATGAAGCGGTCGGCGATGAAGCGGTCGGCGATGGGGCGGCCGCAAACGCCGTGATCGGTGCGGCAGCCGACGACGGCGCGGAGGTCGCGGAGGGTGCGGAGGTCGCGGACGGCACAGAAGTCGCAGAGGGCGCGGAGGTCGCGGACAGCACGGAGGCCGCAGAGGCCGCAGAGGGCACAGACGCCGCGCGCGCAGGCTCGGCCGGACGCCTCGCGCTCGGGGCGGGCGGCGCAGGCGGCGGGCTGCTCAGCTCGACGCGCAGATCGAACCCGCCTATCGTCAGGTTGTCGGCATTGGCCAGCGGGCACAGCTCGCCCGGGCCGTGCGGCCGGCCGTTGACGATGACCGGGCCCGACTGGCTCAGGCACTCGATGGTCCAGCGGCCGTCGCCGAATTGCACGCGGGCGTGCACGCGCGAGATCTGCCGCAGCGGATCCGGCAGCGGCAGCGTGTTGTCCAGCGACCGCCCGATCGTGCCGCCCGGCGCGGTGAAGCGCGCCGAGATGTCGCGCGGCGCGGGCTGGCCCAGAAGCTGCATGACGCGCAGCCCGATCGAGGGTTCGGCGATGCCCACGCGACCGCTCGCAGGCTCGAAGGGATTCATCCGCGGAACCGCCGCAGCTCGTCCAGCACCCCTTCGCGATCCTTCTCGGGGAGCTGCGCGGCGATGCGGTCGAACATCTGCTGACGGGTCTGCGCGTCGGTGGCCGCCTTCTTGACCATCAGCTTGGCAATCGGCCCGACGTGCCGGGTCAGCACCCGTGCCGAGTGCTCGAGCGAGGCGGCGGTGATCGGCTGCCCGTCCACGGCCTGCGCGAGCGTCTGCCGCGTGGCGGCGCCGGTGCGGTCGGGCTGGGTGCCGCTGTCGCCGCGCCGCAGGCCCAGCAGCGTGCGCGTGGCGGCCTGAGGCTGCTCGGCCTTGCCGAGGAAGACGCGCTGGTCGGCCGCCGACGGGATGTTCTGCGCGACGATCTTGCGCAACTGGCCGATGTCGGTGGCGTTGCGCGCGGCGCGGCGTACCAGCACTCTGGCCATCGGCCCGACGAAGTGCGCCAGGTCGCGCTCCAGGGTCGCCAGCATCCGTTCGTCCCAGCCGGTGGGCGGCAGCGGCGTCGACGTGCGCGACGGCGTCTCGCCGGTCATCCGTCCCCCGGTCCCCGGTACCGGCGCGCGGCCGGCGGCCGGTGCCGTCGGCGTGTACGGCAGCAGGATGTCGGCCTCCAGCCGGTCCGACGCCTGCGCCGACGCGGCTTCCAGCATCGCCTGCTTGAAGTCGCGCGCGGTCGGGTAGCGGTCCTTCGCCTGCTTGGCCAGCGCCTTCTCGATGATCGGGTCGAAATGGCGGAACGCCTGGGCGCTGTCGACCTGCGCGAGCGGCAGGTGCTCGCCGTAGATGATCTTGAACATCACCGCCTCGTCGTTGCCGGTGAACGGCAGCGAGCCGGTGAGCAACTGGTACAGCAGCACGCCGGAGGCGAACACGTCGACGCGCCGGTCGATCACGTCGCCGGTGTACTGCTCGGGCGCCATGTAGCCGGGCGATCCGATCACCGAGTTCACCCGCGTCAGCACCGTCGATTCGATGCGGGCGATGCCGAAGTCGGTGACCTTCAGGCGGCCGTCACGGGTGATGATCAGGTTGGCCGGCTTGATGTCGCGATGGAACACGCCGCGTTCGTGCGCGAAGTCGAGCGCATCCAGCAACTGCGCCATCAGCGTGACGATGTGCACTTCGCCGAACTTGGTCGAGCGCGATACGTAGTCGCGCAGGCTGTGCCCCTCGACGTACTCCATCACGATGAACGCGCACTCGTCGTCCTCGCCGAGGTGGTAGATCGAGACGATGCCCGGATGGTTCAGCCGGCCGGCGGCCTGCGCCTCGACCTTGAAACGGGCGGCCGCCGTCGCGCCCTGGTCGCTGGCATCGAGCAGCTCGCGGCGGATGGTCTTGATCGCCACCGGCCGCTGGATCTGCGGATCGAAGCCGCGATAGACGACGCCCATCGAACCCTGACCGATCACCGCCTCGATCGGATAGGCGCCGAGCTGCTGCGGATGACTCACGACGCAGGCCGCGATCGTCGGATCGGCCCCCCTGCACGGGCACGTAGTATTCGTTCACAGGTTCTCACGGGTCATGCCTCGAGCATGTTCATCGCCTGGTCCAGGCTCTTGCGCATCCGCGCGAACGACGCGGACAAGGTGCCGATCTCGTCCTTCGACGAGACATTGAACTCCGGCGCATCGGCTTCGCCGAGGCTGACCCGGTCGGCGAGCGCGGACAGCCGGCTGATCGGCCGGATCACCAGCGCCCACAGCATCAGGTTCAGCACCACCGCGATCGCCAGGAACACCGCCGCCAGCGAGATCATGAACACCCGGAACGTCTGCTCGGCGCGCGCCTGCGGCACCGCGGTGGGCACCGACACCACCTGCGCGCCGATCACCTCGTTGAGGTTCCAGCCGAAGCCGTTGGCCGGGCCGTACTTGTCGAGCAGCGTCTTCGGCGCGGCTTCGATCGTGCTGTGGCACACCAGGCAGTTGGGGTCGGTGATCTTCAGCGGCCGGGCGACGTACAGCGTGCGCCCGGTCGGCGTGTCGCGCTGGCCGATCAGCTCGGTGCGATCCGGCGAATTGCGGAACTGGGCGACGATGTCGGCCTCCCATTCGACCGCGCGGTCACGCGGATTGGTGGGATTCAGCGTCGCTTCCTTGTAGCTGAAGTCGGGGTACTTCTTCTGCAGGTCGTGCAGCACCTCGGTGGCCGAGTAGGCCGGCACCGTCTGCGGCAGGAAGGTGTACCTGAGCTGCGTCTGCAGCAGCGGCGCGATCTGGCGGGAGGTGTAGCCGCGCACCGCGATCGCCTTGTCCATCATCAGGCGGCCGTGCGCCAGGGTCTCCTCCAGCGCGTTCTTCTCCAGCAACTGCCGCGAGATGTAGGCGCTGCCGGCCATGCCGGCAGCGAACACCAGCACGAACACGAGGTTGAACTTCCACAGCAACTTCATCTGATCGCCTCGCAGGTTTGTCGGATCGTCTCAGCGGCCGGAATCCGGCAGGGCCGACGGCACCGGGGCCGTCGGGACCGGCAGCGGCGCGGCCGGGCCGGGCACGATGGCGGGCTTCGGCGGCGGCGGCTTCTTCGGCAGGTATTTCTCGGGGAACAGGATCCGGTCCCATTCCGGATGGGCCTTCATGTTGCTGACCAGCGACGCACGGAACGCGGCATCGTTGGCCAGCGGCCGCCAGCGGGTCAGGAACTGCCGGCGCAACGCCAGCTCTCCCTGCAGCCAGGGGGCGACGTCGTCGTAACCGACGGGGCCGATCGGACGCAACTGGGCGGGCCGGTCCTTGAACCGTTCGGCGCGCGGCGGCAGGCTGTCGCGGAACGGCCGCGGCAGCTTGGTCAGGAACTCCGCCGGCGGCCGCGCGGTGACGGCACCGCGGTCGCCGCCCTTGCGGCTGTAGAACTCGCCGTTGCGAAGCGTCACGGCGCTGCCGGTGCGCCGGTCGGTCACCTTGGCGTCCTGGGTCTCGACGAAGACCTGCAGGTCTTCGCTGCCGGCCAGCCCGACCGTGACACCCGGGTGTGCGAGGTCGGCCTGAGCGCCCGCATAGGCGATCTCCTTGCCGGCCGGCGTGACCTTGCTCCATCCGCTCAGCAGATAGAAGCGGCCGGGGCGCGCGGTCTTCTCCTTCGCCAGCTTCGGGCCGATCTGCAGGCGCGTGGCCGGGCCCGCGCCCAGCCTGGCGCCGTCGCTGAACTCGATCTGCGCGAAGGCATCGGCCCCCAGCTCGACGATGTCCTCGTCGTTCAGGCGAGCGCCTTCGGCGAGCTGGTACCGGCTGGTATCGCGAACCAGCGTGGCCCTGCCTTCGAGAATCGTAAGAACCGCGACGTTGTCGGCCGCGAAGGCCGCGGCGGACAGACACCAACAGCCCGCCGCCAGTGCGCGCCACATATATTGCTCAGTCCGGTGTCAGGAATGCGCAAAATGTTGTACCGGCACACCCGGCGGTGTCAATCGGCGTAAGCGAGTGCCTTTTTTGCGCTAACCCGCAAAGGGTAGGCGTGACAGGGTGATCACTGCCGGATCAGCCCGCAGGCCACCCTGGCCCCCGAGTTCCCGGCCGGCTGGCTGCGGTAGTCGTCGGGGTCGCGGTGCACCACGACACTGCGGCCGGCCAGCCCGGCGGGGCCGGCCGCCACCGTGACGCCGTGCATCTCGAGGTCGACCCGGGCGGTGCCCGAGCCATCGGCGCGCAGCGACGTCAGGTCGCCGGCATGGCGTGCCGATGGCGGGGCGTCCGGCCGGCCATGCGGCGTGCCGCCCGGATTGAAGTGACCGCCGGCGCTCGTCGCGTCCGGCGCGCTGCAGTCGCCGTTCTCATGAACGTGGAAGCCGTGCTCGGCATTGGGCTTCAGACCCGAGACCCGGCCCCTGACCTGCACCGCCTGCCCGGTCTGGACGAACTGCAGCTCGCCCGTCACCTGGCTGCCGCTGCGTGGTTCGAGCCGGGCGTTGGCCGACGGTCGCCGATCGGCCGTCGACGCGGCACAGGCGGCCGTCACCAGCGAGACTGCGACGAGCATCAGAGCGGGCTTGCGGTTCATGTGTTCTCCTGCGGGGCTGAAGTACCATCGATCGCAAGACTACACCGGGTGGAGCCCGCCAGAATGAAATCGAGCGAATCACGTTTCGTGCCTGTGCGCGGCATCGACCTGCACTGCCGGCTGTGGGGGCCGGAGGACGCGCCGGTGCTGTTCCTGCTGCACGGCTCGCAGGACGTGTCGGCGTCCTGGCAGTTCACCGTCGATGCGCTGCAGAAGGAATGGCGCGTGGTCGCGCCCGACTGGCGCGGCTACGGCCTGTCGGGCTGGAGCGGAGCGGACAGCTACTGGTTCGCCGACCACCTCGGCGACCTGGACGGCGTGGCCGAGGTGTTCTCGCCGCACGAACCGCTGCGGCTGGTGGGTCACAGCATGGGCGCGAGCATCGGCGCGATCTATGCCGGCGTGCGCGGCGAGCGGGTCGCGCGGTTCGTCAACGTCGACGGCTTCGGGCCGCCGTCGGGCCGGCAGGATCCGGCGCCGCGCCGGCTGGCCAGGTGGCTCGCGCAGTTGCACGAGGACACCCGCCAGCGGCCCTATGAGAGCTTCGAGGAGTTCGCGCTGCGGATGATGTCGGAGAACCCGCGGCTGACGCCCGAGCGCGCCGCGTTCCTGGTGCAGCACTGGGGCCGGCAGGAGGCCGACGGCACCGTCGTGCGCCGGGCCGATCCGGCGCACAAGCGGGTCAACCCGGTGCCGCTGTCCGCCGAAGAGATCCTCGACTGCTGGCGCCAGACCACCGCGTCGGTGCTGTGGATCGATGGTGCGCAATCAGGGCTGTGGGCCCGGCTCACCGCGTGGCCCGAGGAGTTCGAGCGGCGCGCGACCGCCTATGGCGACCTGCGGATCGAGCATGTCGACGACGCCGGGCACAACGTGCACCACGATCAGCCGGAGAAGCTGGCCGCGCTGATCGAGGACTTCATGGCGCGCCGCTGATCTCCGCGGCCTGCGGAGCCGGCGGCCGAGGCCGGAGCGAACCGCTCGCGACATACACGCCGCCCATCATCATCGGCTCGACGCCCAGCCTGCCGGTGCGGGCGGCGAGATGGCTCCATGGCCGGTCGAGCCCCTCGAGCGTGGTCACCGAATGCAGCGCCGCGGTCCACACCGCGAGATTGACCGGCAGCAGCCAGCGGCGGGTCCATTGCAGCCCGCAGGCCACCACATGGGCGCCGGGCCTCAGATGGTCGACGACATTGGCGACGGCGGCCGGCTTGCGCAGGATGTCGTGGGTGAAGTGGAACAGCGCCGCATCGGCCTGCCCGGTCAGCCCGGCATCTTCGACCGGCGCGCCGATCAGCGTGACGTTGCGCCAGTGATTGCGCCGCACGCGGTCGCGCGCGAGCGCCAGCATGTCGGGGCTCTGCTCGATGCCGATGATGCGGCCCTGCGCGCCGACGCCGGCGCGCAGCTTCTCGAAACTCAGGCCGGTGCCGCAGCCGACGTCGATGACGGTGTCGCCGCGGCGCAGACGCAGACGTTCGATCGCGATCCCGCGCAGCGGCTCGAACAGCAGCAACTCGAGATCGTAGATGCCGGCGCGCTGCCGGTATTGCTCGAGCGCGGCGGTGCGGTCGGGCCGCGCCGCGGGCCCTGCGGCAGCGCGGGCTGCGCGCGGCCGGGCCGATGCGAGTGCCGGCCGGCGGGCGCCGCGCGGGCGGGAGATTGGCTGGTTCATCGATGTCTGGTGGAGCGTCCGGTCCGGTCTGGCGCCGGCGTGACGGGCAGCCTTGCGCGGCTCCCGCGAGCATCGTGCGCCGAGTCGGTCGCGGGGTCAATCGCTGCGAGCCGGCTGCTCGGATATCGCGGCGGGCTCGATCACATCGGCCTCGATCGCGTAGTCTCGATCGCATCGCCCTCGATCGCATCGGTCCGGCCGCCGTGGTCCGGCCGTCGCCGGCCTGTCCGGCGACGGCGACATCGCCGCGACGCTACACTTGCAGCCTCTTGCATACGGGAGACACCGATGAAACCCCCATTTCGAGCCGACCAGGTGGGCAGCCTGCTGCGCCCGGCCGCGCTGCGCGACGCGCGGCTGCGCTTCCGGCGCGGCGACATCGGCGTGGCGGCGCTGAAGGCGGTCGAGGACCAGGCGATCCGCGAGGCGGTCGATCATCAGCAGCGGCTGGGCCTGCAGAGCATCACCGACGGCGAGTATCGGCGCGACTGGTGGCACCTCGACTACATGGGCGGTTTCGATGGCGTCACGATGGTGGTCAACGAGGGGCCGAAGTTCAAGGCCAGCGAGGAACAGCCGCCGATCCCCAGCGTGACCGGCAAGGTGCGGCACGTGAAGCCGCACATGGTCGATCACTTCACGTTCCTGAAGTCGGTGGTCACGCGCGGCACGCCGAAGATGACGATCCCGTCGCCGTCGATGCTGCATCTGCGCGGCGGCCGCAAGTCGATCTCCACGCAGGCCTATCCGGACCTGGATGAATTCTGGGCCGACGTGGCCGCCGCCTATCGCGAGTCGATCCGCGAGTTCGCCGCGGCCGGCTGCACCTATCTGCAGCTCGACGACGTGTCGTTCGCCTATCTGTGCGACGACAAGGTGCGCGAGACCTGCCGGGCCAACGGCGACGATCCCGACAAGCTGCCGCAGACCTATGCACGGGTCATCAACGAGGCGGTCAGGGACCGTCCCGCGGGCATGACGATCACGATGCACACCTGTCGCGGCAACTTCAAGAGCACGTTCGTCGCATCAGGGGGCTACGACCCGGTGGCCGAGGCGATGTTCTCGACCGACATCGACGGCTTCTTCATGGAGTTCGATTCCGATCGCTCCGGCACGTTCGAGCCGCTGCGTCACGTGCCGCGCGGCAGGAAGGTGGTGCTGGGCCTGGTGACGACCAAGCAAGGCGAGCTGGAGGACAAGGAGACGCTGAAGCGGCGCATCGATGCGGCCAGCAGATACGTGCCGCTCGAGGATCTGTGCCTGAGCCCGCAATGCGGATTTTCGAGCACGCATCACGGCAATGCGCTGTCGGACGACGAGCAGTGGCACAAGCTCGAGCGCATCGTCGAGGTGGCCGGGGAGGTGTGGGGTTGAAACCGGTACGCACCGTCATTCGCATGTCGCGCGCTGGCGCTACACTACGGGTCCCTGGCTGGGTTCGCGAACGGGCCTGCGATCGGGGTCTGCGATGAGCAGGCTCGATCGCACGGTCCTGCTCGCGTTGTACCGGATGATGTGCCGGATCCGCGCATTCGAGGATGCCGCGGAGGAGGCGAGCCGCGGCGGCGTCGCGGCCTTCGGGCAGCCGGCCGCCGGCAATGCGCGGGTGCGCGGCCCGCTGCATCTGTCCACCGGGCAGGAGGCGGTGGCCGCCGGTGTCTGCGCGCATCTGCGGCCGTCGGATTTTCTTACCTCGACGCATCGGGGTCATGGTCACACGCTGGCCAAGGGCGCCGACATGACCCGGATGATGCAGGAGCTGTTCGGCCGCGCCGCCGGGTTCTGCGGCGGCAAGGGCGGCTCGATGCACATCGCCGATTTCTCGGTCGGCATGCTGGGTGCGAACGGCGTCGTCGCGGCCGGCATACCGATCGCGGTGGGCGCCGCGCAATCGATCAGCGTGCGCGGGCTCGATGCGGTCGCGGTCAGCTTCTTCGGCGATGGCGCGATCAATCGCGGGCCGTTCGCCGAAAGCCTGAACTGGGCCGCTGCGTTCCGGCTGCCGCTGCTGTTCGTCTGCGAGGACAATCAGTGGTCGGCGACCACGAAGACCAGCGAGATGTCGGCCGGCGCGGGCGCGGCCGAACGGGCGCGCGCATTCGGCGTGGCCGCCGACGAGGTCAACGGCATGGACGCCGGCGCGGTGTGGGAGGCGGCCGGCCGACTGCTCGGTTCGATCCGTTCCGGCAACGGGCCGGCGCTGCTGCATGCGCGCACCTACCGTTACAAGGGCCATGTGTCGGTGGATCCGGCCAGCTACCGCGACCCCCGCGAGCTGGAGGCGGCGCGGCAGCACGATGCGCTGCTGCTGGCGCAGGCGCGGCTCGCGCGGTTCGGCGTGGCCGCGGCCGAGTGGCAGGCGCTCGAGCAGGCGGCGCGCGACGAGGTGGCGCAGGCGGTGGCGGCGGCCGATGCGGCGGCCTGGCCCGCCGATGACACGGCGTTCACCGATGTGGTGACGGTCGGAGCGGATCGATGGCAAGGTTGAGCTATGCGGAGGCGGCGGCGAGTGCGCTGGCCGACGCGATGACGCACGATGACCGGGTGGTGGCGCTCGGCGAGGATCTGGGCCGCGGCGGCATCTTCGGCCAGTACGCCGGGTTGCAGCAGAGGTTCGGCGCGCGGCGCGTGATCGACACGCCGATCTCGGAGGCGACGATCGTCGGCGCCGCGGTGGGCATGGCGCTGACCGGCCTGAAGCCGGTGGTCGAGATGCGGGTCGTCGACTTCGCGCTGTGCGCGATGGACGAGATCGTCAACCAGGCGGCGAAGAACCGCTTCATGTTCGGCGGGCAGGGCCGGGTGCCGGCGGTGATCCGGATGCCGATCGGCATCTGGTCGTCATCGGCCGCCCAGCACTCGCAGTCGCTGGAGACGTGGTTCACGCATGTGCCGGGGCTGGTCGTGGTGGCGCCTTCCACGCCGCAGGACAACTACGGTCTGCTGACCAGCGCGCTCGCCTGCGGCGACCCGGTGGCCTATTTCGAGCACAAGGAGCTGTGGGCCGACAGCGGCGAGGTCGATCCGTCGCAGCGGGTGCCGCTCGGCCGTGCGGCGGTGGTGCGGCCCGGCGCCGACCTGACGCTGATCGGCTGGAGCAAGGCGGTGCACTGGTCGCTGCAGGCGGCGGCGATGGTCGCGGCGGCCGACGGGCTCGATGTCGAGGTGATCGATCTGCGGACGCTGTGGCCGTGGGATCGCGACACGGTGTTCGCCTCGGCCGCGCGAACCGGCCGGGTGCTGATCGTGCACGAGGCGGTGCAGGTGGCGGGCTTCGGCGCCGAGATCGCCGCGACGCTGGCCGAGGAGACCGATGCGCGGGTCGCGCGGCTGGGCGGGCCGAAGCTGCCGGTCGGATATTCGCCGGGGCTGGAGGCGCAGGTGCGACTGACGCCCGAACGCATCGCCGCGAAGATCCGGCAGTTCGTGCGCGGGTGAGCGGGCCGGCACGGGCGGGTCGCCGCGACGGATCCCGGGAGCCGCCGATGAGCATGGTCCAGTGAGCGGCCCGCCGCCGGGCACCCTGAACGTCGGCCACCGGTTGCCGCTGGCGCCGATCGCGCGGCTGACGCGCACGCCGCGTTTCGCGGTCGCACTGTCGATCGCGCTGTCGGGCGGCGCGCTGTTCGCCTGGCTGCATTCGCCGCTGCCGTGGCTGATCGGTCCGCTGATCGCCTGCGGCCTGGCCAACATCTTCGGCGCCAAGCTGCAGAGCCCGCTGCTGTCGCGCAACGTCGGGCAGTGGGTGATCGGCACCGCGCTCGGGCTGTACTTCACCGCCGAGACGCTGCAGCGGCTGGCCACGCTGCTGTGGCCGCTGGTCGGCGGTCTGGTGTTCGCCTATCTGCTGGGCGGTGCGTATGGCTGGGCGCTGCGGCGCTTCGTCGGCATGGATCCGGCCACCGCGTTCTTCGCCGGCGCGGTGGGCGGCGCGTCGGAGATGGCGATCCAGGGCGAGCGCAACGGCGCATCGGTCGAGACGATCGCCGCCGCGCATACGCTGCGGGTGATGATCGTCGTGATCTTCATTCCGTTCCTGTACCAGTGGCTGGGCCTGCATGGCAGCGACGGCTACGTGCCGGGCCGGGTGCAGGTGGTGCCGCAGGGGCTGGCGCTGCTGGTGGCGGCGACCTGCGCGGCCGCGCTGGCGATGCGCCGCATCCGTTCGCCGAATGCCTGGCTGATCGGGCCGCTGCTGGCGACCGCGGCGATGACCGCTACCGGCGTCGTGCCGTCGGCGCTGCCGGGCTGGGTGATCAGCGCCGGGCAGGTGCTGATCGGCATGTCGCTCGGCGTGCGCTTCGCGCCCGGTTTCTTCTCGCGCGCGCCGCGGCTGTGCGTCGTCGTCACCCTATTCACGTTCGTCGCGATCGGGCTGTCGGCGGCATTCGGATCGGCGCTCGGCTGGCTGGCGGACATACCGGCGGCGACGATGATCCTGGCGACCGCGCCCGGCGGCGTGGCCGAGATGAGCCTGACCGCGAAGATCCTGCAGCTCGGCGTGCCGGTGGTCAGCACGTTCCAGTTGCTGCGGCTGCTGGCGATGGTGCTGACCGCGGGTTCGATCTATCGTCTGCTCGCGCGACGGTTCGGCTGGCCGATGGGCGACCTGCCGGTGCATCCGCGCGAAGACGAGGACGACTGATGACGCAACAGAAGACGGAGGGGACGTCGCCGGGCATGCCGCAGGGCGGCCCGCTCGAGGAGGCGGCGCGAGGCTGGCTGCGCGACCTGTTCGCGCCATGGGTGCAGGCGCTGGCGCTGCAGGTGCAGTCGGTCGACGCGCGGCAGGCGGTGCTGCGGCTGCCGTTCTCCGATGCGCTGTGCCGGCAGGGCGGCACGATCTGCGGCCAGGCGCTGATGTCGGCCGCCGATACCGCGATGGTCATCGCGATCGCCGGGTCGTTCGGCGAATTCCGGCCGATGACCACGGTGACCCTGAACACCAGCTTCATGCGCGCGGTGTCGGGCGGCGACGTGATCCTCACCGCCCGGATGCTGAAGCCCGGCCGTACGATGGTGTTCGGCGAGGTGGAGATGGCCGGCGTCGACGGCAGGCTGGCGGCGCACGTGACGACGACGTACGCGCTGCTGTAGCAGCAGAGGTCGGTTTTATTGGGCGCTGCAGACGATATAAACTGCGGCGATCGAGCCGAACTGATCGGATCGGATGAACGATCGATGGACCTGGTAGCCGCTCTGCAGGTTTTCAGACGCGTGGGTGAATTGAGCAGCTTCACGGCCGCGGCCGAGCAGCTCGGCCTGCCGAAAGCCAGCGTGTCGACCACCGTCCGCCGGCTGGAAGCCCACCTGGGCACCCGTCTGCTGCATCGCACCACCCGCCGGGTGCAGTTGACGCCGGACGGGCAGGTGTTTCTCGAGCGTTGCCGCGACCTGCTGGAGGACGTCGACGATCTGCGCGGCCTGTTCCGCCCGGAAGGGATGGCGCTGCGCGGCCGGCTGCGGGTCGACATGCCGATCCCGGTGGCGCGCGACGTGGTGCTGCCGCGGCTGGCCGAGTTCACCGCCGCGCATCCGGGGCTGGAGCTGGAGCTGTCGAGCACCGACCGGCGCGTCGATCTGGTCAGCGAAGGATTCGATTGCGTTCTGCGGGTCGGCTCGTTGGCCGATTCATCGCTGATCGCGCGCCCGCTGGGCCACTACCGGATGGTCAACTGCGCGAGCCCCGCCTATCTGGCCGAGCACGGCATGCCCTGGACACCGGCCGACCTGGCCGCCCACCGGCTGGTCCATCACGTGACGACATCGGGCGCCCGCCCGGCGGGCTTCGAGTATCTGGACGAGACGGACCCGTTGGCGCCGCTGACCCGCTTCGTGCCGATGGCCGGCGGGCTGACGGTCAACGACGCCGACAGCTACCAGCAGGCCTGCCTGGCCGGGTTCGGCATCATCCAGGTGCCGGAGGCCGGCGTCGCCGAGCATCTCGAATCCGGCCGTCTGATCGCGGTGCTCGACGATTTCCGGCCGGCGCCGATGCCGGTGTCGCTGCTCTATCCGCACCGCCGCCATCTGCCGCGGCGGGTGCAGGTGTTCATGAACTGGCTGGCGGGGGTGATGGCGCCGCGGCTTCAGGCCTGACCGCCTGAAGCCCGTGCAGC
>DAISWF010000158.1:12437-13769 GCA_036826495.1 Burkholderiaceae bacterium
AGCCCGCGGTAGTCGACCGGCTGCGCCGGCTTCCAGCCGGCCAGCAGCGCGGGCGGCAGATCGTAGACCTCGATGCCCAGCGGCCGGCAGGTGTCGGCCGCGTTGCCGGCATCCGGCCCCCATACCTGCACCGACAGATCGCCGTGCGGGCAGGCCGAGATCGCGCACAGCAGGTCGATCTCGGCGATGAACTCGAAGAAGTCGCCCTTCCTGGCCGGGCTCGGCTTCACGAAGTAGCGGCCCTCGGCGGTCAGCCCGGTCACCTGGAACATGTTGAGGTTGTCGTGCACGTCGCGCTCCTCCAGATGCCACGGCAGGATCGCGCGCGTCAGGTTCGAGTGGCAGCACAGGTCGAACTCCTCGCCGTTCAGCAGCTTGTGCACGTACGGGTCGCAGCGCGTGCCCAGCAGATCGTGGCAGCCGGCGCCGTGCTCGTCGATCGGGTAACGGACGGTCTCGTTCGTGATCGTCGCCATCGGGCGCAGCCACGGCAGGCAGGACCAGAAGCGGTCGAACGTGGTCAGGTGCGCCGTGTGCAACTGGCGCGTGCGCCCTGCCCAGAAGTGCTCGCGCGGGTCGTGCAGGTTCCACAGGTTGAGGTCGGCGACCTGCGGGCCCTCGGTCAGCACGACGCGGCACACCTGGCCGGCCCGGACCGGCCAGGCCAGCCCGCTGCGCGGGGGGACGGCATGGCGTTGCGCGAGCCGGCGGCCGGCCGTCGCCGTCGCGATCGGGCCGTAGACGGCGGGGTCCGCGTACAGCGGCATGCCGGGCTTGGGCTCGTAGAGGACGCGCGGTTCGATCATCGGGCGAAGCTCCTTCGGTCAATAGCCGCGTTCGAGGTCCACGACGTTGCGCAGCGGCCGCCCTTCGAGGTGCCGGCGCACGTTGTCGAAGAAGATGTCCAGCGTCGCCGGAATGTAGCCTTCCAGATCATCGGACAGCACGTGCGGCGTGATCACCAGGCCGGGCGTGTCCCAGATCGGCGAATCCGGCGGCAGGGGTTCGGGCGCGGTGACGTCGACGATCGCGCCGCCGGGCCGGCCCGCCGCCAGGCCCGCGCACAGCGCCTGCAGATCGACCAGGCCGCCGCGCGACAGGTTGATGAAGCCGGCGCCGGGCTTCATCCGCGCGAACTCGTCCGCTCCCATCAGGTGACGAGTCTGCGGCGTCAGCGCGGCGCACAGCAGCACGAAGTCCGCGTCGGGCAGCAGCGCCGGCAAGGCCTCGGGCGAGTGCATGCGGTGTACCGACGGGTGGGGCCGGGCGCTGCGGCGGATGCCGATGCCTTCCATGCCGAGCGCCGCGGTGCGGTCGGCGACGGCGCCGCCC
>DAISWF010000159.1:0-10601 GCA_036826495.1 Burkholderiaceae bacterium
GGCCGCCACCGCCGCGAAACCCGCCGCGGCGGCCGCCCCGATGCCCGCCGGCGCCCGCCCGGAGCAGCGCGTGCCCATGACTCGCCTTCGCGCCCGCGTGGCCGAGCGCCTCGTGCAGTCGCAGTCGACCGCCGCCATCCTCACCACGTTCAACGAGGTGAACATGGCGCCGGTGATGGAGCTGCGCGGCCGCTACAAGGACCGGTTCGAGAAGGAGCACGGCGTGAAGCTGGGCTTCATGTCGTTCTTCGTGAAGGCGGTCGTGCACGCCCTGCGCAAGTACCCGATCGTGAACGCGAGCGTCGACGGCAACGACATCGTCTACCACGGCTACTTCGACATCGGCATCGCCGTGGGCAGCGAGCGCGGCCTGGTCGTGCCGATCCTGCGGAACGCCGACCAGATGTCCATCGCCGACATCGAGAAGGCGATCGCGGACTTCGGCAAGCGCGCCAAGGACGGCAAGATCACGCTGGAGGAGCTCACCGGCGGCACCTTCTCGATCTCCAACGGCGGCGTGTTCGGCTCGATGCTGTCGACGCCGATCATCAATCCGCCGCAGTCGGCGATCCTCGGCGTGCATGCGACCAAGGAACGCGCGGTGGTGGAGAACGGACAGGTCGTCGTGCGTCCGATGAACTACCTGGCGTTGTCGTACGACCACCGGATCATCGACGGCCGCGAAGCGGTGCTGTTCCTCGTGTCGATCAAGGAGGCGCTGGAGGATCCGTCGCGCCTGCTGCTGGATCTGTGAGGGGAACCCGTCATGGCTGAACGTTACGATGTGGTGGTGATCGGCGCCGGCCCGGCCGGCTATATCGCGGCGGTGCGCGCCGCGCAGCTCGGCTTCAAGGTCGCCTGCGTCGAGAAGTGGCGCAATCCGAAGGGCGAGCTGGCGCTGGGCGGCACCTGCCTGAACGTGGGCTGCATTCCGTCGAAGGCGCTGCTGGCGTCGTCCGAGGAGTTCGAGAAGGTCACGCACGACCTGGCCGAGCACGGCATCTCGGTCGGCAAGCCGAAGATCGACCTGGCGAAGATGCATGCCCGCAAGGACGGCATCGTCGGCCGGATGACTAAGGGCATCGAGTTCCTGTTCCGCAAGAACAAGATCACCTGGCTGAAGGGCCACGGGCGGCTGGCCGGGCAGGGCGACGGCTTCTTCAGCATCGACCTGGTCAACGGCGACACCGTCGAGCGGCACTCGGCACGCAACGTGATCATCGCCACCGGTTCGCGGGCGCGGCACCTGCCGGGCATCGCGGTGGACAACGTGCGCATCTGCGACAACGAGGGCGCGCTGGTGTTTCCCGAGGTGCCGGCACGGCTGGGCGTGATCGGCGCCGGCGTGATCGGCGTCGAGCTGGGCTCGGTGTGGCGACGGCTGGGTGCCGACGTGACGGTGCTGGAGGCGCTGCCGACCTTCCTGGCCGCCGCCGACGACGCCGTCGCCAAGGAAGCGTTCAAGGTGTTCAGCAAGCAGGGGCTGAAATTCAGCCTCGGCATCAGCCTGACCGGCGCTGCGCCGAGCAAGGACGGCAAGTCGGTGCACGTCGAGTACAAGGACAGCCAGGGGGCGGCGCAGACGCTGGACGTCGACCGGCTGATCGTGTCGGTCGGCCGGATCCCGAACACCGACGATCTGGGCCTCGATTCGGTGGGTCTGGCGCCGAACGAGCGCGGCTTCATCGACGTCGACGACCACTGCCGCACCAAGGTGCCGGGGCTCTATGCGATCGGCGATGTGGTGCGCGGGCCGATGCTGGCGCACAAGGGCGAGGACGAGGGCGTCATGGTGGCCGAGCTGATCGCCGGTCAGAAGCCGCACATCGACTACAACACGATCCCGTGGGTCATCTACACGTCGCCGGAGATCGCCTGGGTCGGCCAGACCGAGGCGCAGCTCAAGGCGGCCGGCCGGGCCTACAAGGCCGGCCAGTTTCCGTTCGCCGCCAACGGCAGGGCGCTCGGCATGAACGCGGCCGAGGGCTTCGTCAAGGTGCTGGCCGACGCGCAGACCGACCAGGTGCTGGGCGTGCACATCATCGCGCACAACGCGTCGGACCTGATCGCCGAGGCGGCGCTGGCGATGGAGTTCCGGGCGTCGGCCGAGGACATCGGCCGCACCTGTCATCCGCATCCGTCGATGTCCGAGGTGATACGCGAGGCGGCGCTGGCGGCCACCGACAAACGCGCGCTGAACATGTGACGTGAACGTCGTCGAGTCCTACCGGGCCGCGCTCGCCGAGCGCGGCTATCACGACGACGAGGCCCAGAACCGTGCGGTGCAGCGCCTGCAGCGCATGTACGACGATTTCGTCGCGTTCAAGGCCCGGCGCTCGAACCGGCTGAAGAAGCTGATCAACCGGCCCGAGGTGCCGCGCGGGGTCTGGCTGTATGGCGGGGTGGGCCGCGGCAAGAGCTTCCTGATGGACTGCTTCTATGCCGCGGTGCCGGTGGTGCGCAAGTCGCGCTTCCACTTCCACGAGTTCATGCGCGGCGTGCACCTGCAGCTCGACGAGCTGAAGGGGCTGCCCGATCCGCTCGACGAGGTGGCGCGCCGGGTCGCGCGGCGCAACCGGCTGATCTGCTTCGACGAGTTCCACGTGTCCGACATCGCCGACGCGATGATCCTCGAGCGGCTGATGCGGGCGCTGTTCGCCGAGGGCGTCACCTTCGTGATGACGTCCAACTACCATCCGGACGGCCTGTATCCGGAGGGGCTGCACCGCGACCGGGTGCTGCCGGCGATCGCGGTGATCAAGGCGAACGTCGACATCCTGAACGTCGACGCCGGGGTCGACTACCGCCGCCGCTCGATGGAGCAGGTCAGCGCCTATCACACGCCGCTGAACGCGGCCACCCACTCGGCGCTGCGCCATGCGTTCGCCGCGCTGGCCGAGACCCGCGACGAAGAGCCCCGGCTGATGATCGAGGGCCGCGAGATCCGCGCGCTGCGGCGCGCCGGCGGCGTCGTCTGGTTCGACTTCCGCACCCTGTGCGGCGGCCCGCGCTCGCAGATCGATTATCTGGAGATCGCCAGCCGCTTCCATACCGTGATCCTGTCGGACATTCCGCGCATGAGCGCGGGCATGGCGTCGGAGGCGCGGCGATTTGTGTGGCTGATCGACGTGTTCTACGATCAGAAGGTCAAGCTGTTGATGTCGGCCGAATGCCCGCCGGAGGAGCTCTATACCGCCGGCGCGATGGCCAACGAGTTCCACCGCACCGTCAGCCGGATCGTCGAGATGCAGTCACGCGAATACCTCGAATCGCCGCGGCGCACCGTGAGCACGCGGATCGCCTGATGACGGGCGTGTCCGTGATGCCCGCCCCGTCGCAGCCGGCGCCGATGCGCGCGCTGCTGGCCGCCTGCCTGCTGGCGGCCGGGCTGTCGCTGCTGGCCGGCTGCATGACGTCGGCGCCGGCGCCGGTGTCGCGCGGGCGCCTGCTGCCGGAGTTCGATCCGGTGACGATCACCGCGCCGCCGCGGGCCAACGCAGCCCTGCGCGCCAGCGAATCGGCACGTGCGCATCTGGAGCACGACTGGCGCCGCCGCGAGTACGACTGCTACCAGCGCTGGCTGGTCAACCGCTGCCGCACGCAGCTCGCGGCCGAGCGCCGCTTCGACGAGGCCCGGCTGACCGAGATCGAGGTGCACGCCCGTCAGGTGCTGCGCGAGGACGAGGCGCTGGCGCAGAACCGCGCCCAGGCCGAGGTGCTGGCCGACCGGCAGGCCGAGGCCCAGGACGCCGAACGGCGTCGCCAGGAGGCGACGGAGGCCAGCCGCCGGCGCCAGCAGGATGCCGCCGACAACGCCGCGCGGCGCGAGGCCGACGAGGCCAGGCGCGCGCGCGAGTCGGGCGAGCGGGCCCGGCAGGCGGCCGAACGCGATCGCGAGGCGCGCGAGCGCCGCGAAGCCGCCGAACAGCGGCGCCGGGCGGCTCCGGAAAACGCCAGGAAGTTCCGGGAGCGTCAGCAGGACCAGCAGCGGCGCACGCAGGATCACCAGCAGCGGGAAGTCGAACGGGGGGCGAAGGCGGCGGCCGAGCAGACGCGGCGCACCGGCCCGCCGAATCCGGACGCGCCGCGCTGAGCGGCGGCCCTTGCGCTACTCAGGCACGGCGCCCGGGCCGGATCGTCGGAGCGGGCGCCGGCACCAGTCGCAGCAGCACCAGCGAGCAGTTGTCGCCGCGGCCGTCGGCCCGTTCGCGGGCCCGCCGCATCAGCGTATCGGCGGCCTGGCCGAGCGTCCCTTCGCGGATCACCAGCGCGATCTCGCCGGCATGGAAGTACTCCCACAGCCCGTCGGTGCAGATCACGAAGGTGTCGCCGGCTTCGGGATCTGCCAGATGGCCGAAGGCCGGCTGCGGCGGCTGGCCGGCGCCGAGCGCCTGGGTCAGCAGCCGCGCCCGCGGATGACGCAGTGCCTCCTCGGCGTCGAGCCCCTGGGTGGCGACGAGCTGCTGCGCATGGTTGTGGTCGATGGTGCGCGACGCCAGCCGCTTGCGCCGGAAGTGGTAGATGCGGCTGTCGCCGACGTGGCACCAGTCGACCCGGCCCGGTTGCGCCAGCACTGCGGCCACGGTGCTGCGCGGCGCCAGACCCGAGGTGGTCGCGTCTATCCGCAGCACCGTATGGGCCTCGTCGACCAGCGCCGACAGATAACGGTCGGCCGGGTCGGCGGCGGGCGTGAACTGCTCGAAGCTGCGCCGGGCGGTCAGCAGCACGTTGTCGGCCGCCAGCGCACCGGCCGCGCCGCGGCCCGACCCGTCGGCCACCAGCGCCAGCCGGCAGTGACCCGCCAGCCGGCTCTGGAGCACGGCGGCACGATCCTGCTGCTCGGCGCGGTCGCCCGGATGCTGGGCGACCCAGGCATCGACCTGCAGCGGAATGGCCGCGGTTTGAACGCCGCTCATGATGCAGGCTATTATCCGATCCAAAGAAACCGCCGCCGCCACCGTTTGTCCGCCGGGAACGAACACCCGGCCGGGAACGCGCAGGAAGCCATGATCGATGAAGAATCCATCAAGCGACGAATCGCCGAACTCCAGTTGGAGCACCGCGGTCTGGACGCGATGATCGATGCGATCGGCGGCCAGGCGAATTTCGACGAAATGCAGCTTCGACGGCTGAAGAAGCGCAAGCTCCAGATCAAGGACACGATATTTCTGCTCCAGATGCAGTTGATCCCGGACGTGCCGGCCTGATCGCCGCCGCCGCGGCGCGGGCGATGGCGCCCGCGGGAGCGCTCGCGACCCGAATCGAAGGTTTCATCCCCCGCCAGGGCCAGCAGGACCTGGCGTCGGCCATCGCGCGGGCGATCGAGCGGGCCGACGCGCTGGTCGCCGAAGCCGGCACCGGCACCGGCAAGACCTTCGCGTACCTGGTGCCGGCGCTGCTGTCGGGCGGCCGGGTGATGATCGCCACCGGCACCCGCACCCTGCAGGATCAGCTCTTCGAGCGCGATCTGCCTCGCGTGCGCGAGGCGCTGGGCGTCGATGCGCAGATCGCGCTGCTGAAGGGGCGGTCGAACTACGTGTGCCTGCATCACCTGTCGCGCAACCTCGCCGATGGCCGCTTCGCGCGGCGCGAGGACATCGTCGACCTGCGCCGGATCGATTCGTTCGCCAAGATCACCCGCAGCGGCGACCGGGCGTCGCTCAGCACGGTGGCCGAGGATGCGCCGGCCTGGGCGATGGCCACCTCGACCCGCGAGAACTGCCTGGGCCAGGAGTGCCCGGACCACGGGCGCTGCTTCGTGTTCAAGGCCCGCCAGGCCGCCCAGCAGGCCGACATCGTGGTGGTCAACCATCATCTGTTCTGCGCCGACCTGATGCTGCGCGACGAGGGCATCTCGGAGCTGCTGCCGACCACCTCGACATTGATCTTCGACGAGGCGCATCAGTTGCCCGAGGTCGCCACGCAGTTCTTCGGCCAGGCGGTGTCCAGCCGTCAGCTCGTCGAGTTCGCGCGCGATGCGATGAAGAGCGGCCTGGCCGATGCGCGCGACGCCGCCGACTGGACGGCGCTCGGCGGCCAGATGGAGCAGTCGGTGCGCGAGCTGCGGCTGCAGGCCGGCAGCCCCGGGCGCCTCGACGCGCGCGGACTGCGGGCGCGGCCGGCGCTGCGCGATGCGGTGGCGGGCTGCGCGCGCGCGATCGCGGCGCTGCAGGCGCCGCTGGCCGGCGCCGCGTCACGGGGGCGCGACGTCGCCCGCTGCGCGCAGCGAGCGGGCGAGTTGCAGGTCCGGCTGTACGAGTGGCTGGTCGCGGTCTACGGGCCGTCGGTGCTGCCGGACGAGGCGGCGATCGCCGGCGGCGCCGGCGCATCGGACGATCGTCCGCGCAGCCTCGACGATCCCCTGGGTGCCATCGAGGTCTCCTGGACCGCCGGCGGCGAGGCCGGCCCTGCGAGCACCGACGCGGCGGACGGCGCGCCGTCGGCAGGCGCCGACGCCGACCGGCGGACCAGCGCCCAGGACGCGCAGATCCTGTGGGCCGACGTCTCGCAGCACGGCTGCACGCTGCATTCGACGCCGCTGTCGGTGGCCGAGGTGTTCCGTCGCCACCGGATGCAGACGCCGCGTGCGTGGATCTTCCTGTCGGCGACCTTGGCGGTCAGCGACAAGCTCGATCACTTCGCCGGCCTGATCGGCGTGGAGGATGCCGACAAGCATCTGTGGCCGAGCCCGTTCGACTTCGCGTCGCGGGGGCTGCTGCACGTGCCGCGCGGCCTCGGCGATCCGTCGTCGGCCGGTTTCGCCGATCGGATGATCGCCGCGATCTGGCCCCTGATCCGGGCCAACCGCGGGCGGGCGTTCGTGCTGTGCACGACGTTGCGGATGGTCGAGAAGGCATCGGCGCTGCTGGCCGAATGCATCCGCCGCGACGGCGAGCCGCTGCAGCTTCTGCAGCAGGGGCGGGCGCCGCGCGCCGAGCTGCTGGACCGGTTCCGCCGCGAGCCGGCGCCGGTGCTGGTGGGCAGCGCCAGCTTCTGGGAAGGCGTGGACGTGCCGGGGGATCAGCTCTCGCTGGTGATCATCGACAAGCTGCCGTTCGCGCCGCCCGACGATCCGGTGGTGCAGGCCCGCGCTCAGGCGCTGCGCGCACAGGGCCTGGATCCGTTCCGCGAGCAGCACCTGCCGGCCGCGGCGATGGCACTGAAGCAGGGGGTCGGCCGGCTGATCCGCTCGGAAACCGATCGCGGACTGCTGGTGGTCTGCGATGCGCGGCTGGCCGACAAGCCCTATGGCCGCTGGCTGCTGAGGAGCCTGCCGCCGTTTCGTCGCACCCGCGATGCCGCCGAGGCCGCGGCGTTCCTGGCCGGGCAGGCGGCCGGCGGCGCCGGTTACGTCGACGTCGAGGGCGGCAGCGCCGACGAGGATCCCGGCGCCGCGGACGCGAGCGGCGCGGGCAGCGCCGTCAGCGCCAGAACTGGTACCAGCTCCGGTTGTCTTCCGGAAAGCCGCGAGCCATCAGCGCACTCGACGGGAAGTTGAGCTTCAGCACCCGCTCGCTGTCGGCCTTCAGATCGTCGAGGCCGAGCTTCTCGTACGACTTGTACATGATGTACAGCGCCTCCTCGACCGCCGGCGTGGCCTGGTACTGCTTGACCACCGCCTGCGCACGATTGGCCGCCGCCACGTAGGCGCCGCGCCGGTAGTAGTAGCGGGCGATGTGCACCTCGCCCGCCGCCATCGAGTTGAGCAGATAGCGCATCCGCTGCTCGGAATCCTCGGCGTACTTGCTGTCGGGCCAGCGGGTCACCACGGTCTTGAACGCGTCGAAGGCCTCGCGCGCCGCGCGCAGATCGCGTTCGGACAGATCCTGACCGCCGAAGTTCTGCAGGAAGCCCTGCTGATCGTTGAAGTTGATCAGCCCCTTCAGGTAATAGACGTAGTCGAGCGCCGCGTGATTCGGGTGCAGCTTCTGGAAGCGCTCGATCTGCGCCAGCGCCAGCGCCCGTTCGCTGTCCTTGTAGTGCGCATAGGCCAGATCGATCTGCGCCTGCTGAGACCAGCGGCCGAACGGATAACGCGCCTCGAGCTTCTCGAGCAGCTTGATCGACGCGCCCCAGTTGCCCGCGGCCATTTCGTCGCGGGCCTCCGCATATAATTTTTCCGGCGTCCAGCTCAGCGTCTTGTCGGGGCCTTCGGTGGTGCCGCAGGCGCCCAGCAGCAATGCCAGCACCAGCGGCCACCACCGCCAACTCCAGCCGGCTGCCCTGCGGTCGACTTTCATTCACATACTCCGTCGCACGGTGGCATCAGGAAGAGCCCTTGGCCAGTCAACATCGAACCGCCGATTATAGCCAAGCCGGTTCGGCGTCCCCGGCGATGTCGACCGGCCCGCTCGGCGCGGACGACGTCGCCGGCGATCCGCCGGACGATGCCGACACGCTGAGCCTGTCCGCCGCCGATGCGGCCGGCGAGCGGGTCGACCGGTTCGTCGCGAGCCGGCTGCCGCAGGTGTCGCGCTCCCGGGTCCAGCAGTGGATCGCGCTCGGCGCGGTCTGGTGCGAAGAGCGGGCGCTGCAGGCGGCCACCCGGCTGGGCGGCTACGAGACGATCCTCGTGCGGCCGCTGCCGCGCGAAGCCGACCAGGCGTTCGCCGCCGACCCGGTGCCGCTCAGCTTCGTGCACGAGGACGACGAGCTGCTGGTCATCGACAAGCCGGCCGGACTCGTCGTGCATCCGGCGCCCGGCAACTGGCGCGGCACGTTGATGAACGGGCTGCTCCATCACCGGCCGTCGCAGGCGGCGCTGCCGCGCGCCGGCATCGTGCACCGGCTGGACAAGGACACCAGCGGCCTGATGGTGGTCGGTGCGACCGAGGCCGCCTGTCAGTCGCTGGTCGCGCAGCTCGCCGACCGTTCGATGTCGCGGCGCTACCTCGCATGGGTCGGCGGATCCGCCGACCTGCCGGTGCGCATCGACGCGCCGATCGGACGGGATCCGCAGCATCGCACGCGGATGGCGGTGGTGCCGCAGGGCAAGCCGGCCGCCACGCGGATCGCGATGAGGGCGGTGTCGACGTTGCACGGCCGGCCGGTGACGATGATCGAATGCGCGCTGGAAACCGGTCGCACCCATCAGATCCGCGTGCACCTGGCGCATCTGGGTGCACCGCTGCTCGGCGATGCGCTGCACGGCGGACCGATGACCGGCATCGCGCGACAGGCGCTGCACGCCTGGCGGCTCGAGCTGCGTCATCCGCGGGACGGCCGACCGGTCGGATGGCGAAGCCCACCGCCCGACGATTTCCGCCAACTGTCGGAAGCGGCCGGCGTGTCGCTCGATACGCTGCTTGGCGCTGCGGACCCGTTTCGACGATGACCGACATGAACACTCTTCGCGATGCTCTGCACGACGATCAGCTTCTGCCGCTCGCCTGGCCGGCGCCCGAGCGGGTCCGTGCGTTCGTCACCACCCGCGCCGGCGGCGTCAGCGGGGAGGCCTGGGGCCTGGCCGGCGGCGCCGGCGGCGGGCTCAATCTCGGCGCGCGCTGCGGCGACGATCCGCTCGCGGTCCAGGAGAACCGCCGCCGGCTGCGCGCGCGGCTGCCCGGCGAGCCGGTATGGCTGCGCCAGGTCCACGGCATCGACGTGCTCGCCGCCGATGCGACGGCCGATCGCGGGGACACCGGCGCGATCGGCAGCGGGCCGCACGGCGCCGCTGCCGATGTCGCGAGGAGCGGCACCGACGAACCGGCCGATGGCGGCACCGCGACTGTCGTTGCGGCCTTCGACGGCGAACCGGTCGCCGATGCCGCGATCACGCAGCGGCGCGGGCAGGTGCTCGCGGTGCTGACCGCCGACTGCCTGCCGGTGTTCTTCTGCGATGCAGGGGGCAGGGCGGTCGGCATCGCCCACGCCGGCTGGCGCGGCCTGGCCGCCGGCGTGCTCGAGCAGACGCTGCTGCGGTTGCGCAGCCGGCTGCCCGGCACCGGCTGGCTCGCGCATCTGGGGCCCGGCATCGGCCCGCGCGCGTTCGAGATCGGCGCCGATGTGCACGCCGCATTCGTCGAGGGCGATGCCGCGGCCGCCGATGCGTTCGTGCCGACCGGCACGCCGGGCAAGTGGTGGTGCGACCTGTATGCGCTCGCGCGCTTGCGGCTCGCGCGTGCCGGCATCGATGCGGTGACTGGCGGCGAGCACTGCACCGCGTCGGATCCGCAGCGCTTCTACTCACATCGACGCGATCGGACCAGCGGCCGCCTTGCTTCGGTCATATGGCTTCGTTGATCGAGTTTCGATGATCGGCCTTCGGTGATATGGCTCGCCTAGCGAATCGGATTGCGACACAATGGCGTGAACATCCACCCGCCACAGAGAGCGGCAGCCATGGGCAACCGGCGTCGGAATCTGCATTGCAATCTGATTGACAAAATTATTGTGCAGTGCAACAATTCATGCGTCAGGTTCTGCCGTCGCGCGTGACGTAAGCATGGACCGGAGCACCCCGTAGAGGAGACAGATCGAATGCCCGGAAAATCCAGTCGCGCAGCCGCGCGCAACCTCACCAGCCGTCCCCCTTCGACCCGTTCCGCCCGGCGCGGCGAAAGCGCAGGCAGACCTCCTCGGCGTCGATCTTGGCGATGCCA
>DAISWF010000159.1:10611-13764 GCA_036826495.1 Burkholderiaceae bacterium
GAAAGCGCAGGCAGCGCCGCCCCCGCGAAGCCGTCCAATGGCGCAGAGGCCGCCGCGCCCCGCGGCCGCAAAGCCAAGGCCGGCCCGGCCGCCGTGAAGGCCGGTTCGAGCAGGAGCAGGTCCGGGGCGGGTTCCAGGAAGGCCGGCGCGGCGGCGAATGCAGGCACGGGAACGACGCACGCCGGCGCGGCGATGCCGGATGTCACCGCGATGGCCGCCGCCGCGGCGAACGCGGCGATGCAGGTGCCGCTGCCGGAGATGGCGAACTTCCCGCCGTTCCCGGGCCTGCCCGGCCTGCCGGGATTTCCGGGGCTGCCCGGGCTCGGCAGCCTGCCGGCGATGCCCGCGACCCTGCCCGAGCTGCCGCAGTTCTCGCTGCCGCCCGACAAGCTGGGCGAGTTGCAGGGCGAGTATCTGGAGCGCTGGCAGCAGCTCATGCAGGCGGCGCGCGACGGCAAGGCGCCGGCCTTCGACGACAAGCGCTTCGCCGATTCGAGCTGGCACGACAACGGCATGTTCTCGTGGACCGCGGCGCTGTACCTGCTGAACGCCGAGTTCATGCAGCGGATGGCCGACGCGGTCCAGTCCGACAGCAAGAAGGCGCGCGACCGCATCCGCTTCGCCACGCAGCAGTGGGTCGACGCGTGGTCGCCGGCCAACTTCCTGCTGACCAACCCCGAGGCGCAGAAGCTGCTGGTCGAATCGCAGGGCAAGAGCCTGCTGGCCGGCATCGAGAACATGGTGGGCGATCTGCAGCGCGGGCGGATCTCCCAGGTCGACGAGAGTGCGTTCGAGGTCGGCCGCAACGTCGCCACGTCGCCCGGTTCGGTGGTGTTCCAGAACGAGCTGATCCAGTTGCTGCAGTACCGGCCGAGCACGCCGAAGGTCGGTTCGCGGCCGCTGCTGATGGTGCCGCCGTGCATCAACAAGTTCTACATCCTCGACCTGCAGCCCGACAACTCGCTGATCGGCTACATGGTGAGCCAGGGGCACACGGTGTTCGTCGTGTCCTGGCGCAACGTCGATGCGTCCCAGGGGCAGCTCGGCTGGGACGACTATCTGCAGCTCGGCGTCGTCGATGCGATCCACGTGGTGCAGCAGATCTCCGGCCAGAAGAAGCTCAACATGCTGGGCTTCTGCGTCGGCGGCACGATCGTCAGCGCCGCGCTGGCGGCCCTGGCCGCCAAGGGCGAGCACCCGGCCGAGACGCTGACCCTGCTGACCACGCTGCTGGACTTCGCCGAACCGGGAGTGCTCGGCGTGTTCGTCGACGACCAGCAGGTGCAGCTTCGGGAACAGTCGCTCGCCAACGGCGGCCTGCTGCCCGGGCGCGAGCTGGCGACCACCTTCTCGTTCCTGCGGCCGAACGACCTCGTGTGGAACTACGTCGTCAACAACTACCTGAAGGGCCGCCAGCCGGCGGCGTTCGATCTGCTGTACTGGAACAGCGACAGCACGAACCTGCCGGGGCCGATGTACTGCTGGTATCTGCGGCACATGTATCTGCAGAACGAGTTGCGCAAGCCGAACGCGCTGAAGTCGCTGGGGGCCGATGTCGACCTCGGGAAGGTGCGCGTGCCGACCTACGTGTTCGCCGCCCGCGAGGATCACATCGTGCCGTGGACCGCGGCCTATCAGTCGACGCAGTTGCTGGGCGGCGACGAGATCCAGTTCGTGCTGGGGGCCAGCGGCCACATCGCCGGGACGATCAATCCGGCCTCGAAGAACCGGCGCAGCTTCTGGACCGGCAAGGGCAATCCGGCCGACAGCGAACGGTGGCTGGACCGCGCGACCGAGCACAAGGGGAGCTGGTGGAGCCACTGGGCAGCCTGGCTGGAGCCGTACAAGGGCGCATTGAAGGCGGCCCCCGAGACCGAGGGCAATGCCGCCTACCGGCCGCTCGAACCGACACCCGGCAGCTACGTGAAGCAGAAGGCCGAATGAACCGATACCCCTCCCGGGGCCGCATGCGGCCCTTCACCTCTCACCGGAGAACCTGAAAGATGGAACAGGCAGTCATCGTGGCGGCCGCGCGCACCGCGGTCGGAAAGTTCGGCGGATCGCTCGCCGGCATCCCGGCTCCGGAGCTGGGGGCAACGGCCATCAGAGCGGCCATCGAACGCGCGGGCATCGATCCCGCGACCGTCGAGGAAGTCATCATGGGCCAGGTGCTGGCGGCCGGCTCCGGTCAGAACCCGGCGCGTCAGGCGCTGCTGAAGGCCGGGGTGCCCGACGCGGTGCCGGCGATGACGATCAACAAGGTATGCGGCAGCGGGCTGAAGGCGGTGATGCTGGCCGCTCAGGCGATCCAGACCGGCACTGCCGAGATCGTCGTGGCCGGCGGACAGGAGAACATGAGCGCCGCGCCGCATGTGCTGATGGGTTCGCGTGACGGCTTCCGGATGGGCGACGCCAAACTGGTGGATACCATGATCGTCGACGGTCTGTGGGACGTCTACAATCAGTATCACATGGGGATCACCGCAGAAAACGTCGCCGCGAAATACGGCATCTCCCGCGGTCAGCAGGATGAGTTCGCCGCGTTGTCGCAGCAGAAGGCCGAGGCCGCGCAGAAGGCCGGCAAGTTCGTCGAGGAGATCGCGCCGGTGCTGATCCCCCAGCGCAAGGGTGATCCGCTCGCCTTCGCCACCGACGAATACGTGAAGGCCGGCGTCACCAGCGATTCGATCGGCGGCCTGCGCCCCGCGTTCAAGAAGGACGGCACGGTGACCGCGGCCAATGCGTCGGGCATCAACGACGGCGGCGCCGCGCTGGTCGTCATGAGTGCCAGCCGCGCGAAGGCGCTCGGCAAGACTCCGCTGGCGGTCATCAAATCGTTCGCGTCGTCGGGTCTGGATCCGGCCATCATGGGCATGGGCCCGGTGCCGGCCAGCCGCAAGGCGCTGCAGAGGGCCGGCTGGACCGCCGCCGAGCTCGACCTGATGGAGATCAACGAGGCGTTCGCGGCCCAGGCCTGCGCGGTCAACAAGGAACTGGGCTGGGACACCGGCAAGGTCAATGTCAGCGGCGGCGCGATCGCGCTGGGCCATCCGATCGGCGCCTCCGGCGCGCGCGTGCTGACCACCCTGCTCTACGAAATGCAGAAGCGCGACGCCAAGAAGGGCCTCGCCACGCTGTGCATCGGCGGCGGCA
>DAISWF010000160.1:0-13761 GCA_036826495.1 Burkholderiaceae bacterium
ACCGCGACCTCGACGACGTTGGTGTCGCTGTCGAAGTTCATGTCCCAGACCTGCTCGGCCAACTGCGTGCGCGACAGCACCTGGCCCTGGCGGCGCATCAGCAGCGCCAGCAGGTTGAATTCCTTGGCCGTCAGCTCCAGCCGCCGGCCGCCGCGGATCGCCTTGCGGCTGATCAGGTTCAGTTCCAGGTCGGCGACCACCAGCAGCGGGTCGGCCGCGGTGCCGGCCATGCCCGAGCGGCGCAACAGCGCATGGATCCGGGCCAGCAGCTCCGAGAACGCGAAGGGCTTCACCAGGTAGTCGTCGGCGCCGTGCTCCAGGCCCCTGACCCGGTCCTCGACGCGGTCGCGCGCGGTCAGCATCAGGATCGGCACCCGCTTGACCCGCCGCACCGCGGCCAGCACGCCGAAGCCGTCCTGGCCCGGCAGCATCACGTCGAGGATCAGCGCGTCGTAGTCTGCCTCGAGCGCCAGATGCTGGCCGTCCGGCCCGGTGTGCGCGACGTCGACCGAGAAGCCGCTCTCGGTCAAGCCGCGCTTCAGGTAGGCGGCCAGGCGTGTCTCGTCTTCGACCAGCAGCAGCTTCATCGCTTCAGGATACCGGCGCCGCGGGGTGTGCGTCGGTTGCCGCGGGGCGTGCATCGGCGGTCCGCAGCAGCCGCAACCCGTTGCCCACCACCAGCAGGCTCGCCCCCATGTCGGCGAACACCGCCATCCACATGGTCGCGCTGCCGAGCACCGCGAGCACCAGGAACACCGCCTTGATGCCGAGCGCCAGCGTGATGTTCTGCCACAGCACGGCGTGGGTCGAACGGGACAGCCGCACCAGCCGGGCGACGGTGTGCAGGTCGTCGTTCATCACGACCACGTCGGCGGCCTCCACCGCGGTGTCGGTGCCGGCCGCACCCATCGCGATACCGATGTCGGCCTGCGCGAGCGCCGGCGCGTCGTTGATGCCGTCGCCGGCCATCGCCGTCGGGCCGTGGTCGCGCTGCATGGCCCGGATCGCCTGCAGCTTGTCGTCGGGCAGCAGGTTGCCGCGTGCTTCGGTGATGCCGGCAACGGCGGCGATCGCGTCGGCGGTGGCCTGGTTGTCGCCGGTCAGCATCACCGGCGTGATGCCCAGCTCCTTCAGTGCGGAGATCGCTTCGCGCGACGAGGGCTTGATCGTGTCGGCGACGGCGAACAGACCGAGCACCGCCTGTTCGGAGGCGAGCAGCGTGACCGTGCGGCCGGCGCGTTCGTGGGCCAGCAGCGTCGTCTCCAGTTCCGGCGAGCACTGGCCGCGCTCCTCGATCAGCCGGTGGTTGCCGAGCACGTGAGGCACGCCGTCGATGTCGGCCTGCACGCCGCGGCCGGGCAGCGCACTGAAGTTGGCGGGCTGCATGCCGGCCGGAGGAAGGCCGCGGGCGATCGCCTGCGATACCGGATGGTCGGAGTGGCCGGCCAGCGCGGCGGCGATCGACTCGACCCGCGCAGACGCTTCCGGCGGCCAGATTTCGCGGGCCACCAGCTCCGGCCGTCCTTCGGTGATCGTGCCGGTCTTGTCCAGCGCGACCGCGCGCAGCCGGCGGGCGTTCTCGAGATGGATGCCGCCCTTGACCAGGATGCCCTGACGGGCGCCGGCGGCCAGGCCGCTGACCACCGTCACCGGCGTCGATATCACCAGCGCGCAGGGGCAGGCGATGACCAGCAGCACCAGCGCCTTGTAGGCGGCCTCGAGCCAGGTCCAGTCGAACAGCCACGGACCGAGCAGGCCGACGGCCAGCGCGATGACGAACACCGCCGGCGTGTAGATCGCCGCGAAGCGGTCGACGAAGCTCTGGGTCGGCGCGCGCGTGGCCTGCGCCTGCTCGACGGCGTGGATGATGCGGGCCAGCGTCGAATCGGAGGCCGGTGCCGTGACCTCGAATTCGAAGCTGCCGGTCGTGTTGATCGTGCCGGCGAACACCGGATCGCCGGCCGCCTTGTCGACCGGCAGGCTCTCGCCGGTGACCGGCGCCTGGTTCACGCTCGAGCGACCGGCCCGCACGCTGCCGTCCAGCGGGATCCGTTCGCCGGGACGGACTCGTGCCCGGGCACCGATGGCGACCTGCGCGACCGGCATCGAGACCCAGCCACCCTGCGCATCCAGCACCGATGCTTCCTCGGGCGCGAGATCCAGCAGGCTCTTGATCGCGTTGCGGGCCCGCTCGGCCGCCCGCGCCTCGATCGCCTCGGCGATCGCATAGAGCGCCATCACCATCGCCGCCTCGGGCCACTGGCCGATCAGGAACGCGCCGGTGACCGCGACCGTCATCAGCGCATTGATGTTCAGGCGGCCGCGCCGCAGCGCCGACAGGCCCTGCCGGTAGACGTCGAAGCCGGCCAGGAAGATCGCCGCCGCCGCGATGGCCCAGCCGACGATCGTCCAGGCCCGCGTGTCGGGCGCTACGAAGCCGATCAGCTCGGCAGCGATCGCCAGCGCCAGCGCGGCCGCCAGCCGGCCGATGCCGGGCTGGTCGTGATCGTGATCGTGGCCGTGGCCGTGAGCATGGCCACCGCAGCAGGCGTCGACCGGGCCATGATCGCGGGCTTCGCCTTGGCCATGACCGTGGCCTTGATCTTGGCTGTGGCCTTGATCATCACCCTGGCTTTGGCTTTGGCTTTGGCTTTGGCTTTGGCTTTGGCCCTGACCCTGACCCTGACCCTGACCCTGGCTCTGGCTCTTGCCGCGACCATGGCCGTCGCCTGCGGCCGCCCGGCCCGCGGTGGGCGCGCGCGCCGGCATGTCATCGCTTCGGGAGTTCACTGCCTCGTTCCGCATCGGTTGGGGTTGTTTCATTGGAAACCCTCCATCAGGTATAGAGTCAACCCCTCCGTTTCCTTCCCTGGAATCGTTCGGTCATGAAGATCGGAGACCTGTCCCGCCTCACCGGCACGCCGCTGCAGACGATCCGCTTCTACGAGAAAGCCGGCCTGCTGGCCGCCGCTGTGCGCGCCGACAACAACTACCGCGTCTACACCGACGACCACGTCGAACAGCTTGCGTTCATCCGGCGCTGTCGCGGCCTGGACATGGCGCTCGACGAGATCCGGCTGCTGCTCAGGCTGCGTGGTGCCGGCGGCGCGCACGACTGCGGCCCGATCAACGCATTGCTCGACGAGCACATCGGTCACGTCGAGGCGAGAGTGCGCGAGCTGCGGGCGCTGCAGACGCAGCTCGAGTCGATCCGCGCGCACTGCGCGACCCCCGGCGCGATCGACGACTGCGGCGCGCTGAAGGAACTCGAACGGAGCGAGCCGGCGGCGGGGGTACCTACCGGCGCCGATGGACGGCATATCGACGGATCGCATCGGCCGGGCAGGGCTCGGCCCCCGGTCGCTCCGCCCGGCGAGCCGGCCTGACACGTTTGCATCGTCTGGCAGGTTGGGCGGTTCGTCACGCGGGATTGCGCGATTGTCATCCCCCTGTTCGGGAACCGTCGAGGTGACGAGTTCAGGCTTGTTCCTGCAGTCGCCGCCTGCGTTGGCGGCAACGGCTGCAGTCAACAGGAGAAAGTCATGAACAAAGCTCTGCTTCACACCTCGATCATCATCGGCCTGCTGTTCGGCGCCACCGCACCGATCCTCGCCCAAGCGCGTGCCGGGCTGCAGGGCACGCCCGCTCAGAACGCAATGGCCGAGCGTGTCGTCGATCTCGATTCGACCAGGACGGTCAACGTCGTCTGCGGCGACATCGTCACGTTCCGCAGCGGCGGGCAGTCGTTCACCTGGCGGTTCGACGTGCTCGACCACTCTGTGGTGAACCTGGCCGACATCGCACCAGCCGGCTTCCCGACACGAACCGTTCGCGTCTTCGTGGCCGGCAGCGAAGACGAGCGGACCAGCGGCGCCTGACCCTTGGCATTTCGCGGGTGGCCCGCCGGCGGGTCGCCCGTGCAGGGTCTCCGGGGAACGGCCGGCCCGCGCAGCGTCGCACCGGCCGCCTGTCGCTTCTCGCGAGCCGGTCACTTCGTCTGGAAGCGCACGGTGATCGACTTGCCGCCGACGTTGTGCAGTTGCGCAGCAAGCTTCGCGCGCGGCGGTGCCCTGAATCCCTTGGCCTGAAGCTTGTTCGAACCCGCGAACGTCAGTTCGATTTCCTGCTTCGGCCCGCCATCGACGACCGCGAGCTTGCCCGAGATGCCGCCCGCCGGCTTCGGTTTGCCGTGATCGAACAGATAGATCACGGAATCGTCTCCGACCGTCACCAGCTCGAAGTCGATGTCCTCGGCCTGCTGGACGACGCCGCCGTAGCGGGGCTTGGGCGGGTCGTGCGCGGCCGCCGGGCTCAACCATGTGCCGCACAGCGCGCCGGCCAATACGCCCATCGCCGTTCGCTTCGATGCATTCATTCAGATGCTCCCCTGATCGTCAATCGGCACACCAGGTCGGCCGGTGCCGTAGGCCGGTGAACGTCTTCAGGTCGCGGCAGTGCCGGCGGAGGGCGCCGCAGTCGTACCGGGTGCCGTTTCCGCGTCGCCATCGCGATGCGCACTGCGGTAGGCGGCCGGCAGCACCAGCAAAGTCAGCACCGTCGACGACAGGATCCCGCCGATGACGACGGTGGCGAGCGGCCGCTGGACTTCGGCGCCGGTGCCGGTGGCGATCGCCATCGGCACGAAGCCGAGCGACGCCACCAGCGCCGTCATCAGCACCGGCCGCAGCCGCACCAGCGCGCCTTCGCGGATCGCCTCGGCCAGCGGCCGGCCGGTGTCGCGCAGGTGCCGGATGAACGAGATCATCACCAGGCCGTTCAGCACCGCCACGCCCGACAGCGCGATGAAGCCGATGCCGGCCGAGATCGACAGCGGGATGCCGCGCAGCCACAGCGCCAGGATGCCGCCGCACAGCGCGAACGGGATGCCGGTGAACACCAGCAGGCCGTCGCGGATGCTGCCGAACATCGTGAACAGCAGCAGGAACACCAGTGACAGCGCGACCGGCACCACGACCCGCAGCCGCGCCGCCGCCGACTGGAGCTGTTCGAACGTGCCGCCCCAGCGAGTCCAGTAGCCGTCGGGCAGCGTCACCGACGCGCGCATCTTCTGCTCGGCCTCGGACACGAACGAACCGATGTCGCGGTCGCGCACGTTGGCGGTGACCACCACGCGGCGCTTGCCGTCCTCGCGGCTGACCTGGTTCGGGCCCGGCGCGATGTCCAGGCTCGCGACCTCCGACAGCGGCACGAAGGCCACGCCGGTGGTCGATGATTCCGGGCTGGTCGAGCGCGCGCCGTCCGCCGGCCGGGTGCCCGTCGGCACGGCGCCCGCCGGCGCTTCGGGAAGCGGAATCGGCAGTCGCGCGATCGCGGCGAGATCGGAGCGCACACGGTCCGGCAAGCGGACCACGATGTCGAAGCGCCGGTCGCCCTGGAACACGGTGCCCGCCTCGCGGCCGCCGATCGCGATCGCCACCGCGTCCTGCACGTCGGCGACGTTCAGCCCATAGCGGGACGCCTTGTCGCGATCGATCGACACCGTCAGCACCGGCAGGCCGGTGGTCTGTTCGACCTTGGCCTCCGAGGCGCCCCGAATGCCCTGCAGCACCGTCAGCACCCTGCCGGCCAGCCGGTTCAGCGTGTCCATGTCGTCGCCGAACACCTTGACGGCGACGTCGCTGCGCACGCCCGACAGCAGTTCGTTGAAACGAAGCTGGATCGGCTGGGAGAACTCGTAGGCGGTGCCGGCCTGATCCTCGACGATGCTGCGGATCTCGCCGGCCAGCCGGTCGTGAGGTCTGGCCGGGTCCGGCCATTGCGCGGCCGGCTTCAGCATGATGTAGGCATCGGAGATGTTCGGCGGCATCGGGTCGGAGGCGATCTCCGCGGTGCCGGTGCGGGCGAACACCCGTTCGACCTCCGGGATCTTCTGCATCAGCGCCCGCTCGAGCTGCTGCTGCATTCCGACCGACTGGGTCAGGCTGGTGCCCGGCGAACGCAGCGCCTGCACCGACAGGTCGCCTTCGTTCAGGTTCGGGATGAACTCGGTGCCCATCCGCAGCGTCAGCAGCCCGCACAGCACGACCGATGCCACCGCGACCGCGAACCCGACCGGCCGGTTCGCCAGCACGAACGCCAGCAGCGGTTCGTAGGCGCGGCGTGCGGCGCGCATCACGATGCTGTCCCGCTCGGCGACCCGGCCGGTGACCAGCAGCGCGACCGCCGCCGGCACGAAGGTCAAGGTCAGCACCATCGCGCCCAGCAGCGCGGCGATCACCGTGAACGCCATCGGATGGAACATCTTTCCCTCGACGCCGGTCAGCGCGAAGATCGGGATGTAGACGATCATGATGATGAGCTGGCCGAAGACCAGCGGCCGGCGCGCCTCCTTCGCCGCCTCGAACACCTCGTCGAAACGTTCCCCGCGCGTCAGCGGGCGCCCGGCGGCCGCCTGCGCATGCGACAGCCGCCGGATGCAGTTCTCGACGATCACCACGGCGCCGTCGACGATGATGCCGAAGTCCAGCGCGCCCAGGCTCATCAGGTTCGCGCTGACGCCGTTGGCCAGCATGCCGGTCAGCGTGAACAGCATCGACAGCGGAATCACCATCGCGGTGATGAGCGCGGCCCGCAGGTTGCCGAGGAACACGAACAGCACCGCGATGACCAGCACCGCGCCTTCGAGCAGGTTCTTCTTGACGGTGGCGATCGCGCGGTCGACGAGCTTCGTGCGGTCATAGACCGGGATCGCGACCACGCCCCTGGGCAACGTGCGGTTGATCTCGTCCAGCCGGGCGGCGGCCGCGGCGGCGACGGTGCGGCTGTTCTGGCCGATCAGCATGAACACCGTGCCCAGCACCACCTCGCGGCCGTTCTCGGTGGCGGCGCCGGTGCGCAGCTCGCTGCCGATCACCACTTCGGCGAGGTCGCGGACCCTGATCGGGATGCCGCGGATGGTCGCGACCACCACGTTCTCGATGTCGGGGATCGAGCGCACCTGGCCCGGCGCCCGCACCAGCAACTGTTCGCCCCGCCGTTCGACATAGCCGGCACCGACGTTGGCATTGTTGCGTTCGAGCGCGCGGATCAGCGTGTCCAGCGTCAGACCATAGGCCGACAGCCGGTCGGGCAGCGGCGCCACCTGGAACTCGCGATCGAAGCCGCCGATCGTGTTGACCTCGGTGACCCCGGGCACCATCCGCATCTGCGGGCGGACCACCCAGTCCTGGATCTCGCGCAGGTCGGTCGGTGTGTACGGCGACCCGTCGGGTCTGGTCGCGCCTTCTTTCGCCTCCACCGTCCACAGGAAGATCTCGCCCAGGCCGGTGGAGATCGGCCCCATGACCGGCGAGATGCCGGCAGGCAGCTTCGCGCGCGCCTCCTGCAGCCGTTCGTTGACGAGCTGGCGAGCGAAGTAGATGTCGGTCCCGTCCTTGAAGATCACCGTGACCTGCGACAGGCCGTAGCGCGACAGCGAACGGGTCAGCTCGAGCTTCGGCAGACCGGCCATCACCGTCTCGATCGGCCAGGTGATCCGCTGCTCGGTCTCCAGCGGCGAGTAGCCGGGCGCATCGGTGTTGATCTGCACCTGGACGTTGGTGATGTCGGGCACCGCGTCGATCGGCAGTCGCTGGTAGCTGGCGACGCCGGCCGCCGCCAGGCCGATCATCGCCAGCATGATCAGCCAGCGCTGCGCGATCGAGAACCGGATGATGCGTTCGAACATGGGGCTGCCGCCGTGGTCAGTGAGTGTGTTCGGCGGAGCCCTTCTCGAGCTCGCTCTTCAGCACGAAACTGTTCGCGCCGACCACCTGTTCGCCGGACTGAAGGCCGGACCTCACCTCGGTGCGCTGGCCGTCGCCGCCGCGCAGCTCCACCGCGCGCGCCTGGAAGCCGTCGGGCGTCTTCACGAATACGTGAGGCTTGCCGTCCAAGGTCTGGATCGCCTCGTCCGGCACCGTCAGCGCCGCGCGGCGCTCGCCGGCGACGATCGTGACGTTGACGAACAGACCCGGCCGCCAAGCGCCCTGCGGGTTCGGCACCGTCACGCGGGCGGTGGCGGTGCGGGTGTTCTCGCCGATCAGGCTGCCGACGTACGACACATTGCCGGACGACTCCGCATCCAGCGACGGCGCCCGCACCGTCGCGCGCGCATTCAGCTTCACGACGTTCAGGTCGGCGGCGGCGACGTTGAAGTTGGCCCAGACGGTGGACAGGTCGGAGATCGTATAGATGTTGGTGTCCTCCTTCACCGCCTCGCCGAGCGTCACGTGCTTCTCCAGCACGATCCCGTCGAACGGTGCGCGCAGCTCGAAGCGGTTGCCTCCTGCGCCGGTCGGCGCGATGCCGATCGCCGCGAGCTTCTGGCGCGCATTGGTCACCGCGATCTCGGCCTCCTGCAGCGCCGCGCGGGCCTGCTGGTAATCCTGTTCGGCGGAGATCTTCTCCTCCCACAGACGCTTCTCGCGTTCGAACGTGCTGCGAGCCAGCTCCAGGCGCCGCTGCGCGGCGTTCAGCTCGGAGCGCTGGTCGGACACGGTGGTGCTGGCGATCACCGCCAGCACCTGGCCCTTCCGGACCGGCTGGCCGAGGATCGCGCCGACCGATTCGACGACGCCGCCGACCCGCGGCACCACGTGGGCGGTGCGGTCCTCGTTCAGCCGGATCTCGCCCGGCAGCGTCAGCGTCGTGACCAGGTTCGCCGGGCCGGCGGCTTCGGTTCGCAGGCCGGCGGCATGCTGCTGGTCTTCGCTCAGATGGACGGATCCGAGGCGTTCGTCGCGGTGGGCATGGCCGGCCTTGGCTTTGTCGGCGCCACCCACGGTCTTCCTGCCCTCTTCGTGAGCACCGTCGGGGCCGTGGTCGTGCCCGGCATGATCATCCGCCTGCCGGTCGAGCATCGGCTCGACGATCAGCAGACCGAGGATGGCCGTGATCGCGATGATCGCGGCGATGGCGATGAGTTGACTGCGCTTCATGGTCGGAACCGGCTCGGAGCAGGAGGAGGCGTTGGCATGTCGGAGATCAACGGATGCCGGTTGGCGGAGGGGGAGGCGGTGGGCAGGAGGTCGGTGGACCGGGACGCACCGGGCCGCATGGGCGTGGCGGAGGTGGCTGTCGTGGAGAGTGCGACCGGAACCGTGGACCCACCGGCAACCGTGGGCGGGCCAAGCAGACGCTCGACTTCGGCAGCAGCCTTGTAGCTGTCGGCGAGCGCGCGCAGCCACTGGCCGCGCGCGGCGAACAGCGTGCGCTGCGCGTCGAGCACGTCGAGGAAACCGAACTTGCCGAGCTCGTAACCGCGCGTGGCAGCGTCCAGCGTCCGCGAAGCCTCCGGCAGGATCTCCTGGTCGGCGAGGCGGGCTTCCTCGCGCGCGGCCTTCAGCCGGGTCAGAGCCTGGTCCAGCTCGGCGCGCAGCATCCGTTCGGCGGCTGCCAGTTCCTGGCGGGCCTGTTGCGCGCGGATCGTCGCCTCCGCGATGTTCCCCTGGTTGCGATCGAACAGCGGAATCGCGATCGATACGCCCACCAGGTTCGCCCGCTGCCCGTTCTCGATCAGCGTGCCGGTGCCGACATTCAGCGCGGTGGCCGGCGCCGCCTGCGCCCGCGCCAGCCGCAGCAGCGACTCACGACGCTCGATCTCCGCCCGTGCCCTGACTAGCGCCGGCGCGGCCTCTAGCCGGCGGAACAGCTCGTCGGCAGCGGGCTCCGCGGGCAGTCGCGCCGTCGGCGTGCGTGCGTTGAACACGCGCGGTTCGCCGCCGCCCCACAGCGCGGCCAATCGTATACGGGCGGTTTCCAGGTTGACGTTCGCCTGGCTGTTTTCGATCCGCGCAGTGGCCTCGGCGACCCGCGCCCGAGCCTCCTCGACCGGCGAGGCACGGCCCGCGGCCACGCGGCGCCCCGCGACCGACGTCGCGCGTTGCGCGAGCTCGCGGGAGCCGCGCGCCAACTCAAGCCTGTCCTGCGCGCCGACCAGGTCGAAGAACGCCTGGATCGCGGCGGCGCGCAACTCGGCGCTGCGCTGACCGACGTCGCTGCCGACCGCGCGAGTCGACGCCTGCGCAGCGTCCATCCGCGCCGCGCGCTGCCCGGCGATCTCCAGCGGAATGCTGATCGACGCCGCATAGGCCCGGTTGCCCGACGGCCCCCGCTGATCGTCGTACGACAGCACCGGATTCGGCCGCAGCGCGGCCTGCCGTTCGAGGGCGCGCGCCGCGTCCTCGTCCTGACGCAGTGCCCGCAGCGTCGGGTTGTCGCGCAGCACGCGCTCAATGACCTGATCCAGATCGACGAACGGCGCGGGGGCTTCGGCAGTCTCGGTCGGGGGCGGCCCGGCGGGCAGTGCAGGGCTCTGGGCCACGGCCCGGCCGGGCAGCGAGGCCAGTGCTGCGCAGATCGCCAGGGTAAGGGGAAACCGATTCGTCCGATTCAGCCGCGAGATCTCGTTCACGCGGTCATGATGCGGGTCGAAGCCAACCGCCAGCTTGCCGGTTGATTACGGGAATGTAATGTTCATCGGGTCGCCCTGCTGCACCCGTACGTCGTGCATGCGTTGCGAAAGGCAGTCGCGGCGGCGTCGAAACGGTCCCCAACGTTCCGCCTTGCCTCCGGGCCCGTTCTGCCGCATCTGCCTGATCGCGCCGGCGAACAGGCAGATGCGGGCGCCCTGGGCCTTGGCGACGAAGGTCAGCCGCCGATGAGCACCGTGCTGAACATGGTGGCCGGCGTCGGCCGGATGAAGATGGACGACGTGACCCGCGGTGTGCTGCCGTTCATGGCCGCCGAGTTCGCGGTGATGTTCCTGATGGTACTGTTTCCGTGGCTGGTCACGGTCCCTGCGAAGGCCCTGTCCGGCCATTGACAGGGAAGGAGAGACCGCAATGGCATTGCTCGGTAACGGCGCGCTGGCGATGTGGTGGGAGATGTCCGGAGTTCGAGGACTGGCATTCGCACGAGCATTTTCCGGAGCGGCTCGGCATATCCGGGTTTCTGCGGGCCAGCCGCTGGATGGCGGCCGGCGGGACCGACCGCTTCTTCGTGATGTACGAACTGCAGTCGTACGACACGTTGACGTCGCGCGACTACCTCGATCGGCTCAACGCGCCGACACCCTGGTCGGTGAAGATGATGCCGCATCATCGGAACATAGTGCGCAGCCAATGCCGCGTGATCGCCAGCCACGGCAGCGGCACCGCCGGCCATGCGCTGACGGTGCGGTTCTCGCCGGAGCAGGGCCGCGCGGACGCACTGGCCGCCGTGCTCGTCGACGAGCTGTCCGCGCTGGCGCAGCGGCCGGGGCTGACCGGCGCCCATCTGCTGAAGACCGACACGCCGGGCATCGCGGCCACCACCGAACAGATGATCCGCGGCGGGGATCGCGTGGCCGACTGGATCTGCCTGGTCACCGGCTACGATCCGGCAGCGCTCGAAGCGCTGGCTCGAACCGGGATGTCGGCCGGGCGGCTGGCGGCACTCGGTGCGCAGCCGGGCAGTGTGGTCGACCGGCAGGTGCTGCGCTTCACCGCCGTCGCGGCGGACGTGCGCTGAGCTGTCATGTGGGTGCCGGGTGCCGGTGCCAGCGGCCTGGGCGACACCGGCACCGGACCGGAACTCCGTTCATCGAGCACGTCGCGCCGGCCAATCAGAACATCGTGGGTTGACGCGATCACTTCAGGGTGACACGTCGGCCGAGAAGTGCGCGCGAACGCGCCCGACCTTCTCGATATGGGCTTCGAATGCGTCGCCGGCTTTGGCCGGAGCCATTGGCCCCAACGCACCCGTCAACACCAGATCTCCGGCGCGCAGCGGCTGACCGAGCGATGCGAGCTTGCGAGCGAGCCATACAGCCGCGTTCAGCGGGTGCCCCAGGCACCACTGCCGCTGGACACGATCGCGCCGGCGCGTACGCGCCCCGCCTGCCAGCGCGGCGGGATCTTCTCGTCGATCAGATCGAGCTGCACGTGCGCCTGCCGCTGCGAGACCAGCGTAACCCCCAGGAACACCACCAGCAGCATCAACAGCTCGGTCAGTTCCACCGCGCCGCGCACCGGGTGATCGAGAAGCTTTCGGCCGAGCACGTCGGCGAACGCCAGCAGCATCATCAGGAAGATGCCTGCCGACGCCGACTGGCTCATCACGCGCCAGAGGGTTGCGGCCGCAGGCGCAGCCGGGCGGGCAGTCAATCCTTGTGTGCCCTGCTGCCCTTTCATGAAATCCGCGCTCGGGCGGGCTTGCTTTCTTGCTGAAAATGCGAATTCTTGCACGTGCGTCTTGCTCTCGGCGTACGCGATCACGTAGAACTCGTTGCGGCGGGTCGCCCGCACGACCCGCTCGCCCAGCAGCACCGGTTCGACGCCGATTTCCTGCAGCGACGGCATGGCGTACGGCGGCCGGTCCTTCGACTGGTATCGGGCGGGGCGCAGATGCTCGGACTGCCGCACATTGCTCTTGGTGGCCCCCGGACGGAGCACCGATACTCCGATGCCGTACTTGCCCACCGAGACGAGCGGTCAGTTCGTTTGGCGCTTCGATTGACTGGGCGAGAATTGAGGCCCAGCGGGCATCTCCGGACACGCCATCCTGCGTCCGTCTATTCCGGGACGGGTGCCGTACACTTACACGCGTACATGGCGTTCTCAGTAGAGAACCGTCGACCGCCGACCCGTTTGCGGTTCGGAATGGGCCTGTCAGTCCAGAATTGTCGAATCAGATGCCCGCAGATGCCAGCCATATCGCTAAGGTCGTTTCCCCAGCGCTCCTAAAGTTTCTTCGGCGGCGGTACCGCTTACTTGCGGCTGAGCACGACGATCTTATTCAGGAAGCCCTCACGGGCTTGCTCGAATGGACTACCGGGCATTCAAAGACAGGAGCCTCCGAAGATGAGTGGCTGGCGCTGAGCATCGCAATTCTCAAGCGACGGATAGCTGATCGGTTCCGTAAGGCGGAAGCATTGGTGTCGCTCGATGAATTGGGGGACATCGAGGCGTTCGCCGAGCAGGTTGCGCTGCGCGACCCGAGCGCGCCGATCGAGGACATTGTCCAGTATCGAAGACTCCTCGCTACTTGCCTGGAGATCATCTCTCGGATGAAGCCCGAGGACCAGACGCTTCTAATGGAATCCGCGATATCCGCAGAAGATGGAAGGCCGATGTCGAGCACAGAGCGGCGGCATCTTAGCCGGTTGCGGCAGCGGCTGAAAGTCGCATTGGAGAAGGACTTCGGCGTCAGTGCGAAAAAGATGTTTCGGAGCTAGCGTGGCAGAAGCAATTCCGGTCTTGCAGATTATTCATGTCTCGGATTTGCACTTTCGGCATCCCGACTACAGTGACTTGGCGGACCTTGCTCGCGAAGGGCGGATGGTGCGCCTGCAGATTCGCAAGCTGATCGAGAAGCGGGACTGGTTCGGATGGCACGAAGGGACACTGGATCACGATGAGTGCGCCGATAGAGCGTTCCTGGAGTTCCTCCGCGATCTTCGCGCGATCGATGGCATCTGGTTCCCCGATGAGGACGACAAGGCAAATCCTCCGACTTGGCTGGTCGACACTGGCGATGGTACGGCCTCGGGCGACGACGCATCGATGCGGTTGGTCCAAGATCGCCTACGGGATTGGGAGGCCACACTGCTCGGTTGCCAGTTGCGCACCCTCTATGGGAACCACGATGCATGGCCCGGTATTCAACCGGCCCTCAGAGGAGGGATGGATCATCGAAGGCTTGCCGATGTACAGCGAACCCGTGTGGAGGAATGGCCATGCTGGCGATCCGAGAAGTGGCGGGATCCCTTCGTGGCCCCCC
>DAISWF010000161.1:0-3021 GCA_036826495.1 Burkholderiaceae bacterium
GGCCCGCCGATCTGGGAGGTCGTCGAAACCTGGTTGAAGGCGAACCGGACGGTGACGCCGCGTGCGCCGAACACGCCGCGGCTGATCGGGGTCGGCGGCAATGCGGGGATGATGCCGTGAGGGTGTTGTCTGCGCTGATGGTGCTGGCGCTCTGGCTGATGCTGCCGGCGACAGGCCGCGCGCAACCTGCGGAGGCGCTGGAGCCGCTGCAGGTCGCGCCCGGCATCTGGTACTTCCGCGGCGCTGCCGGCATGGCCGATGCCGCCAATCGCGGCTTCATGTCGAACGCCGGCTTCATCGTGACCGGCGACGGCGTCGTCGCGTTCGATGCGCTAGGCACGCCGCGGCTCGGCGAGGCGATGATCGCGGCGATCCGCCGGGTGACGCCGCAGCCGATCCGGCGGGTCATCGTCAGCCACTATCACGCCGATCACTTCTACGGGCTGCCGGCGTTCAGGCGCGCCGGCGCCGAGATATGGGCGCATGCGGCAGGCCGGCAGTATCTGGCGTCCGACCTGGCCGGCGAACGGCTGGCGCAGCGGCGGCGTGATCTGGCGCCGTGGTTCGGCGACGGCGATCCGCTGATCGGCGCCGACCGCTGGCTGGACTTCGCCGGCGGGGATACTCTTGCATTCGAGCTCGGCGGCCGGCGGTTCCGCGTGATCAACGTCGGCGGCGCCCATTCGCCGGAGGACCTGATGCTGTGGATCGACGATGCGCGGGTGCTGTTCGCCGGCGATCTTTATTTCTCCGGCCGGCTGCCGTTCGTCGGCAGCGCCGACGTCGCCTCCTGGCTGGCGACGCTCGAACGGATCGCGCCGCTGGCGCCGGCCGTCGTGATCCCCGGCCACGGCGCGGCCTCCAGCGATCCGGCGCGCGACATCGCGACGACGCGGCGGTATCTGGAGTATCTGACGAAGACGATGGGCGAGGCGGTGAACGCGATGGCAGGCCAACCGCGCCAACGCCTACAACGTGTTCCTGCAGATGGAGGCGCGCGCGCTCGGCCGGCCGGCGCCGCGCGGCCAGTGAATCCGCCGCGGGCCGCCAGGGAGGGTGATGCGAACCCCCCTGGTCCCTATGCGCTGAAGGAGGCGGTGTTCGGCGACATCGCGGCGATCGCGCGCTCGCTGGCCAGCCCGTCGCGACTGCTGGTGCTGGAGCTGATCGCGCAGGGCGAGGTCCATGTCGACCGGATCGCCCACGCCACGGGGCTGACGGTGGCCAACACCTCGCAGCATCTGCGGGCGCTGCGGCAGGCCGGGCTGATTCGCCGCGAGCGCAACCGGCAGTTCGTCTATCACCGGCTGGCCAACGACGGCGTCGTGCGGCTGCTGGCCAGTCTGCATGGTCTGGCGCTGCAGCTTTCGCCGGCGCTGGAGAAATCGTTGCGCGCCTATCGTGACCGGCTGGGGGCACTGGAGCCGGTCGGCGCGGAGGAACTGCTGGCGAGGAGTCGCGCCGGCCTGGTGACGATCGTCGACACCCGGCCCGAGGCGGAGTACCGGCTCGGCCACCTGCCCGGCGCGATCAATCTGCCGCTGGCCGAACTGGACACGCGGATGGGGGAGCTGGCGCCCGGCACCGAGGTGGTCGCCTATTGTCGCGGCGTGCTGTGCCTGCTGGCCTCCGAGGCGGTGGCGCGGATGCGCGCGGCCGGCGTCGCCGCGCGGCGGCTGGAGTACGGATTTCCCGAATGGCGCGCGGCCGGCTTCCCGGTCGATCATCCGCGTCAGTGAGGCCGGCGCGGTCTGCGCGGCCGGCCGGCGCCCGGGCAACGGGCCGCTCGGCCAGCGGCGCCGCAATGGATACGGCCGCCCCGCGGCCCGCCGCTCGGGCACAATGACCGGATGGAAACAGAACTGATCTCGACCAGGGTCATCGCCGCCGGCGGCTTCGTGCTGGGGCTGGTGTTCGGCTTCGTCGGCAACCGGACGAACTTCTGCACCTTGGGCGCGTTCTCCGACGTGGTCAACATCGGCGACTGGACGCGGATGCGGATGTGGGTGATGGCGGTCGGCGTCGCGGTGCTGGGCGTGGCCGGCCTGCAGGCGGCCGGGCTGGTCGACATCGGCAAGTCGCTGTACGCCGGCAACAGCATCCCGTGGCTGTCGCACGTGGTCGGCGGGCTGATGTTCGGGGTCGGCATGGCGCTGGCCTCGGGCTGCAGCAGCAAGGCGCTGATCCGGATCGGCGGCGGCAACCTGAAATCGCTGGTGGTGTTCCTGGTGCTGGGCATCTCCGCCTACGCGACCTTGAAGGGGCTGTTCGGCGTATGGCGGGTCAACACCGTCGACTTGGCGACGGTCAGGCTCGCCACGTCGCAGACCGTGCCGGCGCTGGTGTCGGCGACCCTGGGGCTGGACCTCGCCCGCACCGCGATCTGGCTGCCGGCGCTGATCGGCCTCGCGCTGCTCGGCTGGGCGCTGGCCGACCGCGAGGCGCGCCGCCTCGATCCGTTGCTGGGCGGCATCGTCGTCGGCCTGGTGATCGTCGGCGGCTGGTACCTGACCGGGCACGTCGGCCACGTCGCCGAGCATCCGAAGACGCTGGAGGAGGCGTGGATAGGCACGCAGAGCAACCGGCCGGAATCGCTGTCGCTGGTCGCGCCGATCGCGTACACGCTGGAGCTGCTGATGTTCTGGAGCGACCAGAGCCGGGTCATGACGTTCGGCATCGGCAGCGCGCTCGGCATCATCGTCGGGTCGCTCGCCTATGCACTGGTCAGCCGCACCTATCGCGAAGAGACCTTCCCGGACGCGGCCGACTTCAAGCGCCACGTGCTGGGCGCCGCGCTGATGGGCGTGGGCGGCGTCACCGCACTCGGCTGCACGATCGGGCAGGGGCTGTCGGGGCTGTCGACCTTGTCGGTCGGCTCGATGATCACGATCGCCGCGATCGGCGTCGGCGTGGTCGGCATGATGAAGATCGATTACTGGCGGATGACGCAGGCGGCGTGAGCGGGGGCTGGAGTCCGCCTGCCTGCACCTGACGGCGCGGTCCATGTGCGCCTACGCTGCG
>DAISWF010000161.1:3031-13599 GCA_036826495.1 Burkholderiaceae bacterium
GATGCTCGCCCGACGTCGTCGGCGGGTACAGCGGCGAGCGCGCCGCCGATCGCCCGGGCGCGAGGCAGGTGGGCAGGCACGCGACCGGCGCGTCATAGTTCGGGTTGTGAAAGAAGACCAGCGACTGCCGCCGCGCACCGTCGCCGGCGCCGGCCGGCGGATTGACGACCCTGTGCAGCGTCGATACCCAGCGGTCATTGGTCCAGCGGGCCATCAGGTCGCCGATGTTGACGATGAAGCAGTCGGGCAGGATCGGCACGTCGACCCAGTCGCCGGTCGCGTTGCAGACCTGCAGGCCGCCCGGCCTGTCCTCGGTCGCGAGGATGGTCAGGCTGCCGTAATCCGAATGTGCGCCGGCGCGGATCTGTCCCGGCATCGGCGGGCTCGTCTGGGCCGGATAGTTGCGCACCCGCAGGCGGCTGATGTGGCGGTCGATGAGCGGATCGAAATGGGCCTCGGGCAGGTCCAGGCCGGTCGCGAAGATTCGCATCAGCGTCCGGGCGAGGTCGCCCATCGCGCGATAGTAGGCGGTCCAGGTCTCGCGCAGGTCGGCGGGCTGCCCGGGCCATAGGTTCGGTGCGAAGTGTCGGCCGGCGGCCGGGGCCGCCGTGTAGCCCGGCTCGTCGGGCGGGTCGACCGGGCCGATCATCAGGCTCTCGTTCAGGTCGCCGGCTTTGACCGTGGCGTCGCGCGAACGGCCGACCGATTCCTCGGTCAGGCCGACGTAGCCGCGGGCGACGTCGGCGGCGGGCCGCGCGACCCGCCGCTTCTCGTGCGGCGGCAGGTCGAAGAAGCGGCGCGAGACGTCGCGGGTGGCGTGGATCAGCGATCCGGACACACCGTGGCCGGTGATCACCAGGAAGCCGATGTCCCGGCAGGCCTGGTCGACGGCCCGGCCGACGGCCGCGCGCGCGCCGGCCGAACCGGTTCGAAACGGCGCGATGTCGATGACGGGAACGTGCAGCAGGGTCATCGTGTGTGCTCCTCGGTGTCAGGGCGCGGGCACGAACGTGGTGTGAACACGCCTAGGGTGACGGGACCGCTGCCGGCAGGGCGGGGCTCGGGGCGGCGGCGCCGAGGTAGGCGCTCGCGAGCCGGTCGTCCGCGGCGATCGACGCCGCGTCGCCGCGCGCGACGATCCGGCCTTCCTCGATCACGTAGGCGCGATCGGCCAGTGCCAGCGTCAGGCCGGCCATCTGGTCGACCAGCAGCAGCGTCATCCGCTCACGCCGCAGCGCGTCCAGCGCGTCGAACAGTTCGGCGATGACTTTCGGCGCGAGTCCGAGCGACGGCTCGTCGAGCAGCAGCAGCTTCGGCCGCGCCATCAGCCCGCGGGCGATCGCCAGCATCTGCTGCTCCCCGCCGGACAGCAGGCCGGCCCGCTGCTGCAGACGGTCGCGCAGCCGCGGGAAGCGCACCAGCATCGCCTCGGCGAGCGCCTCGCGGCCCGTGCCGGCCAGGAAGCCGCCGAGGCGCAGGTTGTCCAGCACCGACAACTCGGGAAACACCTGGCGTCCCTCGGGCACCAGCACCATGCCGAGGGCGACGATCCGCTCGGCCGGCAGTGCGGCGATCGACTGGCCGGCGAGGTGGATGCCACCGGCGACCGGCCGGTGCAGGCCGGCCAGCGCCCGCATCAGCGTCGACTTGCCGGCTCCGTTGGCGCCGAGCAGGGCCACCGTCTCGCCCTCGCGCACGGCGAGGTCGACGTCGTGCAGCACCGGTGCGGCACCATAGCCGGCCGTCAGCGTGCCGACGCCGAGCAGTTCCTGGCCGCGCGGGGCGGTCGCACCGGTGCTCGGGACTGCCGGTGTGGCCGTGACGTGCTCGTCTGGCGCGATGCGGGTGCCGGCCGCCGGCCCGGCGTGCGGCGAGGCGGCCGGCGGTGCCGATTCGCCGAGGTAGGCCCGCAGCACGTTCGGGTCGGCGCGGACCTCGCCCGGCGTGCCGGCCGCCAGGAAGCGGCCGCTCTCGAGCACGATGACCTCGTCGGAGATGCCCATCACCAGGGCCATGTCGTGCTCGACCAGCAGGACGCCGATGCCCGCGTCGGCGATCCGTCGCAGCAAGCTTGCGAGCCGGGTCTTGTCTTCGCGCGACAGGCCGGCGGCCGGTTCGTCGAGCAGCAGCATCGCGGGGCAGGTGGCCAGGGCACGGGCGATCTCGACCAGCCGGCGATCGACATGCGGCAGGTCCGCGGCCGGCGTCGCCGGATCCGTCTCGAAGCCGCAGAAGCGCAGCGCGGCGCGCGCGGCATCACGGACCGCCGGGGCCCGCAGCGCGGCCGCGCCGAGCAGCGGGCCGAGCCGCCCCCGTACCGCGCCGAGTGCGACGTTGTCTTCGGCGGACAGGCCGGTGAAGAGTTGCGAGGTCTGGTACGAGCGGGCGATGCCGGCCCGGGCGATCCGGAAGGCCGGCCGGCCGGTCAGCGGCGTGTCGCCGAGGCGGGCCGTGCCGGCGCTCGGGCGGTAGAAGCCCGTCAGCAGGTTGAGCACCGTCGACTTGCCGGCCCCGTTCGGCCCGATCAGGCTGGGGATGCGACGGGGCTGGACCGTGAACGACAGATCGTCGACGGCCCGCACGCCGCCGAAGCGCATCTCGAAGTGTTCGGCGACCAGTGCGGGCGGTGCGCCGGTGCCGGCAGGCAAGGCGGTGACGCCCGGCCCGCGTGCGGACAGTCCGGCGGGCACCTGCGGATCGGGCACCTCCGGGGCAGGTATCCGCATGTCGGTGCCGCCGGGCTGCCGGCCCGCCGCCCACCGGTGCCGCAGCCGCTTCGCCGTTGCGTCGATCAGCCCGGACGCACCGCCGGGAACCGCCCACAGCACGACCAGCAGCAGCGCGCCGAAGAGCATCAGCCGGTACTCCTCGACGCCAGCCAGCAGCTCCGGCAGCAGGCCGACGATGATCGCGCCCAGCACCGGCCCGGTGATCGAGCCGGCCCCGCCGATCATCACCGCCAGCACGAACAGGATCGACTGCATGAAGCCGAAGGTGTGCGGCGTGACGAAGCCCGACAGCGGCGCGAACAGTGCGCCGGCCGCGCCGGCGGCGACGGCCGAGCCGGCGAAGGCCACCGTCTTGACGACCAGCGGCGCGATGCCGATCGACTCGGCCGCCGTCTCGCTGTCGCGCACCGCCCGCATCGCCGCGCCCCAGGTGCCCCGGTCGATCCGGCGGTACAGCAGCAGCGCGACGGCCGCGAGCAGCAGCGCCAGCACCGCGATCGTCCGTTCACCACCGGTGCGCCCGCCGAGGGATCCGATCCATTCGCCGGCCGCCGCGAACGGCGCGCCGTCGAAGGGGGGAGCCGCGAGTCCCATGATGCCGTTCTGCCCGCCGGTTAGGCCGCGCATCTCGACGATGCCCTGCTCGACGATGAAACCGAAGGCGATCGTGATCATCGCCAGATAGGGCCCCCTCGCGCGCAGCGCGGGCAGCGCCAGCAGCGCGCCGCAGGCGCCCGCCAGCACCGCAGCGACCGGCCACGCCGCCCAGAACGACCATCCGGCCTTCGTCGTGAGGATCGCGACCGTGTACGCGCCGATCGCATAGAAGCCGACATGGCCGAACGAGATCTGGCCGATCAGGCCGATCAGCAGGTTCAGCCCGATGCCCACCGTCGCGAGCAGCGCGATGTTGGCGAGGATGAAGACGTCGTAGGTATTGAGCGTGAACGGCAGCACCGCGGCCGCGGCGACCATGAGGCCGGCGACGACGGCCGGCGTGTCGACTGACCGGTGTGCCGTCAAACTTTTCGCACCTCGGCGCGGCCGAACAGGCCCTGGGGCCGCAGGGCGAGCGCGACGATGACCAGCGCGAAGGTCACGATCTGGGTGAAGCCGGAGCCGAGCGTGACGATGACCGTCGCCTCGGCCAGGCCGAACAGCAGTCCGGCCAGCATCACGCCCCAGGCCGAACCGATGCCGCCGAGGATCGCGACCGCGAAAGCCTTGAGGCCGAACAGCGTGCCCATGTCCGAGTGCACGTTGAAGAGCGGAGCGATCAGGGTCCCGGCGATGCCGGCCAGCACCGCCGACAGCGCAAAGGCGGCTGCGACGACGCGCCGGATCGGCACGCCCATCAGCCGGGCGGCCTCGCGGTTCTGAGCCACGGCCAGCATCGCGGTCCCCCAGCGGGTACGACGGCCGAGCTGGTGCAGCGCACCCGCCAGCGCCAGGCCGACGACCGGGATCAGGAGTTGCAGCGGATAGACCCCCAGACCGACCTCGCCGACGCGGATCGCCTCGACCGCGAGCGGCGAGGGCAGGCCGCGCGGCTCCTTGCCGAAGGTGAAGAGCACCGCGTTGTCGACGACGATGCCCAGTGCCACGGTGGCCATCAGCCACGCGTTCGAGCCGCGATCGGCGAACGGCCGGACCGCGATCGCCTCGACCAGCAGCCCGTAGAGCGCGCAGCCGACGAGCGCCAGCACCATGGCCGGCACCATCGGCCAGCCGAAGGTCTGCACGAACGTGAAGGTCAGCACCGCGCCCAGCATCATCGCGCTGCCCTGCGCGAAGTTGACGGTGCCCGACACCGCCCAGGTGACATGAAAGCCCAGCGCGATGAGGCCGTACATCGCGCCCAGCCCGAACCCGCTGATCCAGGCGGCCGTCAGCATCTCATCCGGGCCGCACCGAAGCCGACCGGGGGATCGTCTTCACTTGACCGGGATGATCTGGTTGTCGACGAACTGGGCCCAGACGTAGTCGTTCGACGACAGCGCATCCTGGCCGTTCGCGAACGGCTTCTCGTAGGTCTTGATCAGCCCCTCGTAGCGGCCGATCGCGTGGAAGCCCTGGCGGACCTTGTCGCCGTCGGTGGAGCCGGCCTGCGCGATCGCGAGCGCGGCGAGGTGGGTGCCGTCGTAGGCGTTGGCATAGCCGACGGCCGGCGTGATGTCGCCCGGGCCCTTGATCGCCGGATACTTCGCCATCAGTGACTTCATCACCTGGTCGCCGACCGGTGACAGCTTGCCGAAGAAGCTGTAGGTCTGCACGAAGTGCACGTCCTTCGCGTTCGGGCCGGCCAGTTCGGAGAAGCGGCCGCCGGCAGGACCCCAGTGCGAGACGATCGGCACCTTCCAGCCCATCCGGTCGAGCGACTTCACGACCTGGGCCGACGGGCCGACGTTGCCGACGAGGAAGAGGGCATCGGTGCCGGCTGCCTTCAGCCGCGTCAACTGCGGCACGATGTCGACGTCGTTCATCTCGAACTTCTCGATGCCGGTGGCCTTCATGTTCTTCGCGGCCAGCGCGGCGGTGAGACCCTTCTCGTTCGATTCACCCCACGGGTTGTTCACCAGGATCATGCCCGGCCTGGTCGCGCCGAAATTCTTCACCGCGTAGTCGAGCATGCCGACATTGACGACCTCGTCGACGGCGGACACGCGGAACGCGAAGTTGGGCTTCGCGCCATTCTTCGTGATGCCGGTGCCCGCGGCCCAGGGGCCCATGAAGGGCACCTTCTCCTGGTTGATCAGCGGCACGATCGCCATCGACACCGGCGTGTCCAGCCCGCCGATCAGCACCGCCACCTTCTCCTTGTAGATCAGCTCGCGCGCGGCCAGCACGCCCTTGGCGGGGTTGCCTTCGTCGTCGCGCCGCACCAGCTCCAGCTTGCGCCCGCCCAGCAGCCCTCCCTTGGCATTGATCTCGTCGATCGCGAGCTGGGCGCCGCGGGTGAGCGCCTCGCCGGCGAGTGCGGACTGGCCCGACAGTGCGGTGATCAGGCCGATCTTGATCGGTTCGGCGGCGGCGGCCGTGCCGGGCAGTGCGAAGCCGGCAGCCGTGGTGACGGCCAACGTGGCGGCCAGCGTCGCGAGGGCATGACGCCGGGCCGATTGCGGCACGGTCGGGGTCGGAACGGATCGTGTGCGCATGGTGGGACCTTCCTGTGGGATTCGCCCGCACGACGGACGGGCACGGTTGATCGGCGATGGGGCATGCACCCGGGGAGTAGCCTGCTCATGCAAGGGCCATGCCACTTTGTCGACATCGGCGACTACTCGCGTCGACATGAACTGACATCGATTGTGGACAATCAGTGCCATCCCGTCGCAACAGGCCGGCACGCCTCTTGCACTACCTCTCGGGCCGCAACCCGCCGGAGCACGCCATGACCGATGCCGATCGCCCTCCCCCCGCCCTCACGCCGCTCGAACGCGAGGCCGCCGCGATCGTCGATGAGTACCTGCGTCTGGCGATGATCCCGGACCCCGAGGCCGCCGCCCGCTTCGTGTCGAAGAACCTGGTCGTCACCTTCACCGGCGGCCGCCCGATGCGCACGCCGGCCGACACCACCGCGTTCAACGCCAGGCGCTACGCCTGGGTCAGGAAACGCATAGCGCGCACCGACGTGGTGGCTGGCGGCAGCCCGGAGTGCACCATCGTCTACAGTCTGGGGACCCTCCATGGCGCATGGCCGGACGGCACGCCCTTCGAAGGCAATCGCTATGTCGACCGCTTCGAGGTCAGTCACGGCCTGATCGTGAAGCAGGACGTGTGGAACGACAGCGCCGAGCGGATCATGATCCGCGCCGGCCTGGTCGGCTGAGCCGGGGCCGGTCGTGGCGGTCGTCGGGTGCGATGCCGCTGGCGAGGGTTCCGGCGATTCAGGCGAAGCCGGGCGTACCGGATACGCCGGATACGCCGGATACGCCGGATACGCCGGATACGCCGGCTATGCCGGGCCGTTGCCGGGCCACGGCCGCTTCCCATACCGGCCGATCATCGGCCGGCCGGACTATGCCTGGCCCGGTGGCGCGCGCCTCGCGGTCTACCTCGGCTTCAACCTCGAGCACTTCGCCTTCGGCGAGGGGCTCGGCGCGGCGATCGGTCCGGTGTCGCCGCAGCCCGACGTGCTGAACTACACCTGGCGCGAGTATGGCAACCGCGTCGGCGCCTGGCGCTGCCTGGCGTTGTTCGAGCAGCTCGGCCTGCCCGCCGGCGTCATCCTGAACACCGCGCTCTATGACCACTGCCCGGAACTGGTCGCGGCTTTCACGGCGCGTGGCGACGAGCTGATCGGCCACGGGCACACGAATGCGGAACGGCAGGGGACGATGCAGGCCGGCGACGAGGCGGCGCTGCTCGAACGCTGCCGCAGCCGGATCGCTGCCGAGAGCGGCCGCACGCCCGAGGGCTGGCTGTCGCCGTGGATCTCCGAGAGCACGTCGACGCCCGACCTGCTCGCCGAGGCCGGCTATCGCTATACACTGAACTGGTGCCATGACGACCAGCCGGTGCCGATGTCGACCCGGTCCGGACAGCGCCTCTGGTCGATTCCCTACCCGCAGGAACTGAACGACATCCCGATGATCGTCGCCCGCCAGATGGAGATGCCGGCCTTCGCCGACCTGGTGCTCGACCAGTGCGACGAGATGCTGCTGCAGAGCACCGGCCAGCCGCTGGTGATGGGCATCGCGCTGCATCCCTACCTGGTCGGCCAGCCGCACCGCCTGAAGCATCTGCGCCGGGTGCTCGAACGGCTGGCTGCGCTGCGCGATGCCGGGCGGATCTGGTTCACGACGCCTGGCGCGATCCACCGCCACGTCGACCGCTTCGCCGCATGAAGCCGGCCTCCCGAACGCCGTCGACCTCGCGCCGCCGGACGGGCAGGCGCAGCGACGAACCGGTCAAGGCCCGCTCCACAGTCAAGGCCGGTTCCGTCGAGACTCGTTCCATCGAGACTCGTTCCCTCGAGGCCGACCCGCCGATCGACGAGCGCATCTACCGGGCCGTGTTCGACGCGGTGATGAGCCAGCGGCTCGTGCCCGGAACCCGCCTGCCCGAGTCGTCGCTGTGCGCGCTCTTCGGGGCCGGCCGCTCGACGGTCCGGACGGTCCTGCAGCGGCTCGCGCATGACCGCATCGTCGAGTTGAAGCCGAACCGCGGTGCCAGCGTCGCCGCCCCCGGCGTCGAGGAGACCCGGCGGGTATTCGAGGCACGGCGGGCCATCGAGGCTGCGGTGGTGCGGCTGGTGTCGGCCCGGCCCGGCGGTCTGACCGCGGCGGAGCGGGCCGACCTGAAGGCGCGCCTGGAGCAGGAGCATGCCGCGATGCACCGCTTCGACCAGGTCGCCTGGGCCCGGCTGGCGAGCTCCTTCCACCTGCGGCTCGGTGAACTCGCCGGAAATCCGATCCTGCTGCGCTACCTGACCGAACTGGTTTCCCGTTGTTCGCTCGTCGTCGCGCTGTACGAGCGGCCCGGCAATGCGGCCTGCGAGCATGCCGAGCATGCGCGCATCGTCGACCTGATCGCGGCCGGTCAGGCCGATCGGGCGGTTGCCGAGATGGAGGCGCATCTGCGCCGGCTGGAATCGAATCTCGACGTGGCGGCCGCCGAGGCGGCGCCGAGCCTTGCGCGGATGCTGGGGCTCGCCCCCGTCACTCCCTGACCAAGGCTCGCCCGGCGTTTCGATCGCGGTCGAGGCTGTCCTTCACTGAACAGTGCGATCCGCCACCGTGATGCGATGCAGAAGGCGGGCGTGTCCGTCGTAGCCGCCGGTGGCGGCGTGATTGACACAACGGTTGTCCCACATCAGCAGCGTGCCCTGCGACCAGCGGTGGCGGTACACGATCCCGGGGCTGGCCTGATGCTTGAACAGCGCGCGCAGGATGGGTTTGGCCTCTTCATCGCTCATGCCTTCGATGCCGATGGTGTAGCCAGGGCTGACGAACAGCGCGGTGCGCCCGGTTTCGGGATGTACGCGCGCAATCGGGTGCGAGCGGGTCGCCAGCGCCTCATCGGAATAGCGGATCTTCATCGAGCGCCCCTTGTCCTTTTCGCCATAGGCGCCGTCGCGCGCATAGGCCCGGCCCGCGGAATGGATGCCGCGCCTCTCGGCCACCAGGGCCTTCAGGTCACCGGGAAGGGTATCCCAGGCGGCATACAGATCGGCAAACAGCGTGTCGCCGCCCACCGGCGGAACGACATTGCCATACAGCAGCGTCGCGGCGGGCGGCTCATCCATGAAACTCCAGTCCGAATGCCAGCTCTCGGCGAATAGGGGCGTCTTCTCGTCGGCGTCCCGGCGCACTTGAGCGACGTGGGGATGACCGGGAATCGCTTCGAAGAAGGGGTCGGAGCCGAACGGACCGATGGTCAGGGCGAAGCGCTCGATGTCCTCGACGGCCAGGTTCTGGTCGACGAACGCGAGGACCTGATGTTCGAGCCAATGCCTGCGTATTTCGGCGATCTGCGCATCCGTCAGCGGGCGCCTCAGATCCACGCCCTTCACGATCGCGCCGCACGACGCGTCCTGGGGCACAACATGCAGTTCCATCACGTCTCCTCGATTGAGCTGGCGGACTCGACTCCGAAACGATCACTCATGGGCATCTGACCGGGCATGATCGTGCAAAAGCCTAGACTAGGCCGTCGGACCGATTGTCTGCAAGCGTCGCGGCGGGTTCAATGGGTTCAGCCCATGAACACAGACGATTCCACCGCCGATCCGGATCGCGCCGACTCGTCGGATCGTCCGGATCCTGCGGACCGCTTCGACAGTCCCTGGAAGGATGCCATCGAGCACGCCTTCCCCGAGTTCCTGGCGTTCTATTTTTCTGATGTTCACCGCGACATCGACTGGGCGCGCGGCCATGCGTTCCTCGACAAGGAACTGCGCCGTATCCTGCGCGACGCGGACTCCGGCGATCGCCACGCTGACAAGCTCGTCCGGGTACATCGCCGCCGGGGTGGCGAGGACTGGGTCTATGTCCACATCGAAGTCCAGGCCACTCGCAAGAGCGACTTCGCGCTGCGGATGTTCACCTCGAGCTACCGGCTGTTCGACCGGTTCGGTCGGCCGGTGGCCAGTCTGGCGATCCTGGCCGACGATCGCCGCGGCTGGCGGCCGGATGGCTACGGGTTCGAACTGTTCGGCTGCCGCCACTGGCTGACCTTCCCGGCAGTCAAGTTGCTGGACCGCGCCGGCGATCTGAACGCACTGCTCGCCGATCCCAACCCGTTTGCGCTGGTCACCGCGGCGCATCTGCTCACGCGCCGCACCCGCGGCTCGACCGCACGACGCCTCGAAGCCAAGCGGCTGCTGGTGCGGCTGCTCTACGAACGCGACTGGAGTCGCGAGCGGATCATCGGATTGTTCGGCGTGCTGGACTGGATGCTGGCGCTGCCGGGTGCGCTGGAAGACCGGCTGTGGCAGGATATCGAGACGCTCGAAGGGACTCGGAACATGCGCTATATCACCAGTGTCGAACGCATCGGCCTGCGCAAGGGGTACGAGAAGGGCCTTGAGAAGGGCCTGGAGAAGGGCCTCGAAGAAGGCGAGATGAAAGGTCGCGCCAAGATCCTGCTGGAACAGCTCGACCATCGGTTCGGCCCACTGCCCGAGGCCGTCGTCGTCCGCGTCGCATCGGGCTCTGCCAAGGATGTCGGTCGCTGGGCGCGCAGGATCCTCGATGCGCGCGCGCTCGACGAGGTTTTTCTAGGCGACTCGTAGCCCGCCGCGGTCGGCCACGCGGTCTCGACCGCGATGCGCGCTCCTAGGGCGAATGTCGCTTACTTAAGCCGCAGGAGGTTCAAGCCAGAACGGTAAGTCGTTGA
>DAISWF010000162.1:0-13578 GCA_036826495.1 Burkholderiaceae bacterium
GACGAGCCGGTCTGCTGATGCTGCTCGGCTATGAGTCGGGCTACACCAGCGCGTTCATGGACCGGCCGGTGCTGTACAAGGAGATCGCCTGTGAGGCGTGCGGCCACCCGCACTGTCTGATCGAGGGCCGGCCGCTGCACGAATGGCCGGACGGCGAAGCGATTGCCCGCGACTACGATGCGGAGTCGCTGATCGTGCGGCTGGAGGATCTGCGCTCGCAGGTCGAAGCGCTGAGGTCGACACTGGAGCCGGCCGACGACATGGGGCCGCTGATCGGCCGCTCGGCCGCCTTCATGCAGGCCACCGCCCTGCTGCGCAAGGCCGCCGCGACCCAGGTATCGGTGCTGCTGACCGGAGAGACCGGCGTCGGCAAGGAGCGCTTCGCCCGCGCACTCCACGCGATGAGCGCCCGCCGCGACAAGCCGTTCGTGGCCGTCAACTGTGCGGCGTTGCCGGGCGAACTGATCGAAAGCGAGCTGTTCGGCGCGGAGAGGGGGGCCTACACCGGCGCGAACGCCGCCCGCGCGGGCCGGTTCGAACGGGCCGACGGCGGCACGCTGATGCTGGACGAACTCGGCGAGCTGCCTTTGGCGGCCCAGGCAAAGCTCCTGCGGGTGCTGCAGACCGGAGAGGTCGAGCGGCTGGGCGCCATGCAGCCGCGCAAGGTCGATGTGCGGGTCGTCGCCGCCACCAACGTCGATCTCGAGGCTGCGGTCGCGGCGGGGCGGTTTCGCCGGGACCTGATGTACCGGCTCAATGTCTATCCGATCCGGATTCCGCCGTTGCGCGAGCGGCTGGCCGACATCGAGCCGCTGGCGATGCACCTGCTGCAGCGCTTCAGCGCGCTGCACGACAAGCGCATCAGCGGTTTCAGCGACCGCGCGCTGGATGCGATGCGCCGCTACCCCTGGCCGGGCAACGTTCGCGAGCTCGAGAACCTGATCGAGCGTGGCGTGATCCTGGCGGGGCCCGGCGAGGTGATCGAGCAGTCGGACCTGTTCCCGACGCTTCCGGAACCGCCGGGCGCATCGATCGGCGACGCGGGCGGATCCGCTTCTACGCTGGGCGAGGTGCCTTCGTCGCTGTACGACGAGCTGCAGCGGCGCCGGCTGAGTCTGGAGGAACTCGAGGACTCGCTGATCGAAGAGGCGGTCACGCGCGCCAGCGGCAACCTGGCCGCCGCCGCGCGGTCGCTGGGATTGACGCGGCCGCAATTGAGCTATCGCCTGCAGCGCCGGCGTGAGCGACCGATGGGTTGATCCGATGGCCAAGAAGCCGTTCCTCACGGTGGTCGGCGATGAGACGTTGGCGACGCCGGATTCGTCTCCGGTTTCCCGGACGCTGATCGAGCGCGCCTACGTTCAGCTCCGCGACGACATCATCGAAGGGCGGCTGGTGCCGGGCGAGAAGCTGCGCGTCGAGCACCTGAAGTCGCGCTACGCGGTGGGTGCGGGCACGCTGCGCGAGGCGATCACGCGGGTGGTCAGCGATGCGCTGGTCGAGGCGGAAGGCCAGCGGGGATTCCGCGTCGCGCCCGTCACGCTGGAAGACCTGCTGCAGCTCACCGACCTCAGGCTGCACATCGAACTCGACGCGCTGCGTCAGTCGATCCGCCGGGGCGACGACGATTGGCGGGCGGAGCTGCAGGCGGTCTTCGAGGAGATGTCGGCGTTCGAACAGCCGATTGTCGCCGAGCACCGCAAGCATTGGGAGCGGCTGAATGCCCGCTTCCACGAAACGCTGATCGCGTGCTGCGGTAATCAGTGGACGCTGAGGATGCTGCACCTGCTGACCCGGCAGACCGAGCGCTACCGCCATCTGGCGATCGGCCTGCCGAACTCGACGCGAGACGTGCACGAGGAGCATCGCCAGATCTACGAGGCGGCGATGAACGGGCATGAAGCCCGCGCCGCGCTGGCGCTGGAGTCGCACGTACGGGCGACGCCGGAGTTGCTGGTGGCTGCCGTCAGGTCGGGGGAACCCGGAGCCAGTCCGCTGGGCCCGGCGGATGCGGGGACGTTCGCGCAGGGGGCGAAGTGGCCGCGGGCGTAGTTATTGCCACCGACGGCTGAGTCTGCCGTGCGAGCTGCGATGCATATGCGCAGCGGGGCGGACGAACGGCCGAAGGAGGCAATCATGCCGATCACTGTCAATGGCACCGAGGCGCCGCTTCCGGACGATCCACGGGTCTCGCTGCTGGATCTTCTGCGGGAGCACCTTCATCTGTGCGGCACCAAGAAGGGCTGCGATCAGGGGGCCTGCGGCGCCTGCACGGTGCTGGTGGACGGACAGCGCATCCTGTCGTGTCTCGCGCTCGCCATCCAGTACGACGGGCGCGCGGTCACGACGATCGAGGGTCTGAGCGGCGGCGAGGGCGAGCTGCACCCGCTGCAGCGGGCGTTCGTCGATCACGACGGGTTTCAGTGCGGCTACTGTACGCCGGGGCAGATCTGCTCGGCCGTCGGCATGGTCGAGGAGTTGCGGGGGGGCGTGCCCAGCTACGTCACCGCCGACATCGCCGAGCCGCGCATCGCGGCGAGTCGCGAAGAACTGCGCGAGCGGATGAGCGGCAACCTTTGCCGCTGCGGTGCCTACAACGGCATCGTCGAGGCGATCGCCGAAGTCCATGCGGAGGAGGCGAGATGATTCCTTTCGTCTATTCACGCGCTGCCGATGCGCAGGCGGCGGTGCGCCAGTGCGCCGCCGCGAACGCGAAGTATCTGGGCGGCGGAACCAATCTCGTGGATCTGATGCGCGAGACGATCGAGCGCCCGGCGAGCCTGGTCGACGTGACCGGGCTTTCGCAGGCGATCGAGGAGCTGGCCGATGGCGGCTTGCGGATCGGTGCGGCGGCGACCAATACCGCCGTTGCCGAGCATCCGGCGGTACGCAGCCGGTATCCGGCGCTGTCGCGCGCGATCACTGCCGGGGCATCGGCGCAGATTCGCAACATGGCGACGGTGGGCGGCAACCTGCTGCAGCGCACGCGCTGCGCGTACTTCTACGACAACGAAGGCGCGCGCTGCAACAAGCGCACGCCCGGCCAGGGCTGCGATGCGATCGAGGGCTTCAATCGCATGCACGCGATCCTCGGTGCGTCGCCGGCCTGCGTCGCCACCCATCCTTCGGACATGTGCGTGGCGCTGGCCGCGCTGGATGCGGTGGTGCATCTGCGCAGCGGCAGGGGCGAACGGGCACTGCCGTTGACGGAGTTCCATCGCCTGCCGGGCGATCGGCCCGGGATCGAGACGGAGCTCGAACCGGGCGAACTGATCCTGGCCATCGAGCTGCCGGCGCTGCCGCTGGCTGCCGGCAGCATCTACCGGAAGGTGCGCGACCGCGCTTCGTATGCCTTCGCGCTGGTATCGGTGGCCGCCGCGATGCGGGTCGAGGGCGGGGTCGTGGGCGATGTGCGGCTGGCGCTCGGCGGGGTCGCCCACAAGCCCTGGCGGGCGCGTAACGCCGAGGCTTCGCTGATCGGCAAGCCGGCGCGCGAGGAGAGCTATCTGGCGGCGGCCGACGCCGAGCTCGCCGATGCGCGCCCGCTGCGCCACAACGGCTTCAAGCTGGCGCTCGCACGGCGGACGATCGCGGCGGTGCTCGGCGAACTGAGCGGAAGTGTCGAGCCGGGCACAGAAGCAGAGAGGACCGAACGATGAAAGCCGTCCAGGATGCGATGCAGGTGACGATGAAGAAGGTGGTGCCGCTGGTGCCGGATCGCTGGGTGCCGGGCGGTTCGCCGGACCCGCTGATCGAGCATCCGCAGGGTATCGTCGGTTCGAGCGTTTCGCGGCTCGACGGGCCGCTCAAGGTGCAGGGCCAGGCGCGCTTCGCGGCCGAGTTTCCGCTGGAAGGCATGGCTTACGCGGCGTTGGTGTTCAGCACCGTGGCGAAGGGACGGATCTCGCTCATCGATACCCGGGAAGCCGAGGCCGCCGCCGGTGTCGTGCTGGTGATGACGCATCTGAACGCGCCGCGGATGAAGGCCTGTCCGGCGTTCCTCGAGGCCACCAAGTCGGCCGCCGGCAGCAATCTGCCGGTGATGCAGGACGACCGGGTCCGCTGGAATGGCCAGCCGATCGCGCTGGTGCTCGCGCGCACGCAGGAGCAGGCCGACCATGCCAGCTCGCTGATCGGCGTGCGCTACGACGTGGAGGAAGCAGCGATCGAATTCGCCCGCGCCAAGGCGAATGCGCGTCCGGCTCCGATATTCGTCGGCGAATCGCTGCACGAGGAGATCGGGCACGCGGAAGAGGCGCTGGCCGGCGCGCCGCACCGGGTCGATGCGACTTACGCGACGCCGCGCTACAACCACAATGCGATCGAGTTGCATGCGGTGACGGTGGCCTGGCAAGGCGACGAGCTGCTGGTCCATGATGCTTCGCAGTCGATCGGCCACACCGCCTGGTCGCTCGCCGAGGTGTTCGGCATGCGGGAGAAGCAAGTCCACGTGACGTCGCCGTTCGTCGGCGGCGGGTTCGGCGGCAAGGTCGGCATCTGGGATCACCATGTGCTGGCGGCGGCCGCCGCCCGGCTCGCCGCGGTGCCGGTTCGGCTGGCGCTGTCGCGCGAGGGGGTCTATCGGGTCGTCGGCGGCCGCACGACGACCGAGCAGCGGGTGGCGATCGCGGCGGATGCCGACGGACGCTTCGAGTCGATCATCCACACCGGCCACGTCGCGATGACGCCGCACAACCAGGTGCCCGAGCCGTTCGTGATGCCCACGCGCTGCCTGTATGCGGCCCGCAACTTCAAGTTCGACCTGAAGATCGCCGACATGAACATGGTGGCCAACGCCTTCATGCGCGCGCCCGGCGAAGCGGTGGGCACCTTCGCGCTTGAATCGGCGATCGACGAGCTGGCGCACCAGGCCGGCATCGATCCGATCGAGCTCAGGATCAGGAACGAACCCGACAAGGATCCGACATCGGATCTGCCGTTCTCCTCGCGCAACCTGGTGCAGGCCTGGCGCGCCGGCGCCGAACGGTTCGGCTGGAGCCGGCGCGATCCGCGCCCCGGTATGCGACGCGAGGGCGAGTGGCTGGTCGGGATGGGGGCAGCCGCCGGCACCTATCCGTATTACCGAATGCCCGGCGGCGCCGCCCGGATCACGCTGCACGACGGCGGGCAGGCACGCGTCGAGACGGCCGCGCACGAAATGGGCATGGGGACGGCGACCGCCTGCACGATGATCGCGGCCGAACGCCTGGGCCTGCCGATGTCGCAGGTGTCGTTCGGCTACGGCGATTCGGACCTGCCCGGCCTGGTGATCGCCGGTGGATCGCAGCAGATCGCATCGATCGGTGCTGCGCTGATGGCCGCCCACCGTGAGCTGGTGATCGAACTGCTGAAACTTGCCGGCCGCGATTCACCGCTGGCGGGCCTGAAGCCCGACGAGGTGGCCGGCCACGACGGCGGCCTGTACATGCTCGGCGATCCGTCGCGCCGCGAGACCTATGAGGCGATCCTGACCCGGGCGGGCAAGCCGCGGATCACCGTGGAGGGTGCCGCGTCGCTGCCGCTGGAAGCCCAGCACTGGTCGATGCACTCGTACAGCGCCGTCTTCTGCGAAGCGCGCGTCAATGCGGTCACCGGAGAACTGCGGGTCGCCCGCCTGCTCGGTTCGTTCGACGTGGGCCGCGTGATGAATCCGAAGACGGCGGCCAGCCAGCTTCGGGGCGGAATGATCATGGGCATGGGGCTGGCGATGATGGAGGAAACACAGTTCGACGAACGGACCGGCCGCATCGCCAATCCCAGTCTTTCCGACTACCACGTGCCGGTTCACCTGGACGTGCCGGAAATCGAGGTGATGTGGACTGACATCCCCGATCCGCGCACGCCGATGGGCGCGCGGGGCCTGGGCGAGATCGGCATCACCGGCACTGGCGCGGCGATCGCCAATGCGGTGTTCAACGCCACCGGCCGGCGTGTGCGCGAATTGCCGATCACGCTGGACAAGCTGCTGGCGGAATAGCGGCGCCGCGAGGATGGTCCGTGCGTCGGGCGGGGAGCGGGTGAGCCCGTCCGCGAAGCGGCGACCGGTCGCGAGCCTGCCGCTTCACCGATCTGCTTGACAACAAAATATATGAAAAGTAATGTTCATGCCGAAGCGCACCTGAGATAGCGCTGGCTGACATCGGGAAATCGGGGGATCGAGCAGACATGGGCATCGCCATCGCGGGCGGCGGCCACGGGAGTGGCGCTGCGGTCATCAATGTCCATCCGGCGCGAAGATTGCCGCGGCGGGCAGGGTCTCGACTTCCCGGGCGGGCGGAGCCCGGCTTGCCCGATCAATCCTCGTCGTCCTCGTCGCGCCCGGGCTCCGACGGCGCCTGCACGTGCAACTGGATCATCTGCCGCAGCGTGTTCTTCAGCTCCTCGGCACGTGCCAGGCCGAATGGCTCGAGCACGCGCCGTTCGTGTTCGCGCGCCAGATTCATCAGTCGCTCCACCCTCTTGGTGCCGTCACGCGTGATGCGCACCAGCGTGATGCGGCGATCGCTGTCGTGCGGCAGCCGTTCGACCTGTCCCCGGGCTTCCATCCGGTCGAGCAAGCGCGTCACGGTGGGCTGCTTGGTCAGCGTCACCTGAGCGAGCTGCCCGATGCTGATCGGCCCGCCGTCTGCCAGCGAAGCCATCACCCGCCATTCGGAGACGGAGAAGCCATGCTGGCGCGCGACGGCGTGGAACTCCGACGAGATGAGCTGGCTGGCCTGTGCCAGCAGCCGCGGCAGGTAGTTGTCGACGAAGCTGCCCGGGTCGAGTTTTCTTGAAGGCATGCGTGGTGTGGAAGTTGGTACGGAAGTTGCGTTCCGCCGGTATTCATGATTTTGGATAAGTTTACCGATGAACCGAACGGGGCGCCCATTCCGGTATTCGATGTTCTGATCTGAGGGAGGCTCGAATGAGCAAGTATCGCGGCAATCCGGACGCCGTCCGCGCGCTGTTGCGCGACACGGAGGTGCACAAGGATACCTACATCGACCAGGAGCTGTTCGAGCTGGAGATGGAGCACCTGTTCGCCAACACCTGGGTCTATGTCGGTCACGCGAGCCAGATACCGAGGCGGGGCGACTACTACACGACGACGGTCGGCACGCAGCCGGTGGTGATGGTCCGGCACGGCGAAGACGACATCCCCGTGCTGTACAACCGGTGTCCGCACAAGGGCGTCAAGGTGGCCGGCGACGTCTGCGGCAACACCGGCAAGCTGTTTCGCTGTCCCTATCACGCCTGGACGTTCCGGACCGACGGGAGCCTGCTCGGCATTCCGCTGCGCAAGGGCTACGAGCACACCGGCTTCGAGTCGGCCGAGGCGGCCGGCGGCATGGCCGCGGTGGGCGCCGTCAAGGTCTACCGCGACTTCGTGTTCTGCCGGCTCAATGCCGGCGGCGAGAGCTTCGAGGAGTTCTTCGGCGAGTCGCTGTCGACGCTCGACAACATGGTCGACCGTTCGCCCGAAGGGCGGCTGGAGGTGGCCGGCGGCGTGCTGCGCTACATGCATTCGTGCAACTGGAAGATGCTGGTCGACAATCAGACCGACACCTGCCACCCGATGGTCGCGCACGAGTCGTCGGCCGGCACCGCGGTGAAGGTGTGGAATGCGGCTCCGCCGGGCACGCCCAAGCCGATGGCGGTCGAGCTGTTCGCGCCGTTCGTGTCGCCGTACGAGTTCTTCGAGAACATGGGCATCCGGGTCTGGCAGAACGGCCATGGACACACCGGCGTGGCGGACTCGATCCATGCCGCCTATTCGGAGGTGCCCGGCTACTGGGAGAAGATGGTCGGAGCCTACGGCGAGGCGCGCGCGAAGGCGATCCTCGGCGACACGCGTCACAACACCGTCTACTGGCCCAACATCATGGTGAAGGGGCCGATCCAGACGCTGCGGCTGTTCAAGCCGATCGCGGCGGACCGCACGCTGGTCGAATCGTGGACCTTCCGGCTGGTCGGCGCGCCGGACCTGCTGCTCGAGCGCACGACGATGTACAACCGGCTGATCAACGCGCCGACGTCGGTGGTCGGCCACGATGACCTGGAGATGTACGAGCGCGCACAGGAGGGATTGCATGCGCGCGGACGCGACTGGCTGAACGTCGGCCGGTTGTACGACCCGGCCGAGAAGAGCGCGAGGAACGTCGTCACCAACGGTACCAACGAATGGCAGATGCGCGAGCAGTTCCGCGCGTGGGTCAAGTACATGACCGCGAGCATGTGAGCACGCTGCAGCGCCGCACCGGTCCGCCGAGCCGTTTCGGCGGACCGCACGAACGTCCCGAACGAGGAACACGAGCCATGGCCGCCACCACCGCCACGATCACCGCCACGACCATCACTCCCACCGCCCCCACCACCCGGGAAACCCTGATCGACTTCGTCTATGCCGAGGCCCGCATGCTCGACGAACAGCGCTTCGAGCAGTGGCTCGCGCTGTTCACCGACGACGGCTACTACTGGATGCCGCTCGCGCCCGGACAGCAGGATCCGCGGCTGCACACGTCGCTGCTGTACGAGGACAAGCTGCTGCTGTCGGTGCGCATCGAGCGGATGTCCGGCCAGCGCACGTTCTCCCAGCAGCCGAGGAGCCGCTGCCATCACCTGCTGCAGGCGCCGACCGTGGAATCATCGGATCCGGCCGCCGGCGAGCACGTCGTGCGCACCGCGTTCCATTACACCGAGACCCGCGTCGACACGCAGACGCTGTACGCCGGCTGGGCCACCCATCACCTGGTCGAGCGCGACGGCGCGCTGAAGATCCGGCTGAAGCGGGTCGATCTCGTCAACTGCGACGCGGCGTTCGGCAACATCCAGCTCTTCATGTAGCCCCGTCAGGCGGCCCGCCGGGCGATCGCCGTGCAATCCGCTATTCACAACGAATTGCTTTAACAGTAAACTTTTTACGAGTCATGCAGTTTGCAGCCCTCCCGTCACCTGTAAGGAACGCCATGAAAGTCCTGAATCGAATCCGAGCCGTCGCCGGCATCACCGCAGGGTTTTGCGCGCTTGCGGCGTCCGGCGCCATCGCCGCCGATCTGAAGGTGGGATTCATCACCTCGCTGTCGGGGCCGGTGTCGTCGCTGGGAATCCCCTACGGCAAGGGCATCCAGGCCGGGGTGGCGTACAAGAGCGAGATCAACGGCCGCAAGGTGCAGATGATCCAGCTCGATGATGCGTCGGACCCGTCGACCGCGGCCCGCAATGCGCGCAAGCTGATCGACGAGGAGAAGGTGGACGTGATCATCGGCACCGCCGGCTCCCCCGGCGCGCTGGCGATCGCCGGCGTGGCGCGCGAGACCAAGACGCCGCTGATCTCGATCGCCAATGCCAATCTGCCGGGCGAGGAGGGCGCGTGGATGGTCACGTTGCCGCAGCCCGCGCCGCTGATGCTGAGCGCGGTGATCGAGCGGATGAAGAAGTCGGGCGTGAAGACGGTGGGTTACATCGGCTTTTCCGATGCCTGGGGCGATCTGGTGTACGACTCGCTGCAGCAGAGCGCCGGCGCGGCGGGCATCAAGGTGGTGTCCAACGAGCGCTATGCCCGCGCCGATGCGTCGGTGACCGGCCAGGTGCTGAAGATCGTCGCGCTGCGGCCCGACGCGGTGATCACCGGCACCTCGGGCACGCCCGGCGCGCTGCCGTACATCGCGCTGGCCGAGCGCGGCTACAAGGGGCAGATCTATGGCATGCATGCGCTGATCAATCCCGATTTCGTCCGCGTCGGCGGCAACGCGGTGGAGGGGCTGCTGGCGCCGACCGGGCCGGTGGTGGTGGCCGAGCAGCTTCCCGCCGACAACCCGATCCGCAAGGTGGCGCTGGACTTCCGCACGGCCTATCAGAAGGCCAACGGCGCGGCGCCCAACGATGCGTTCTCCGCCTATTCGTTCGACGCCTGGCTGCTGTTCGCCGATGCGGCGCAACGCGCGATGGCCAAGGCCGAGCCGGGTACGCCGCAGTTCCGGGTGGCGCTGCGCGATGCGATCGTCAGCACCAAGGAACTGGTCGGCACCCACAGCGTCTACAACTTCAAGCCCGACAACCGCTACGGGTCGGACGAGCGTTCGCGGGTGGTGGTCAAGCTCGAGAAGGGCCAATGGAAGCTGGTGCCCTGATGCAGGACCGGCGGTGCACCGCGATCCGGGCCCTCGTCGAGGACGCCCGGGTGCACCGCAGCCTGTACATCGATCCGGCGCTGTTCGCGCTGGAACGCGAGCACTTCTTCGGCAACACCTGGAACTACGTCGGCCATGCCAGCCAGGTGCCCGAAGCCGGTGACTACCTGAGCGTCGACATCGCCGGCCGGCCGCTGATGATGGTGCGCCGGGCCGACGGCACGGTGGGCGTGCTGTACAACCGCTGCGCGCACAAGGGCGCGAAGCTGGTCGGCGAAGAACGGGGCAATACCGGCAAGCTGTTCCGCTGCCCGTACCATGCCTGGACCTACCGGCTGGACGGTTCGCTGCTGGCCACGCCGATGAAGCAGGGCTATGCCGATACCGGTCTCGAGCACTGCGAATCGGGCCGCGGCCTGGCGGCGCCGCACGTGGCGGCCTATCGCGACTTCGTGTTCGCGAAGTTCAACGACGCCGGGCCGGATTTCGGCAGCTATGCCGGCGAGCTGCTGCGTTCGATCGACAACCTGGTCGAGCGTTCGCCGGTCGGCCGGCTGCGGGTGGAGGGCGGCGTGCTGCGCAACGTCATCCACTGCAACTGGAAGATGTACCTGGAGAACATCAACGACACCGTGCATCCGATGTCGACGCACGAATCGGCGACGCAGGCGGCCGGCGCACTGTGGGCGGGCCACGGTGCGGACGAGCCGAGGCCGATGGCGATGGAGCAGATCCTGCCGTTCGGCGCGGGGCTGGATTTCTACGAGCGGATGGGCGGCCGCGTGCTGCCGAATGGCCACAGCGTGCTGGGCACCCGCTTCTCGATCCATTCCGGCTATGCGTCGCTGCCCGAATACGAGGCGACGATGCGCGAGGCCTATGGCGCCGAGCGTGCCGCCGAGATCCTGCAGCGCTCGCCGCAGAATGCGCTGCTGTTCCCCAGCCTGGCGCTGAAGGGCTCGCCGCAGGTGTTTCGCGTGGTCCGTCCGCTGGCGGTGGACCGCACGCTGGTCGAGGCGTGGAGCCTGCGCGTCGAGGGCGCGCCGAGGCTGCTGTTCGATCGTTCGATGGCCTACAACCGGCTGGTGTTCTCGCCGATGTCGGTCGTCGCGCACGACGACGTGCATGTGTTCGAGAGCATCCAGAAGGGTCTGCACGCCGACGGCAACGAATGGATCAGCCTGCATCGCAATTTCGATCCGGCCGAGTGCGACGCGCCGGCCGCCGACGTCGGCGGCACCAACGAGCTGCTGATGCGCAACCAGTTCCGCGCGTGGGCGCACTTCATGACCTTGGACATGGCGTAGGTACGATCACGATGTCCTTCATGATGTCTGTTGTTGTAACCCGAACGTCCGTACGCTGGAACCACCGATGAGCTGGGACGTTGCGGCGATCCTGATGACCGACGGCATCGCCAACGGCGCCATCTATCTGCTGGCCGGGCTCGGTCTGGTGCTGATCTTCTCGGTCACCCGCGTGGTGTTCGTGCCGTTCGGCGACATCGCGGCGTTCGCGGCGCTGTCGCTGGCCGCATTCGAGACCGGGCGCCTGCCGGCCACGATCGGCATGGTGGCGGTGCTGGTGCTGCTGGCGCTGGCCACCGAGATCGGCAGCCTGGTCCGGAAAGGCGAAGGGCGCCGGATTCCGAAGGCGCTGCTGACCTGGGGCGTGCTGCCGCTGGCGCCCTGCCTGCTGGCCTGGCTGGTGGCGCGGCCGGGCATGCCGGCGGCGCTGCACATCGCGGCGGCGGTGCTGCTGGTGGTGCCGATCGCGCCGCTGCTGGCGCGCGTGGTGTTCCAGCCGATCGCCGACGCGTCGGTGCTGGTGCTGCTGATCGTCTCGCTGGCGCTGCACTTCCTGCTGTCGGGTCTCGGGCTGCTGTTCTTCGGGCCGGAAGGGTCGCGCACCGCGGCACTCGCGCAGGGCTCGTTCACGTTGGGCGACGGCTTCGTCGTCAGCGGGCAGGTGGTGCTGATGGTGGCCTCGGCGCTGGTGCTGAGCGGCCTCTTCTTCCTGGTGTTCGAACGGACGGTGGCCGGCAAGGCGCTGCGCGCCACCGCGGTCAACCGCGTCGGCGCGCGGCTGGTCGGCATCCGGCCGGCGCGCACCGCGCTGCTCGCCTACGGCTGTGCGTCGCTGCTGGCCGGGCTGATCGGCGTGCTGATCGCGCCGGTCACGACGATGTACTACGACTCGGGCTTCATCATCGGGCTGAAGGCGTTCGTCGCCGCGATCATCGGCGGGCTGGTCAGCTACCCGATGACCGCGCTCGGGGCGCTCGCGGTCGGCGTCGTCGAGAGCTTCGCATCGTTCTGGAGCGGCGCGCTGAAGGATGCGATCGTGTTCAGCCTGCTGATTCCGGTGCTGATGCTGCGCTCGCTGATGAGCACGCATTCCGAGGAAGACGAAGAGGAGGTCGACCAATGACGGTGGGCGGGCGGCGACCGGGTGGCGGCACGGTGGGCGTGGAGCCGGGCGCCAAGGCGGGCGTCACATCGGGCGCCGTGATGGCCGCCGTCGTTGCGGTCGTGCTGGCAGCGGTGCCGCTGGTCGCCGGCAGCTTCGCGACGTCGCTGATGAACGACATCGGCATCGGCGCGCTGGTGGCGCTGGGACTGGTGCTGCTGACCGGGGTCGGCGGGGCCACGTCGTTCGGCCAGGCGGCGTTCGTCGGCATCGCCGCCTATGCCAGTGCCTGGCTCACCACCGCGCAGGGCGCGTCGCCGTGGCTGGGACTGGCGTTCGCGCTGCTGCTGACCGGGTTGTCGGCGCTGGCGATCGGCATGCTGACCCTGCGGCTGGGCGGCCACTTCCTGCCGCTGTCGACGATCGCCTGGGGCCTGTCGATCGCGATCCTGTTCGGCAACGTCGATGCGCTGGGCCGGCACACCGGGCTGTCGAACATTCCGCCGCTGCGCATCGCCGGCTGGTCGCTGGCCGAGCCGCGCGCGATGTACTACCTGATCTGGACGCTGGTCGGGCTGGCGCTGCTGTTCTGCCACAACCTGCTGCGCTCGCGTCCCGGGCGGGCGATCCGTGGTCTGCGCGGCGGGGCGGTGCTGCTGGCCAGCGTCGGCGCCGATGCCTATCGCGTCAGGCTGACCTTGTTCGTCGTGGCCGCGCTGCTGGCCGGACTGGCCGGCTGGCTCTATGCGCACATGAACCGCTTCGTCAGTCCGTCGCCGTTCGACGTGCGGGCCAGCATCGAGTATCTGCTGATGGCGCTGGCGGGCGGCGTCGGCCACCTGGCGGGCGCGCTGGTCGGCTCGGCGGTGGTGCTGGCGCTGAAGAACAGCCTGCAGGACGTGCTGCCGATGCTGACGCAGCGGGCCGGACAGATCGAGGCCATCGTGTTCGCCGCGCTGTTCATCGCGCTGCTGCACTTCGCGCGCAGCGGGCTGATGGGGTTCGTCGCGCGCTGGTGGCGCAGCCGTGCGCGCGGGCCGGTGTCGCCGGAGAACGA
>DAISWF010000163.1:0-5058 GCA_036826495.1 Burkholderiaceae bacterium
CCCGGAATCAGTGGCTTCCCGGCGCGCGCGGAAACCGCCGCGGCACGGCGCCCTGTCGGGTTTGGCGGCTATCCGAGGTGCACCGCCTCGATCACCACCTTCACGTCGGCCGGCCGCGCGAAGTACGGTGCCGAGCTGACCAGCAGGTCGGCGCCGGCGCGGGCGAATGCGACGGCATTGGCCTGCGTGACGCCCCCGGCCGGCGCCAGCAGCGCCGCCAGCCCGGCAGCGGCCAGGCGTTCGCGCAACGCCGCGAGCTGCGCCGGCTCGAATCGTTCGAGCTGAAGCACGTCGGCACCCGCCTGCGCGGCGATCAGCGCATCGTCGACGCTGCCCACCTCGACGACGATGCGCTTTTCCGGCAGATCGCGCCGCAGTGCCGTCACGCCGCGCGCCCAGTCGTCGACGAACACCCGGTGCTCGGGAAACACCAGCACCGTTTCCGACAGACCCAGCCGGTGCATCACCGCACCGCCGGCCCAGGCCGCCCGCGCGGCCAGCGCCCGTCCGCCCGGCCAGTTCTTGCGGGTGCAGGCCAGCGGCTGCGCAAAACCGGCCGTGCGCAACGAGGCCACGATGCGGGCGGCCTCGCCAGCCACGCCGCTGGCCGCCTCCACCGCGGTCTGCGCCAGCTTCCAGGCCAGCAGCAGCGCGGGCGCCTCGCCGCTGGCGGTCAGCAGCTCGGCACCGGCGGCCGCATCGCGCCTGCTGTCGATCGTCACCTGCGCACGGCAGCCGGTGAGCTCGAACAGCCGCGCGGCTTCCTCGATCGCCGCCACCCGCATGTCGCCCCGGGCCAGAAACCGCGCGCTGCCCTGGCGGCCGCGCAGATCCAGCGTGCGGGTCGTGAGGTCGCCGTACGGCGCATCCTCGCGCAGCCAGCGGCGCAGTTCATCGTCATCCAGCCGTTCCATCGGGCAACTCCTCGTTCAGCAAAAAGAACTGGCATCGATCGTGCATCGGCACCCCCGCTATGTAGCGAACCCCACAACGCTCCATCGGTCCGATGGGGCTGCGCGCGCGGGGCAACCACGGGCAACCACGGGGCAAACACAAGGAGTCCGACATGACCCTCACCACCACCCGCAGCGTCGGCATCGACGGCTGGGTGCACAAGCCGTTCGTCTGCGACCCGGACACGCTGGCCGGGCATCCGGCCTGTCACGGCTTCGAGTTCACCGTCATCTGCACGCTGGACGGAGCGCATGGCGGCCCGCAGCGCTATCACGGCGTGCCGCTGGCGCCGCTGATCGAACGCGCCGCGCCGGCCTTCGAGCAGCGCACCGACTTCAAGCGGGTCATCGTCGTGGCCGAAGGCATCGACGGCTATCGGGCGGTGTTCTCGTGGGCCGAGATCTTCAACACCGACGTGGGCGGCGGCGTCGTGCTGGCCTGGGAGGACGAGCATCCGGAGAGCCCGTTCGCGCTGGTGAGCCGCCACGACCACGCCACCGGTCCGCGCTTCGTCCGCGGCCTGCGCACGGTGTCGGTGGTCAAGCTCTGGTGAGCCGCGAACGAACCCGACGTGACCGCGTTCGGGTTCGTTCACGGGTTCTCCGACAGCGGGCGACGGTTCATAGCGGGCGACGGTTCCGCGATCTTCACAGCCGCGGAATCTCGCTGGCCGGCACCACCTGGTAACCGGTGTCGCGGATGCCGCCCTCCTCGCCGGGATCGCCGTGCATCCGCACGATGCGACGCACCCAGGCGCCGGTCAGCGACCGCCAGGCTTCGAAATGCTCCTCGCGCAGCAGCGTCACCATCGGGCAGTCATCGTCATCGAGCGCCGCATCCCACTGCGAAAAGCGGTGCCGGTACCAGCACAGCAAGCCCAGCGCATCGTAGCCGCGCCACTTGGACGCCGGCACGCCGGCATCGTGATGCGCCTCGGTCCGCACCGGCCAGACCACATGGGTCTGCAGTCGCTCGGGCAGGCGGGCCGCCCAGTGTTCGCTTTCCCGTTCCATCGTCAGTCCACCACCACCAGGATCACCGCCGAGGGCTCGAAGCCGACCCCCACCGGGTCGCCGATCCCCACCGTCAACTCATGCAGGCGGCTCACCGCGCATACCGCGGTGACGCAGCGCCCGTCGCCGAGCGTCACCGTCACCTCGGCCGACTCCGGCCCTTCGACGATCTGTGTCAGCTCGCCGCGGAACCGGTTGACGTCGGCGGCCGTGGACGGCGTGCCCGCCCGCTCCAGCCGCAGCCCCGATGCCTTGATCATCGCAATGACCTCGGAGCCGACGCGCAGCCCCAGCCGCTCCACCGATGCATGAGTGATGCGCGCATCGATCCGCAGCCCGGGCACGATGCCGACCGACACATCGACATCGACCGGGCCGTCGCGCAGCGACAGCACGGTCCCGGCCAACTGGTTGCGTGCGCTGGAGCGCACCGCCAGCCGCCGCAGCAGCCGCTGGAACGCGCGGACGTCGCCCTCGGGCTCATCGGCGAACCGTTCGGCCAGCCGTTCCAGCGTGGACTGATACTCGGCCTGCATCGCACGGTACAGCGCCACCAGCCGGCGCCCGTGCGCCGTCAGCGTCGTGCCGCCGCCGCTGCGGCCGCCGGTGATGCGGTCGACCAGCGGCTGCTCGGCCAGGTTGTTCATCGCTTCGACCGCCTCCCACGCGGTCTTGTACGACATCGGCACGTGACGGGCCGCCTGCAGGATCGAGCCGTGCCGGTCGATCTCCTCCAGCAGGCGCACCCGCGTGTCGCCGAGAAAGGGCGCCGGGCCGCTGGTCATCTCCAGCCGGCCGGTGAGACGGGGGGATCGCAAGGGCTCATTCATCGATGAAACGCTCGCTGGCGGGCGGGCGGGTTACGCGAGGGACCTCTCGCATTTCTCGTTCTCGCATTTCGTTATGGTATTTCATATACAACGAAAGGCAGCAGCAGGGCAATGACCCGCGGCCGGCGCGACCGACCGGTCAGCTCGTGGCGTCCTCCGGTCCGAAACAGTAGTCGTAGTCGCTGCACACCGCGCAGCTCGGCGAACGGCAGACGAAGATCTGTTCACGCTCGCAGAGCTGCTTGTAGAAGAACTTCTTCCACTTCATGTCGCGGTCGTTGCGGGCCGCGAGCCGCGGAAACCATTGGCGGATCAGCGCCGACAGTTCCGCGCGCGAACGTAGCTGCATGTCCTGCCACAGGTGGTTGTCGCCCAGGCTGGCCACCGCGATGCCTCGGGCGATCGCCCTCGCCATCGCCGGCGGGCCGGCCTGCGGGTCGGCGAACTCCATCAGCAGCGTGGTCAGGTCGACCACCTCTTCCGCACGCGCCGCCTGCCGCGCGACCGCCAGCGGGATCGGCACGAACGGAATCCGCACCGCCGGGCCCGTCGCGAACGGAAGCTCGCTCCCCGGTCCCGGCGTGCATGCAAGCTCGTCCTCCGGACGGGGCGCAAACGGGATTTCGCCTCCGGGCCCCGCCGCGAACGACGTCTCGACGCGCCGTGATGCTGCAGCGGCAACCGGTTCGACGGACGAGATCATGCTCATACCGATGCCGCCGCGTGGGTGTAGCACTTCTTCGGGCAGATCTTCGCGCAGGCGGTGCAGCCGATGCACAGCTCGCGGTGCGCGATCGTCATCACCTTCTTCTCGTATTCCTCTTCCTCGTCGTCGTCGGGATCCAGCGACACGCGCTCGCCGTCCTCGTCGAGGCCGACCAGCGCCAGCACGCCGCGCGGGCACACCCTGAAGCAGCGGCCGCAGCCGATGCAGCGGGTCTCGTCGATCGTCTGCACGAACGTGGGGGTCCAGCTCGCCCCGGAGGGCAGCACGACGCTGAAGGTGGACATGCGTGCCTCCGTCAGCCGGCCTGCGCGGCGGCCAGACGGCTGCGCGCCTGCATCAGCGTTTCATGCGCGTCGAAGGCGATGCGCGCCACCTCGGGAATCCGCTCCCAGTGGGTAGGCAGTTCCTCGGACAGGTCGTGCAGGTCCATCTTGGCCTGCGTGGCGCGGGCATTGAGCCGCTTGACCTCGGCCTTGAGCTGTTCGATGTCGCTCATCGGCTCACCCCCAGTTGGCGGCTTCGGGGAACCGCTCGATCATCGCGATGCCTTCGGCCACCAGCTTGTTGCCGGCCTCGGCCAGCTTCGTCAGGCTCGGATAACCGAAACGGTGGACATCGCGCAGATGGCGGTTGACGACGATCAGGCGCCCCGCGGTCAGCACCGCGCGGCCGAAGCCCTCGTGGCTCAACTTCATCATCGGCGACACCATGCAGCGGGTGGCCTTCTCGATCGCCAGGCCCACCGCGTTGTGGAAGAGCTCCAGCCGCCACAGCGTTTCCGGATCGGGGTCGCCGATGATCGGCAATGCACGGCGCTGCTCGGCGGTGAGCACGAACGGCGCCAGCAGCGCGGCATCGTCCTTGCCATCCCAGCTCCCATGGGTGTCCTGCGCACGGAGCTGGCGGACCAGCTCGCGGATGAACGGATCGGCCAGCGCGGCCCGCTCGGCCGCTGCCGGATCGACGACTGCCGGCGGGACAGTCACCGCCGGGACGGCCGCTGCCGCGGCGGCCGCTGCTGGGACGGCTACTGCTGGGACGGCTACTGCTGGGACGGCCACCGGTGAGACGGCCACCGCTGCGCTGCCGGCCGCCGGGAGCGCTCCCGTTGCATGGGTCATCGCTGTTCCTCGTCCTCGTCGAAATCGAAGCGGCGCGGCTGGTCCTTCAGCGCCGCCTTGCGCAGCCACGGCGGCGGCGTGCCCTGCAGCACCGCCTGCAGCTTGTCCAGGATGTCCAGGATCGGCTCGGGCTGCGGCACCTTGACCGGATGGATCTTCTGCGCGACCACCCGGGCGGCGGCCGATCCGCCGATCGCGGCGACGTAGACGATCGCGCAGTCATGGATCGCGGCCAGCTTGGGCGCGAGCTTGTCCTCGTTGCCGTCCTCGGCCAGGTCTTCGCCGAAGCCGAAGTCCTGCACGAAATCGTAGCCGTCGGCCGAAACGTCGTAGACCGCGAGATGACGGGCCCAGCCGAAATGCGCGTCGACGCGCTGCTGGTCCTGCGTGGCGAACGCGACTTTCATCGGATG
>DAISWF010000163.1:5068-13571 GCA_036826495.1 Burkholderiaceae bacterium
CTCCTGTTCGGACAGCGCCGTCGCACGGCGCGCGGGCTCGGCATCGCCGGGCAGCCGCCGGGCCCCGGCGGCCGCGTGCGCCGCCGGCGGCAGCGGCCAGTCGTCGGGGCCGTGATGGCCGCGGGCGGCGATCATCAGGTTGGCGAAGTCGCACACGAAGGCGCGGCTGCCGCGGTAGCCGACGTGGCACACATGAGCGTTGCCGACCCGGTCGAACGTGGGGATGCCCAGCCGGAACAGCGGCTTGCCGAGCCGTTCGGCGGCCTGCCGCCCGTGCGAATGGGTGACCAGCAGGTCGCAGCCGGCGGCGGCGGCCGAACGTTCGAAATCTTCCAGGTCGCCGATCAGCACCTCGGCCGTCGGCAGCTTCTCGAGCAGCGGCGACCGGGTGGTGGTGACGCACACCGACAGCTCGGCGCCCATCTCGGCGAGGAAGCTGCCGGCGCTCCACAGCAGGTCCGGCTCGGCGCCGATCGCCACCTTCACGTTGCCGAGGTGGAAATGGCTGTCCAGCATCGCATCGACGAGCTGGCTGCGCTGGCGGCGCAGGCGCGCCGGCGCCGGCCGGCCCGACAGCGTGGCGAGCGTCGCCACCAGCGCGTCGGTGGCGGTCAGGCCGGTGAGCCGGTCGAACACGGTGAACGGCACGCCGCAGCGCTGCTCAAGCGCCATCGCCGCGGGCCGCATCTGCTCGCCGATCGCCAGCGTGTGCATCGCGCCGCCCAGCGTCTCGATGTCGGCCAGCGGCGTACCGCCGATGGTCGTGCCCAGCCACTGATCGGGGATGTGGCCGTCCAGCGAGCCCGACACGTCCGGCACGATCACCGGCGTCAGGCCGAACGATTCGACGATCTCGCGCACCTCGTCCAGATCGGCGGGCGACAGGGGCGAGCCCCGCAGCACCGCCACCGCGCCGGGGCGGCGCGGCCCGCGGGGGCGCGGCACCCGCCACACCAGCTTCTCCACCGCCTTGGACCAGCCGTCCTGGAACGCGCCGACGTAGTCCGGCGTCGACACGTAGACCAGCCGGGTGTCCGCGAGCTCCGGATGCTTGAGCAGGATCTCGCGCAGGTAGCCGTCGACGTCGTCGCCCTTCGTTTCGGTGAGGCCGGTGGAGGCGAGGCCGATGATCGCCGGCCTGGCGCGGCTGCGGATGTTCAGGATCGCCTGCTCGACGTTGTCGTAGCCGCCGATGATCGTCGTGGCCTCGTTCATCGCGGTGGTCTGCAGCGGGATCGCCTCCTTGAAGTGGCGCACCAGCAGCACCAGGCCGAACGAGGTGCAGCCCTGCGAGCCGTGCATGACCGGCATGCACTTCTCCAGGCCCATGAACGCGTAGCTCGCGCCCAGCGGCTGGCTCATCTTCAGCGGATTGACCGCGCAGGCCTTGCGGGATTCGACGACGAGCGCCATGTCATGCTCCCGCGGCAGCGGTTTCCCACGGCGCCGGCGTGCGCACCTGCTGCCACATCGGGTTCGACAGCGCCTTGTCGATCTCCTCGATCATCGTGATCATGCCTTCGTAGCCGGCGAACGCATGATGGCGCTCCTGGTTGATGTCCATCCACGGCATCCGCGCCTTCAGCGCGACGAACTGGCTGCGGCCGCCCGACAGCATGATGTCGGCCCGGGCGTCGCGCAGCATCGCGTACATCTCGCGCGGCGACAGGTCGTCGATCATGTGCGCGTCGTCGCCCATGATGTCCCGGATCTTCTCCTTGTCCTCCTTCGTGCTCTTCTTGATGCTGGTGCCGACCACCACGAGGCCGGCCTCCTGCAGCGCCGACACCACCGACCAGCTCTTCACGCCGCCGGTGATCAGCAGCACCCGCCTGCCGGCCAGCCGCGGCCGGTAGGCGCGCAGCCGCTCCCAGGCGCGCGCCTCCTCGAGCCGGATCAGCGCCTCGGCGCGCTCGAGCAGCTCGGCGTCGGCGCCCCGCTCGACCAGCAGCCGCGCGATGTTGCGCAGCGCATCGCTGGTGTCGCTGATGCCGTAGAACGACCCTTCGAAGTAGGGGATGCCGTAGCGCTGCTGCATCCGCGTGGCGATGTTGATCATCGCCTTGGAGCAGACCATCATGTTGGCGCGGACGCGGTGGCTGGCGGCCACCTCGCGGTAGCGCCCGTCGCCGGAGATGCACGACTGGATGCGGATGCCCAGCGCGTCGAACAGCGGCCTGACCTGCCACAGCTCGCCGGACAGGTTGTACTCGCCGATGATGTTGATGTCGTAGGGCGTCGTGATCTCCGGCTCCATCGTGCCGATCACGTAGTCCAGCAGCGCCTCGCCGCCCAGCTTGTTGCCGAGGTTCTTGGGCCCGGCGAAGCCCGGCGCGTTGACCGGGATCACCGGCTTGCCGAACTTCTCGCTGGCGCGCTTGCACACCGCCTCGATGTCGTCGCCGATCATGCCGGTCACGCAGGTCTGGTAGACGAACACCGCCGGCGGGTCGTACTTGTCGAGGATCTCGCGGATCGACTTGAACAGCCGCTTCTCGCCGCCGTAGATCACGTCGAACTCGCCGATGTCGGTGGTGAAGCCGGTGCGATAGATCTGCGGCCCCGACGAGGCGGCATGCCGGTTATCCCAGGAGTTGCCTTCGCAGGCGATGGGCCCGTGCACCAGGTGCGCGACGTCGACGATCGGCTGCAGCGCGATCTTCGCGCCGTCGAATGCGCAGCCGCCGGCGGCCGCCCCCGGCGTGAGCTGCTTCGTGCAGCCCTTCCTGCGCTCCTTCGCGCCCTTGGCCGCGTTGATCTCGCAGCCGGGTTCGTCGAACACCTCGGCGATCTTGGCTCTGAGTGTCGGGGACATCGGGACCTCCGGACCGCCGGTTCAGCGGATGACGTCGTACGAGTAGTCGGTCTTGCCGGGCACGATGGTGTTGGCATCCAGCGTCTCGAAGAACTCGTCGAGCAACATCGTCAGCATCCACAGCGCGCCGTTGTAGCCCCAGGTCGGGAAACGGTGGTAGTGGTGCCGGTCGAAGATCGGGAACGACAGGCGGATCAGCGGCGCGCCGGTGTCGCGTTCCAGGTACTTGCCGTAGGTGTTGCCGATCAGGAAGTCCACCGGCTCGGTATGCAGCAGCGAGCGCAGATGCCACAGGTCGCGCTTGGGGTACACCTGGCACTGCGCGCCGTAGGGCGAGGCGGCGAACACGTTGCGCACCTTTTCGGCCCAGTTCTCGGTGCCATTGGTGGCCAGCACATGGGCCGGTTCGGCGCCCAGCTCCAGCAGGAACTCAGCGTAGCCCAGCATCTGGTCGGGGTCGCCGTACAACGCGTAGCGCTTGCCGTGCAGGTGCGCCTGGCTGTCGGCCATCGCATCGACGAGCTGGCCGCGTTCGCGTTCGAGCTCGGCCGGCACCGGCTTGCCGGTCAGCCGGGCGATCTCCATGATGAAGCGGTCGGTGCCGGCCACGCCCACCGGCGCATTCAGCACCACCACCTCGTGGCCCTTCTCGATCAGGTACTTCGTGGTCTTCTCGCAGCAGAACTCCTGGAACACGATGGTGGCCTTGGCATGGAGCGCCGCCTCGACCTCGGCCTTCGTGGTGCCGCCCTCGTACATGCGGAACTCGCCGTCGGTGGGCGTGTTCCACACCTCGGAGGGGTCGCACAGGATCTGCACCTTGACGCCAAACAGGTCGAAGATCCGGCGGATCTCCTTCATGTTCCCGACCACGAAGCCATCGAAGCCGCCGATGAAGTTCAGCGTGTCGTTGGGCTCGCGCACCAGCGGCTCGGCGGTCTTGGACTTGCCGTCCCAGAAGTGCTTGAGCACGCCCAGCAGCGCATTGTCGTAGCCGGTCACGTGGCTGCCGACGAAGGCCGGCGTGTGCGCGAACGGCACGTCGAAGTCGGCCGGGATCGAGCCCTTCTGCTTGCTGTTCTTGATGAACGCGTCCAGGTCGTCGCCGATCACCTCGGCCATGCAGGTGGTCGACACCGCGATCATGTCGGGCTTGTACAGGTTGTAGGCGTTGGCCAGCCCGTCGATCATGTTGTTCAGGCCGCCGAACACCGCCGCATCCTCGGTCATCGACGAGCTGACGCAGGAGGTCGGTTCCTTGAAGTGCCGCGAGAAGTGGCTGCGATAGTAGGCGACGCAGCCCTGCGAGCCGTGCACGAACGACAGTGTCTTGTGAAAGCCGTTGGCGACGAACACGGCGCCCAGCGGCTGGCAGGCCTTGGCGGGATTGACGGTCAGCGCCTCGCGGGCGAAGTTCTTGTCGCGGTACTCGCGCGTCCGGGTCCAGTCGCGGATCTCCTGGACCTTCTCATCGGCATGGTTGAACTCGAATTTCGCCTTCTTGTCGGCGAAGAGCTGCTGGTACTCCGGCTCGCGGAACAGCATCTCGTGGTCGATGACCTTCTCGGCATTCTGGGGCATGGCGGCTTCTCCTGCTGCGCGGCGTTGATCAGGCGGCTTTCTTCCACGGCGCCTTCGCAAGGCGCCAGACCGGCGAGGCGATCGCCATGTCCATGTCGCGGGCGAAGATCGCGAAGCCGTCGTAGCCGTGATAGGGGCCCGAGTAGTCCCAGCTATGCATCTGCCGGAACGGCACCCCCATCTTCTGGAACACGTACTTCTCCTTGATGCCCGAACCGACCAGGTCCGGCCGCACCTTCTCGACGAACCGCTCGAACTCGTAGCCGGTCACGTCGTCGTAGATCAGCGTGCCGTCCTTCACGTAGTGGGTCGTGCGCTGGTAGTCGTCGTTGTGGCCGAACTCGTAGCCGGTGCCCACGACCTCCATGCCCAGGTCCTCATAGGCGCCGATCACGTGACGCGGGCGCAGGCCGCCGACGAACAGCATCACCTTGCGGCCTTGCAGCCGCGGCTTGTACCGGGCGATCACCCCGTCGACCAGCGGCTGATACTTCGCGATGACCCGTTCGGCATTGGCCTTGATGGTGTCGTCGAAGTGGCTGGCGATCTCGCGCAGGCTCTTCGCGATCATCGTCGGACCGAAGAAGTTGTACTCGACCCACGGGATGCCGTACTTCTCCTCCATGTGCCGGCTGATGTAGTTCATCGACCGGTAGCAGTGGATCAGGTTCAGCTTGGCCTTGGGCGTGTTCTCCAGCTCGGCGATCGTGCCGTCGCCGGACCACTGGGCGATCACCCGCAGCCCGATCTCCTCGAGCAGGATGCGGCTGGACCAGGCGTCGCCGCCGATGTTGTAGTCGCCGATGATGGCCACGTCGTAGGGCGTGGAGACGAAGTCGGGGCGCTTTTCGGGGTCGACCTTGTCGAACACCCAGTCGCGGATCGCGTCGTTGGCCAGGTGGTGGCCCAGCGACTGGCTCACGCCGCGGAAGCCCTCGCAGCGCACCGGCACGATGGTGTGCCCTTCGTACTGCTTGGACTTGCGCTTGGAGACCGCCTCGATGTCGTCGCCGATCAGGCCGATCGGACATTCGCTCTGGATCGAGATGCCCTTGTTCAGCGGGAACAGCTCCTGGATCTCGTCGATGATCTTGTCGAGCTTCTTGTCGCCGCCGAAGACGATGTCCTTCTCCTGGAAGTCGGAGGTGAACTGCATCGTCACGAAGGTGTCGATGCCGGTCGTGCCGATGTAGTAGTTGCGCCGGGCCGCCCAGCTATACTGCCCGCAGCCCACCGGCCCGTGCGAGATGTGGATCATGTCCTTGATCGGCCCCCACACGACGCCCTTGGAGCCGGCATAGGCGCAGCCGCGGATCGTCATCACGCCCGGCAGCGACTTGATGTTCGACTTGACCCCGCAGTCCGGCTTGCCGTCCTCGTACTGACCGAGGTGCTTGGCCCGGCGCTTGGCCATCTTCTCGGGATAGGCCTTCAGGACCTCGTCGATCAGCGCCTTGTTGGCGGCCTTGCGTTCTTCGACCGTCATGCTCATGGAGAACTCCGTGTGACTGGGGGTGGGTGCCGGCGGGGAAGGCGCCCACGGGCGCCTTCGCCTGCTGGCCTGTCAGGCCACGGCCAGCTCGGCCGCGGTCTTGCCGACCTGGGTCTCGTCGATCGCCTGCATGATTCCGTGCTCCATCAGCAGGTCCTCGAGCTCGTCCATCGTGATCGGCGTGGGGATCACGCCGTTGCCGGCGTTGGCGTGCACCTTCTGCGCGAGCGCGCGGTACTGGCCGGCCTGCTCGCTGTCGGGCGCGTACTCGATGACCGTCATCCGGCGCAGCTCGGCGTGCTGAACGATGTTGTCGCGCGGCACGAAGTGGATCAGCCGGGTGCCGAGCTTCTTCGCCAGCGAATCGGCCAGCTCGAGCTCCTTGTCGGTCTTGCGCTCGTTGCAGACCAGGCCGCCCAGGCGCACGCCGCCCGAGTTGGCGTACTTCAGGATGCCCTTGGAGATGTTGTTGGCCGCGTACATCGCCATCATCTCGCCGGACATCACGATGTAGATCTCCTGCGCCTTGTTCTCGCGAATCGGCATCGCGAAGCCGCCGCAGACCACGTCGCCCAGCACGTCGTAGGACACGTAGTCGACGCCTTCGTAGGCGCCGTTCTCCTCGAGGAAGTTGATCGACGTGATCACGCCGCGGCCGGCGCAGCCCACGCCCGGCTCGGGGCCGCCGGATTCCACGCAGCGGATGTCACGGAAGCCCACCTTCATCACGTCCTCGATCTCGAGGTCTTCCACCGAGCCGGCCTCGGCGGCCAGCGACAGGATCGTGTCCTGCGCCTTGGCGTGCAGGATCAGACGAGTCGAGTCCGCCTTGGGGTCGCAGCCCACGATCAGGATCCGATGACCCATCTCCGCCAGCGCCGCCAGCGTGTTCTGCGAGGTCGTCGACTTGCCAATGCCGCCTTTGCCGTAGAATGCCATTTGTCGTAGTGCAGCCATTTTGTTCTCCATGAACCGATTGCCAATGAGCCCGTGCGGGACCGCCAGACTCGCTTCTGTTACAGAACCGGGCACATGGGTTACGGGAAGGAGCGCATCGCTCGTCAGGCGTCTGCGTGCACTCAGCCCTCACTCCTTGTTCCGCCCACTCATTAGCAACCGCCGTGCCACTCGGCTAAGTCGATGATCTAGCGTCTGAAACACACGAAACCCGAAGCGCCGGTAGATGTTTTGAACCTGACAGCGGCGGCCACGCTGTACGGCGCCTGTTAGAAATCGGACAAGGATTGAAGCCGTTTCGCATATTCGGACGGCCAGGCATGACGCCAGCCGCCGGCGCTTCCCTGCACGCGCGCGCATCCAGTTCCGACGGAACGAAAATTGCTAGCAGCCCTATCGGGCCGCACGACGAGACACGGCCTGCAAGCACAGGAGGTTGAAATGCAGATCGGCGTCGAAACATCAAAGGCAGTCGACCAACGCCGTGTATTCGTCGTCGACGAGGACGAGATCACGCGCGCCGCGTTGCAATTCATGCTGCACGACGAGATCGAGACCCACGAACTGACCAGCCCCGAGGAGGCCTATGAAAAGGGCCTCGGCTGGCTCAAGCCCGATGTCGTGCTGCTCGGCGTCTCCTTCCTGAAGCAGAGGGGTACGGCGCTGATCGGCGAAATGTCAGCAAAATTCCAGGGGGTCCGCATTCTCATCGTCTGCGACAAGTCCGATGAAGCAACCGCGCTGGAGGGCCTGAAGGCCGGCGCGCATGGCGCCCTGGTCAAGCCGCTGACGTTGGAGGCGGTCCGCAAGAAGGTCGATACGATCCTGGGCCGGGACGGCGGAGCTCCCTTGGTCCAGCTCAGCCTTCTCGCATAGGCCCGGCTGCCGTGGCGACGATCGAATTCTACCAAAAGCCCGGATGCGCGACCAATGCCCGCCAGAAGCGGATGCTCGAGGCCGCCGGTCACACCGTGAACGCCAGAAGCCTGCTCAGCGAGCCCTGGACTGCCGAGACATTGCTTGGCTTCTTCGGGTCGACACTGGTGCCGACCTGGTTCAATCCGGCCGCGCCCCGCATCAAGTCCGGCGAGATCGTGCCCGGGAAGCTGGACGCCGACCGTGAGCTGGTCACTTCACTGCTTGGCAACACGCCGGACCGGGACGCCGAATCCTGCAGCCGACCAGATGCAACCACACCCTGCCCGGCCCCCCATTCCCCGCCGCCATGAACATCGCGAAAGCGCAGGCTCCTGACGCCGCCGAGATTGTCCTCGCCTATCACGCACGGACAAAACACAGCCTCAAGGCTTATGCGGTCGGTCCGGAAACGCTCGACTGGGATATGCAGCCCAATCCATTCCGCGATTTCGTCGGCTGCGCGCGTACCGAATTGGCGCTCGGCGCCGAACGGCTCGCGACGAGCTTTGCCGAGGCCTGCACGCCGGGCAGTATCGAGCCGGTTGCGCTCGACGCCCAATCGGTCGGAGCGCTGCTGGAACTTTCCATGAGTATCTCCGCCTGGAAGGAATACGGCCCCGACCGCTGGGCGCTGCGCTGCAATCCATCGAGCGGCAATCTTCATCCGACGGAAGCCTATGTTGTTGCCCGCAACGTACCGGGCCTGACCGACGGGCTTCATCACTATCTGAGCCGCGACC
>DAISWF010000164.1:0-13517 GCA_036826495.1 Burkholderiaceae bacterium
CGGCCCGCGTCAGGTCGAGGGCGCGGAAGTCGCGCTGGTCCACAACGAGGGCGGGATCCTCTCGTCGCACTGCTCGCTGCTGCTGACCAAAGAGCCCCGCTGATCGCGTTCGAATCGTTTCGTATCTGGCCTTCGTCGGCCGGTCAACCTGCAACTGGAGCATTCACGATGACCACTCCCCGCGGACGCTATTTCGAGGACTTCGAGATCGGCGCCTCGTTCGCGACACCGGCCCGCACCATCACCAGCACCGACATCGTCAACTTCGCGTGCCTGTCGGGCGACTTCAACGAGGTGCATACCAACCACGAGTACTGCCGCAGCACGTCGTTCGGAGAACCGATCGCCCACGGCCCGCTGGTCTACGCGATCGCCGCCGGGCTTCAGTACGCCAGCGGCGTCAACGACGGCACGCTGCTCGCGCTGGTGCAGATCGACGGCTGGAAGATGCTGTCGCCGATCAAGCACGGCGACACGATCCACATGAAGTCCACCGTGCTGGAGAAGAAGGCGTCTTCGTCGAAGAAGGACCGCGGCGTGGTGTCGCTGCTGCGGCAGGTGGTCAAGCAGGACGGGTCGATCGCGCAGGAGATGAAGGCGACGTTGTTGTATCGCCGGCGGCCGGCGTAGGGCATCCGGCCCTCACCGGGGCCGTGTTTCAGGACCGAATGCCCCCGCCCGGGCAAGGTCCTGCACCTGCCGGGCATCGTGCCCGAGCCACGATTGCAGGACCTGAGCACCGTGCTCGCCGACCTTCGGCGCGGGCAGCGGGTCGGCCAACGGGGTGCCGCAGTAACGGATCGGCAGCGAAACATTGGGAAGCCAGCCCAGCTCGGGATGAGGAATCCGGGTCACGAGGCCGCGCTCACGGGCTTCGTCGGAACGGATCGCGTCGCCGACCGTACGCAGCTCTCCGCTCGGGATCCCCGCTTCGCGCAGCAGCGTGCGCCAGTGCTGCCACGGATGTTCCGAGAAGCGTGACTGCAGCAGCGCGAACAGTCGATCGCGGTTGGCCAGCCGATCCTGGTTGGTGGCGTAAGCCGGATCATCGGCGAGGTGGGGCAGACGCGCGACCTGCCTGACCAGCCGATGGAAGATCGCGGTACTGCCGCAATTGATCAGGAAGGACCGGTCGGATGCCTGGAAGACACCGGAGGGACAGGTATCCGGGCTGTTGTTGCCGGGGCGGACCGGTTCGCGGCCGGTGAAGATCTGTTGCAGGGGCGCATAGCCGGTCATCAGTATCGCGGTGTCGAACAGGGCGACTTCGAGCGCCTGTCCCTTGCCGGTCCTGGCCCTTGCGACGAGAGCACCGAGAATGGCGTTGCTGACCATCATCGCGGTGCTTATGTCCATCACCGGCGAGAGCGACCGAACGCCTTCCCGATCGGGATATCCGTTCATCGAGATGTAGCCGCTCTCGGCCTGGGCGATCGGATCGAAGCCGCCGCGATCGGCGAACGAGCCGTCGCGGCCATACGCGGACACCGAGCAGTAGACGAGGTTCGGGTTCAGCGACCGGCAGACCTCGTAGCCGAGTCCCAGGCGCTCCATGACGCCGGTGGAGAAGTTCTCGACGACGACGTCGGCCTTCCCGATCAGTGCGCGGGCTGTCTCCAGGCCGGCGGGCGACTTGAGGTCGAGCGCGATGCTGCGCTTGTTGCGGTTCGTCCACGTGAAGGGGGCTCCGCCCTCGAGTTCCGGCACCACCGGCGGGTACTGCCGGAAGTCGTCGCCCTTGCCGGGCGACTCCACCTTGACCACGTCGGCGCCCATGTCGGCGAGGATCATCGTCGCGAACGGACCGGCGATGTAGTGGGTGAAATCGACGACCCGCAGGTCCTGCAACGCATGTTCGGCTGCACGGGGGCGTTCGCGATGAACGGGGAATTCCAGGTTCCGGAGGTGTGCGAAGGGGGGCTGCTCGGATTCGCTCATGGGTGAAACGACGAATGGGGCTCGATGGGGACTGGCGGCCGATCGCCTGCCAGGAGCGACGACGGACAAGACGCGGCGTCGCTCGGTACCGTTTCGTGCAAGGAGCATGCCATTCGGACGAAGGACGTCGCAGCAACGGTCGATGCATGGACGATGAAACTCGAATGTCGTCCCTGCACGACACGGCCGCGTTGTCATGCGCAGGCGCCCGAAGTGTCCACGTCATGGTCATCGATCGTGTTCGTCCGGCAAACAGGCAACGTCGAGAACACGTTCAGCAGCCGGCAACGTGTCGGCTGCAGGCGCTGGATCACCTGGAACGGGACGACCTGCGGCGATATCCGGTGGCCGTGGCACATCGCTTGCTCTGGCAGAGACCAGGCAATCGGAGTCATCGGGAGAGGGTGGTGGAAGAATCGGGCATCGGCGCCGCTGGCGGAGCCTACGAGGGACTGAAGGTCGTCGACTTCAGCCAGGGCATCGCCGGCCCGTACTGCGCACAGATTCTCCGGCAGCACGGTGCCCGCGTGACGAAGGTGGAGCCGCTGACCGGCGACTGGGGAAGGGGCATCGGCTATTCGGACCAAGGGTTCAACGCGCTGGCGATCGTCAACAACCTGGGCAAGCGCTCGATCGCGATCGATGCATCCAGTCCGGACGGCCGCACGCTGATGCGCCGGCTGTGCAACGGTGCGGACATCGTCATCGAGAGTTTCCGTCCGGGGGTGATGACGCGGCTGGGGTTGGGCTGGGAATCCCTGTCCGCCGATGACCCGGCGCTGGTGTACGTGTCGGTGACCGCCTTCGGCGGTTCAGGGCCGGACGCTGCCCGGCCCGGTTCGGATTCCACGCTGCAGGCCGTCAGCGGCATGATGCGCGCGAACCGCGACTCCGCCGGCAACCCGAGGAAGGTGGGCCTGCTGGTGGTGGACGTCACCACCGGCATCTACACGGCACAGGCCACCGGCGCCGCTCTCTATCATCGTGCGAAGAGCGGCAAGGGGACTCATGTCCAGGCCTCGCTTCTGGAAGCCGCGGTAGCTTTGCAGGGCAATTCCATCGTCGATGCCGCGCTGGGGGGCGGCCAGGCGGCCAGGCCGTACAGCGTTCCCGCGGGAACGTTCGCGACGTCGGATGGCTACATCAACGTCACGTCGCTGCACGACCGGATGTTCGCCGGCCTGTGCCGCGCGATCGGCCGTCCTGAATGGCAGGCCGACGAACGTTTCGCGACGGCGGAGGATCGCCATCGTCACGCGAGCGTGATCCAGCAGGTGCTCGACGAGACGTTCCGGCGGCGGGCCAGCGTCGAATGGCAGCGGGCGTTGACCGCGGAAGGGGTGGTCTGCGGCGTGGTGGCGGACTACGATGCGCTGCAGACCGACCCGCAGGTGGCTTCGCTGGGCATCTTTCAGCAGGTCGTTCACGATGGGCGGGGCGTTCACGTGCCGAGGGTTCCGGGAGCCTGCGCGGACCTGCCCGCCGAGCCCGCGCCGCGGGTCGGCGAGCATTCCCGGGAGATCCTGACCGAGACCGGGTTGTCGCCGGCGCAGATCGATGAGCTCATCGCGCGCGGCATCGTCGGTGTCGCGGATCGGTCGAGCGGTGTCGGTGCAGCGTAAGCATCCGACGACGGCGGGCAAAGGCGCGAGGAACTGAACGATGGCAGGCTCTCAGCGGTCGCGCGGTCGCATCGACATGCCCGGTGTTGCCGCGCAGGCGGCATTCGGCCGGGATGCTACGATCGGATCCGTCAACACGCTGCGCAAGCGGAGCCCGGAGAGGGGCGTACCGATGGATCGAAGCCCGGAGATGACCGGCGGCGCACTGCTCATCGTCAACGATGTCGATGAGGGCGCCGATGAAGAGGTCAACCGCTGGTACCAGGAGGAGCATCTGCCGAACCGGCTGGCGATTCCCGGATTCCGCCGCGCGCGCCGCTACCGGGCCATCGACGGTCAACCGGCTTACATCGCATTCTACGAGTGCGGGTCGGTGGATGTTCTGAAGTCGCGGTCCTATGTCGACCGCGTGCTCGATCCGACCCCCTGGACGCGCCGGGTCCTGCCGCGTTTTCGCAACGTCATGCGCGCCGCCTGCCGGCTGACGCTGTCGGTCGGAGCAGGTATAGGGGGAAGTGCGGTCCTGGTGATGTGCAAGCCGATGGCGGGACGTCTGGAAGAGGCCAGGCAGTTCCTGTCGGCGGTGCTCGCGCCGCGCCTGCAGGCGAACGGCGCGATGGTCCGGATGAGCCTGCTGGAAACCGATTCGGCCGTCACCGGCATGCCGAGCGAAGAGCGGCTGCTTCGCAACGACCAGGACAACTATCCGCACTGGGTGCTGCTGATCGAGACCTACAATCTCGACAAGGCGGCGCTGCTGCTGCACTCGCTGATCATGGAGCACGAGGCGGCCAGGAGCGGGCTGCTGTTCGGTTCCTGGGCCCGGTACAAGCTCATCGCGGCGGTGTCCCGTGAGGAGGCGGGCTTTCCTCCCGATCCACAGACCTCGCCATGAGGTGCTGCGAACGGCACGGCTCTCGATCATCCGCAGCGATGGATGGAAGGTGAATGGAGGCTGATTCCGGATCAGGACAGTTGGTGCTCGACGCCGCGGCCAGGGTCGTCTGGTCGGGCGGGGCCGCCACCCATCCGCTCGTGCAGAAGGCGCTGCGCGAGCGGCTGCCCCAGCTCGGCCGGCAGCCCTGCGGCGCGTTCCTGATCGAATCGCCCAGGCCGCTGCTGGTCACGCACCGGGCCGTCGGGCAGACGACGGTGTTCTACATCCAGGCCGACCCGGCCAGCGACGCCACTGCCGCAGCGCCCTGGATCCATGCGGGCTCCTCCGGGGAGCTCGCCGAGGTGCGGCGCGGCGACTCCGGGCTCGAGGACATCGTCGGCAGCAGCGAGGCGATCCAGCAGCTCAAGTACGACATCCTGAAGATCGCGCCGCTCGAGGTGGGCGTGCTGATCGTCGGCGAAAGCGGCACCGGCAAGGAGTTGGCGGCGCTGGCCATCCATGCGCTGTCGCAGCGTCGTGCCAACCGGATGATCTTCGTGAATGCCGCGGCGCTGCCGAGCAGCCTCGTCGAAAGCGAGCTGTTCGGCTATGAGCCGGGCGCCTTCACCGGCGCCGAGCGCGCGGGCCGCAAGGGCAAGTTCGAGCTGGCGCACCGCAGCTCGCTGTTCTTCGACGAGGTCGGCGACATGCCGTCGGAGATACAGGTGAAGCTGCTGCGGGTGCTGCAGGACGGCATGTTCGAGCGGGTCGGCGGCCACAAGCCCCAGCATTCGGATTTCCGGCTCATCTGCGCCAGCAACCGAAACTTCCAGCAGATGATCGGCGACGGTGATTTCCGGCTGGACCTGTACTACCGCATCAGCGGTGTCACGCTGCGCATGCCCAGCCTGCGCGAGCGGCTGGAGGACATTCCCGAACTGGTCACCAGCTTCCTGGCGGCTTTCGCAGGCAGGCATCGGGCGCAGCCGAAGACGGTCGATCCGGAGGTGTACGGGCTGCTGCGCGAGCAGAGCTGGCCCGGCAACGTGCGCCAGCTCCTGCACGAGGTGGAACGGGCGGCGATCTTCTGTGAGGGGCCGCGGCTCACGGTCCGCGACTTCCGCCGGCTGGAGACCGGGCCTGCTGCTGCGCCGCAGTCGCCGGCGGCCGCACCGCCGCTGGCGGCCGCACCCGCGGTACCGGTCCAGGGGCGGGGCGTGCGGGCCGCCCGCGACGAACTCGAACTCGCGATGATCCGCGAAGCGCTCGCCCGCCACGGTGGCAACAAGAAGAAGGTGGCCGAGGAACTCGGCATCTCCCGTACCTATCTGTACAAGAGGTTGAATTCGGAATGAGCCACTTCGGCGAAGTGCTGGGCATGCGATTGACCGAACGCGCCGACGGCCGCGCGCAGTTCACGCTGGAGTTGCGGCCGGAACTATGCAACGTCCACGGCAGCGTCCACGGCGGCGTGGTGATGGCGGTGCTGGATGCGGTGGGCCTGTGGGCGCTGCCGTCCGAGCCCGGCCGCATGACGGATGCGCCGCGCGCGGCGACCGCGGCGTTCAACTGCAATTTCCTGCGTGCGGCGCGGCGCGATCAGTCGCAGGCGTTGCGGGCCACCGGCACGCTGGTCAAGCGTGGCCGCACGACCTATTTCGCCACCGCCGAGCTGCACAGTGAGCCCGACGGGCAATTGCTGGCCACGGGACAGGGCGTCTACACGCTGATCGACGCCGCGCGCTGATCGCCGTCTACCAACACGCAGCTCACCGACAGGCCGTTCATCGACGTGCCTGCGCCCCGACGCGCTGCTCACGTACACGGCGCTCACGGACACGCCGCCCACTGTCAACACCGCGTTCACACGCTGTCCGCGCTGCGCGCACGACGTGTACATCGATCGCCGGACGGTGACGCTGCCCAACCGACTTCATTGACGTAAACCCTGCTGTCTCAATGACTTGCGATCGGTGGCACACCGGTTGCATTGCACACCGTCGACTGGGCAAGGAGACGGTGGATGACGGCGGAACTGGTTAAGGCGCAAATGGATGGCGACGTGCTGGTCGTCCGCCTGTCGGCACCCAAGACACGCAACTCGCTGACGAACGAACTGCGGGCCGCGCTTGGCGCGGTGATCGAGGATGCCGAAGCGCGCCGTGACGTGCGGGCGCTGTACCTCACCGGCGAAGGGCCGAGCTTCTGCTCAGGCGGCGATCTGCGCATGCTGCAGACGGCCTGCGATCCATGGCCGGTGCATCGGCGCTTCCGGAACCATGCGCGCTGGCTCGCGCCGCTGATCCAGCTCGACAAGCCGGTGGTGGTCGGCGTCAACGGCCACGCCGTCGGCGGCGGGATGGGCCTGGCGCTGGCCGGCGACGTGATCGTCGCCGCCGAGAGCGCGAAGTTCATGGCAGGGTTCTTCCGCCTGGGCGCGGTGCCCGACATCGGGATGATGTATCACCTGCCCCGGCTGGTCGGCATGGCGCGGGCCAGGCAGTTCCTGTTCGGCAACCTGACCCTGAGTGCGCGCGAGGCAGCGGACTGGGGAATCGTCAGTGCGGTGGTGCCCGACGACCAGTTGTTCGAGAAGGGTCTGGCCGAGGCCCGCAGGCTGGCCAGCGGCCCCGCGGAGGTGATGGGGCTGGCCAAGAACCTGCTGGCGCGCAGCTACGAGTCGTCGCTGGCCGACATGCTGGGCCTCGAAGGGCTCGGTCAGGCGCTGGCGATGTCGAACCCCGAGTTTCGTGAAGGCCTGAGCGCCGCGCTGGAGAACCGCCGGCCGGACTTCGTCCGCGCCGCCCGTCCGGAGAGCGGCAGCAAGTGATGCAGGAAGCGGCCATCGATTTCGGTCTCTCTGAAGCGCAGCGCATGATCCGCGCAAGCGTGCTGCCGCTGGTCGAGGAGGCGCTTCCCCGGCACAGGATCCGCGAGCTGGACGAAGCCCGCGAATTTCCTTTCGATGCCTATGCTGCGCTGGCTCGCGCAGGTTGGCTCGGTCTGCCGCATGAGGCCGCTTACGGTGGTTCGGATGGGGGCTACAAGGACCTGGCCGTTCTGGTCGAGACCATCGCCTATCACAGCGCGCAGCTTGCGTCGGCCTATCTGACCAGCGTCGTCTATGGCGGCATGCAGGTGAAGCACGGCGGGTCAGCCGGGCTGAAGCAGCAGATCCTGACCCCGATGATCCGGGGAGAGCTGCGCTTGGCGCTGTGCATCACCGAACCGGACACCGGCTCCGATGTGAGCGCGATCCGCACGCGCGCGGTTGCGGACGGCGACGGATTCCTCATCAGCGGCCAGAAGGTCTACATCACCTGCGCGCATGTCGCCCATCACCTGGTGGTGGCCACGAAGACCGATCCGTCGGCCGCCCACAAGGGCATCACGCTGTTCCTCGTCGATGTGACGTCGCCGGGCGTGAGGATCCGGCCGCTCAAGGCACTCGGCCGCCGGATGATCCACACCAACGAGGTGTTCTTCGACGATGTGCGGGTCCCCCGCGAACGGATGCTGGGCGACCCGGGCGGCGGTTGGCGCAACCTGATGCGCGGTCTGAACCTCGAGCGCCTGTGCCTGTCGGCAGCGGCCTGCGGAAACATGCGCCGGATCATCGACGATGCCCGCGACTACGCCACCCAGCGACAGCAGTTCGGCCGGCCGATCACCGAGTACCAGGCGATCTCCCACAAGTTCGCCGACATGCAGGTGATGCTCGAAAGCGCGCGCGCCATGACGCTGCGCGTCGCCGACATGCTCGATGACGGATTGCAGCCGACGCTGGAGACGGCTGCCGCGAAAGTGCTGGCCACCGAGAACAACTCGCGCTGCGCGGACCTGGGCATCCAGATCCTCGGGGGAGCGGGCTACATGATGGACCACGACATGCAGATGTACCTGCGCGATGCCCGCGTCGGAACGATCGGCGGTGGCACCAGCGAAATCATGCGATCGGTCATCGCCAGACAGATGGGACTTTGAGACCGCCTGTTCCGAGCCGACCGGCGAGCTTGCAGGAACTGAAGGGGGACGAATCTTGATCAATCACACTCGACGTACCGTCACGCTCGGCGCCATCGCGATGGCGTCCGGCCTCACCGATGTCCGGGCGCAGGCGTCCGAATTTCCGAACCGGCCGCTGCGCATCGTCATTCCGTTCGCGACCGGCGGGCCCACCGACACGATGACCCGCATCCTGGCGGGCAAGCTCGGCGAGGAGCTCAAACAGCAGGTGGTGCCCGAGAACCGGCCGGGCGCAGGCGGCAACATCGGCGCGGAGACGGTCGCGCGTTCGGCGCCGAACGGCTACACGCTGCTGCTGGGCACCAACGGCCCGCTGGCCGCCAACAAGAGCTTGTTCGGCAAGCTGGGCTACGACCCCGTGACGGACTTCGACCCGGTCACGTTGTTCGTGTACCAGCCCAATCTGCTGGCCGTGCATCCGGACGTGCCCGCCCAGAACGTCAGGCAACTGATCGACTGGCTCAAGGCGAATCCCGGAAAGACCTATGCGTCGGGCGGCCTGGGGACCAGCACGCACTTCGCCGGCGAGCTGTTCAAGTTCATGACCGGCGTGGAGATCCAGCACGTGCCGTACAAGGGCGACGGGCAGTCGGTTCCGGACGTCGTGGCCGGCAATGTGCCGGTGATCTTCTGCAGCGTCCAGGCCGGGATGAAGTGGGCCGAAAGCGGTCGGCTGCGGGCGCTGGGCGTCACGTCGGCGGCAAGGGTGCCCGTCGTGCGCGACATTCCGCCGATCGCGGAAGCCGGATTGCCCGGCTACGACCTGACGTCCTGGTACGCGATCGTCGTTCCCGCGGGAACGCCGAAGGACATCATCGCCACCTTGAACTCGGCGTTGCTGCGGGCGATGGCTGATGCCGAACTGAAGGCGAAGATCGAGGCGATGGGCGGCATCCTCGCGCCCGGCACGCCCGAGCAGTTGCGCAAGCACCTCCAGGAGGAGACGGTGCGCTGGTCTCGCCTGGTCCAGCAGGCCAACGTGAAGCTGTGAGCGCAGGACATGATCCCCGCTGATCGCCTGCCAGGTGTCGACACCACCGAGGCGCCGCTGGCGCAGCTTTCCGGCGTGCGCGTGCTCGACCTGACGACTTCGATCGCCGGCCCGTACTGCACGCAGTTGCTCGGCGACTTCGGCGCATCGATCGTCAAGATCGAACGGCCCGGCGCCGGCGACGATGCGCGCGCGTGGGGGCCACCGTTCCTGGATGGCGAATCGCTCTGGTTCATGAGCGTGAACCGCAACAAGCGCAGCGTCGCGCTGGACTGGGGTGCGCCGGAGGGGCTGGCGACGCTGCACGAACTGGTGCGGGTCGCCGACGTCGTCGTCGTCAATCTGGTCGGCCGCATCCAGAAGAAGCTCGGTGTCGACGCCGGACGGCTGCGGGCGCTCAATCCGCGGCTGATCCATGTCTCGATCACCGGCTTCGGCCTGTCGGGGGAGGGCAGCGATCGTCCGTGCTACGACCTGATCGCCGAGGGCCACAGCGGTGTGATGGACCTGACCGGCGAGGCCGACTCCGCGCCGCAGAAGGTGGGCACGCCGGCCGCCGATCTGCTGGCCGGGGCCGATGCCGCGATGGCGGTGCTGGCGGCGCTGGTGGCGCGTAGTGGTGAACGCGATGGTGAGCGCAACGGCGGGCGCGGTGGGCGCGAGGACGGTCGCAACGACGCACGCAACGGCGCGCAGCAAGGCGCGACGATCGACGTGTCGATGGTGCGCAGCATGACCCGGTTCATGTTGCCGCGGGTGGTCTCCTATCTGGGTTCTGGCGAGGTTCCCGCTCGCTCCGGCGGCAAGGACAGCGTGATCGCCATCTACCAGACCTTCGACACGGCGGACGAGCCGCTGACGCTGGGGCTCGGCAACGACGGCATTTTCAGACGGTTCTGCGAAGCCATCGGCCGGCGGGAACTGGCCGAGGATCCCCGCTTCGCGTCGAACGCGGGCCGGCGGGAGCATCGCGGCTGGCTGGTCGGCGAGTTCGCGGACGTGCTGAAAGACCGGCCGCGTGCGCACTGGCTGTCGGTGTTCGAGGCGGCGCGGATCCCGGCCGGCCCGATCAACCGGCTGGATCAGCTTCTCGACGATCCGACTGTTGCCAGCCAGGGGTTCCTGTACGCCACCCGCGAACAGGGGCGGGTCGTCCCGCAGGTGGGCCTGGGCATCCGCATCGACGGCAGCAGCAATACCTTCCGCGGCAATCCTCCGCGGCTCGGCGAGCACACCGAAGAGGTGCTGCGCGAGTGGTTGAACAGATGAACCATTTCAAGGAACAACGATGACGACGCGATTCGAATCGATCCTCTACGAGGAAGACGGCCCGGTCGGCTGGCTGACATTGAACCGTCCGGACGACGGCAACATGTTCACGCCGCAGATGTGCCACGAGGTCAGGGACTGCATCAACGAGGTTCGCCGCGAGACCCGCACGCGGGTGCTGGTCATCACGGGCGCCGGCGACAAGTTCTTCTGCATCGGCGGGCGCAAGGAGGGGATGGAGGACACCCATCTCTATGCCGGCGTGCTGCCGACCCTGGAGATGTACGAAGCGATCGACCGGCTGCAGAAGCCGGTGATCGCCTCGGTCAACGGCTTCGCGGTGGGCGGCGGCAACGTGCTGCAGGTCGTCTGCGACATCACGATCGCCAAGGAAAGCGCGGTCTTCAGGCAGGTCGGCCCGATGATGGGCAGCTTCGATGCCGGCTTCGGCACCTGGTACCTCGAGGATTGCATCGGCAAGAAGCGCGCCAAGGAGATGTGGTACCGCAATCCGCGGCTGTCGGCGAAAGAGGCGCTCGAATGGGGGCTCGTCAACGAGGTGGTGCCCGACGATCAGCTCCGCCGCGTCACGCGCGAGCGCGCGCTGGAGATCGCCGACCGCGGCCCGTTCGCGCTGGCGTCGATCAAGGGGGCGTTCAATGCGCGTCACGGCGGCGTCAACGGCCTGGCGCGCGTCGCGCACGATCTGCTGCTGCGCGATTACCTCGGAACGGATGAGTCGCATGAACTGAACGCATCGTTCCGCGAGAAGCGGCGCCCCGATCCGTCGAAGTTCGGACGCTGACCGTGCTGCTGAAGCTGTTCGACCTGCCGTCGGCTCGTGCGTGGTACCGCGACGGTACCTGGACGCATGAAACGCTGTACGGCGCGCTGATCCGGCATGCCGGGTCGCGTCCGGCCGACCCTGCGCTGCGCGACGGCCGTCGCAGGCTCACCTGGTCGCAGCTTCGTGAGGAGGTCGATACCTGCGCTCAGGCGCTGCACCAGGCCGGCCTGTCGAAGGGTGACCGGGTGGCCGTGTGGGCGCCTTCCCGGGTCGAGGGTGTCATCGTCTTCCTGGCCTGCGCGCGCAACGGCTACGTCTGCTGCCCGTCGCTGCACCAGAACTACACGGTCGAGGAGATCGGCGGGCTGCTCGAGCGTGCCCGCTGCCGGGCGCTGTTCGTCGCGCCGGGATACGGTGCCGATGCCCGGCGCAACGACATCGTCGAGCGGGTCCGCGCGGTGGAGTCCATTCGGGCGATCTTCTGGGTAGGCACGCCGGATGACCGGATGCTGCCGTTTCCGCATCGGGCGGCGCTGCCTGCCGACGGATCCGTTCCGGCGCCGGCCGATGACCCCGATGCGGTGGTCTATCTCGCGTTCACGTCGGGAACGACCGGTACGCCCAAGGGCGTCATGCATTCGCACAACACCTTGCTGGCCAACGGCCGCGCGCTGGTGCGGGACTGGAGTCACGACTCCTCGACGGTGCTGCTGTCGTTGTCGCCGCTGAGCCATCACATCGCCACCGTGGCGATCGAGCAGCAGCTCGCTGCCGGGTTCGAGCTGGTCCTCAACGATCCGCCCGATGGCCTGCCCGCGCTGGACTGGATCGTGGCCTGCGGCGCCACCTATGTGATGGGCGTTCCGACCCACGCGATCGACCTGCTCGCCGAAGCCGCCCGCCGGAGCCTGTCGTCGATCGGCGCGGTCAGGCTCTTCTACATGGCCGGCTCGACCATCCCTCAGGAAACTGCGCGCACCTTCCTGTCGATGGGCATCACGCCGCAGAACATCTACGGCATGACGGAGAACGGTTCGCACCAGTACACCTTGCCCGATGACGACGTGGCGACGATCGTCGAGACCTGCGGCCGGGCGGCGCGGGGATTCGAATGCGCGATCTTCGACGCCGAACAGACCGATCGCCCGCTGGGACCGGGAGAGGTCGGCGAGATCGCGACCCGCGGCCCGCTGCTGATGCTGGGCTATTTCGACAACCAGGCCGCGACCGAGGATTCCTTCAACCGGCACGGCTGGTTCCTGTCCGGCGACCTGGGCACGCTCGACGAGCGGGGCTGCCTGCGCTTCGTCGGCCGCAAGAAGGATCTGATCATCCGGGGCGGGCACAACATCCACCCCGCGCGCATCGAGCAGCTGGCCCACCGGCATCCCGACGTGCTGAAGGCTGCGGCGTTCGGCATCGCCGACGAGCGCCTGGGCGAGAAGGTCTGCCTCGCGGTCATCGCGCGCAGCGGTGTCCCGATCGACGGCGAGGCGATGCTCGCGCATCTCGATGCGGCGGGCCTGTCGAAGTACGACATGCCAGAGTGGTTTCTGCCGCTCGAGGCGTTTCCGCTGACCGCCAGCGGCAAGGTGTTGAAGCGGGAACTGTCGGAATGGGTTCGCGCCGGCCGCCTCTCGCCGCTGCCGGTGCGCTGGAAGGGGGCAGGAACTTCCGTCGCTGCAACGTCCAACACGGAGGAGGTGCGCTGATGGCCATCGTGCTGAGCCGCCATGAGGAATTCGCGCTGATCACGCTCGATCGTCCCGATGCGCTCAATGCGCTGTCGTTCGGACTGCTGCGTGACCTGGGACGGGTGCTCGACGAGGTCGGCGGTTCGGACGCACGTGCGCTGCTGATCACCGGTGCGGGCAGCAAGGCGTTCTGCGCCGGCGCCGACATCAGGGAGGTGACCGCGCGCGGGCTGGTCGCCCAGAAGCAGGGCGCCGAGATGGGCCAGGCGGTGAGGGCCCGGCTCGACCGCCTGCCGATGCCGTCGGTGGCGAT
>DAISWF010000165.1:0-13476 GCA_036826495.1 Burkholderiaceae bacterium
CGGCCTGTCAATCGTGCAGCGCGCCGACCTGTCGCTCCAGTTCCGCCGCACCGACCGTCGGCGCCGCCGCCGCCGCCGGCGCCGGGACGGCCGCCGCGGTCTCGTCGAACAGCCGGCCGCGATGATCGCCCAGCCCCGATGTGCGCAGCATGTGGCGGAACTGCTTCGGATCGTAGTCGCCGACCGCCATGTGCACGAGACAGCGGTTGTCCCAGATCACCAGATCGCCGACCGACCACGCATGCCGGTACACCTTGCGCGGTGCCACCGAGTGTTCGCACAGGAAGCGGATCAGCGGCTGGCTTTCCGCCTGCGTCATGCCGACGAACTGCCGCACCCGTTCGTTGATGTACAGCGCGCGCCGGCCCGATTCCGGATGCACGCGGACCGCCGGGTGGACCACCGGCGGATTGCGCCGCTTGAACTCGGCGACGACCTCGGGGCCGCGCTTGTCCAGCCCCTCGATCAGGCTCGCATCGTGGACCGCCTCCAGCCCGTCGAGGATCTCGCGCAGCTTCGGCGACAGCGATTCGTAGGCGAGGTACATGTTCGCGAACATCGTGTCGCCGCCGACCGACGGCAGCTCGACGCAGTAGACGCTGGTGATCTTCGACGGCCGGACCGAATACGACTGGTCGGTGTGCCAGTTCTGGCCGGCGTTGTAGGTCTTCGACTGCCTGCCGTCCTGCGGGCGGTTCGTCAGGATCATTACCTTGCGATGCACCGGGTCGTGATGCACCGACTGGTTCGAGAAGTCGTCCAGCTCGCCGAACCGTTCGGTGAACGCCAGCAGGCTGCCGGCGTTCAGCCGCTGGCCCGGAAACACCAGCACCAGATGGTCGAGCAGTGCGCGGTGGATCGCTGCGAAGACCTCGTCGTCGATCGGCTGCGACAGATCGACGCCGGTCAGGCGGGCACCCAGCGCATAGCCGGCGGGCTCGATGGTCAGGGACGGCATGGCGGGTTCTCCGGTGTGCGGTGGCGGTGGCGCGGCCCGTTCGCGAAATGCGTCAGTCCGGCTGGATGCCGGCCTGCTTGATGACCTTGTCCCACTTGGCCATCTCGGCGGTCAGGAACTCGCCGAATGCCGCCGGGGTGCTGTACACCAGGTCGAAGTTCTGCGCCGCCAGGATCTGGCGGATCTCGGGGCGGTTCATCGCGGCCGCCATGTCGGACTGGATCTTCGCGGCGAGCGCCGGCGGCATCTTCGCCGGGCCCAGCAGACCGAACCAGGTGACCGCCTCGTAGCCCGGCACGCCGGCCTCGCTCATCGTCGGCAGCTCCGGCATCAGCGGCGAGCGGGCCGGCGTCGTGACCGCCAGCGCCTTGACGTTGCCGGCACGCACGTTCTTCTCGGCGAACGAGATCTGGTCGAACATCATCTCGATGCGCCCGCCGATCACGTCGACACCGGCGGCGGCGACGCCGCGGTAGGGCACGTGCTGGATCTGCACCTGCGCCAGATTCTTGAACAGCTCGCAGGACAGATGCTGCGAGGTGCCGTTGCCGCCCGAGCCGCAGTTCAGCCGCGACGGATTGGCCTTCGCATAGGCGATCAGTTCCGCGAGCGTGTTGACCGGCAGCGTCTTGTTGACGACCAGCGCGATCGGCAGCTTCGCGAGCAGCGAGATCGGCGTGAAGTCGGCCACCGTGTCGTACGGCATCTTGCGGTACAGGCTGGGATTGGTCGCATGGCTCAGCGACACCGTCAGCAGCGTGTATCCGTCCGGCGGCGCCCGCATCACCTGCTCGCTGCCGATCATGCCGCTGGCGCCCGCCTTGTTCTCGACCACCACCGGCTGCTTCCATTCGTCGCTGAGCGCGCGGGCGATCGCCCGCGTGATCAGGTCCACGCCGCCGCCCGGGGCGGCCGACGCGACGATCGTCACCGGTTTCTTCGGAAAATCCTGCGCGAACGCCGCAACCGACGTGCACAGCGCTGCGATTCCGGTCAGCCAGCATGCTGCAAGCTGTCGTGCCGTCATCAGCCGTCTCCTCGCTGAATACGTAACCAACGGCGATAGAATACAGTATCCGCGGCAGACGCTGTCAACGGATGCACCGACGGGGGAAGGGGATGCCAGGGGCCGCTGGCGGGGAGGGCGGATGACCACCAGTCGCGATATCGCGCGCCGGGCCGGCGTCTCTCAGACGACCGTGTCGCGCGTGCTACAGGCGAGCCCCAACGTCAGCGAGCCGGTGCGCGAACGGGTGCGCCGGGCGATGGCGGAGATGAACTACCGGCCGAACGCTCGGGCGCGGGCGATGAAGATGCAGCGCACCGGCACCTTCGGCGTGCTGGTGGCGCGGATCACCAATCCTTTCTACCCTCAGCTCCTCGACCGGCTCACGCACGCGATGGGCGAGCACGGCCGCCGCGCGGTGGTCTGGGATGCCGAGTCGTCCGGCGAGCAGGCGGCGATCGAGGCCCTGCATGAAGGCGCGGTCGACGGTCTGGTGCACGGCGCCGCCACCGACGTCACGCCTGAACTGCAGGCGCTGCTCGACCGGCAGGCGCCCATCGTGTTCGTCAACCGCCGGATCCCCGGCGATGCCTGCGACCAGGTGGTCAGCGACAATCTGCGCGGCGCGAGCCGGCTGGCCGACTACTTCGTCGACCACGGCCGCCGGCGCATCGCGATCGTCGGCGGTCCGCAGCAGATCAGCACGTTCCGCGAACGCGAAGCGGGCTTCGTCGGGCGTCTGCGCGAGCGCGGCGTGGCGCTGCCGACGGAGGTGGCCCGGGTGCCGGCCGCCTCCTACCACACCGGCCAGGCGGCGATGCGTTCGCTGCTGGAAGGGGCCGCCAGGCCCGATGCGGTGTTCTGCGTCAACGACGCGCTGGCGCTCGGCGCGATCGATGCGGCGCGCATCGCCGGCGTCGCGATTCCGGCCGAGCTGTGGGTCGCCGGCTACGATGACGTGGACATGGCGTCATGGCGCGCGTTCGATCTGACCACGGTGCGTCAGCCGATGCAGCAGATGGCCCGGATGGCGGTGGAGCTGCTGCTGCAGCGGCTGCGCGAGCCGGGCCGCGAGGGCCGCGTGCATCAGGTGCGCGGCGACCTGGTGGTCCGCGGTTCGACCGCGGGAGCACCGGCTGCAGCGGCGGGTTGATGGAGCCCGGGGAAGGGAGCCGGGACGGTCAGCGTTCGCTGGCGGCTTCGCGCAGCGCGTCCTGGCGCTGCTCGAACCGGGCGGCCCATTGGGGGGCGGGTTCGAACGTGGGATCGGCGCGGCAGAGCCGTTCGGTGTCGGCCCAGATCTCCGGGTCGGGGCGGTCGATGTCGAGCGGGTCGCCGTGCGGCTGGCGCACCTGCCACGGCGTATCCAGGTAGACCTCGACGGTGTTCTCCTCCGGGTCCATGAAGTAGATCGACAGCGCGTTGCCGTGATTGAGGCCGCGCATCGCGGTCGCGCCGCGGGCGAGGGCGCGCCGGCGTGCCTCGCGCAGATCGTCGATCGAGGCGACCTTGAAGGAGATCTGCATCACGGTGCTCGCAGCGTCGGCCGGCCGCCCCGACGCCAGCGCGAGCTGATGGTGCTGGTCGGACCGGCTGCTGAGGAACGCGATCACGAAGCTGAACGTGATGCCGGGGCCCCGGTCGGTTTCCTGCAGGTCGAACACCTCGCGGTAGAACCGCGACATCCGTTCGATGTCGCGGACGAAGATCCCGCAGTGCGAGAGGGTGGGGGTGAATGATCGCTGCTGCATCGTCGTGCTCCCGGGCGTAACGCCGTAGTCACCGCTGGCCGTCGTGCACCGACACCTTGTCCTTGGTGAGCCCGCCCAGCCGCGAATGCACGCGGCCGCCGGTGCCCATCGCCAGCGCGTACAGGATCTCCTTCGGGCGCGGCGCATCCTGGATGCCGACCTCGACGCCGTTGAAGTGGCTGCGGACGTAACAGGCGTGGATGTAGTGCAGCGGCATCATCAGCCGGTAGCCGGCCGACGCCACCGCCTTGGCCGCCGGCACGATCGCCTTGGGCTCGCCCAGCACCGCGCGCATCGCCCAGCCGCCGGCCTCGTGCCAGACCGCACCGTGCTCGAGCTCGCCATCGACGCCGACGATCGCCGCCTTGCCGTAGACCTCGACGTGATCGCGGCCCAGTGTCTGCACCAGCTCGTCGGCCAGCGACTTGCCCAAGGTGCGCAGCTCGGACATCCATGGCATCAGATCGGGCTCGTAGCGGCCCGCATAAGGGTTGCGGACCACCGCGCTCGCCACCGCGATGCGCAGCGGCTCGGCCGGCGCCGGGCCGCCCTCGTGATAGGTGGTCTCGATGGTCAGCGTGCGCTTGCGCAGGTCGATCAGGCTCATGTCGGGTGCCTTCATTCGCGTTGAATGTTCGCCTCGGCGACGAGGCGGTTCCATTTGTCGGACTCGGCGGCGATCATCGCGCGCATCTCGTCGGGCGTGCTGCCGCGCGCCTCGCCGCCGATGTCGACGAGCTTCTGCCGCACCGCGGGCTCCTGCAGCGCCTTCTGTGTCTCGCCGTTCAACTGATCGACGACCGCGCGCGGCGTGCCGGCCGGAGCGAGCAGGCCCGCCCACGAGCGCACATCGTAGCCGGCCACGCCCTGCTCGGCCACCGTGCGCACGTCGGGCAGCATCGGCCAGCGTTGCGGACCGGTGGTGGCGATCGCGCGCAGCTTGCCGGCGCGGATCTGCCCGAGCACCGCGGTCGGCGGCGCGATGATGCAGGCGACGTCGCCGGACAGCAGGCCGGTCAGCGACGCCGAATCGCCGCGATAGGGCACGTGCAGCAGCGGCGCCTTCGACTGGCGCGCGAGCAGCTCGCCGGCCAGATGGTGGGTGCTGCCGATGCCGGCGCTGCCGAAGCCGATGGCGCCGGCCGCCGTTCCGCTCGCGGTTCCCGATGAGGCGCGGGCCGCCGCCAGCAGCGTGGTGAGGTCGGGATACTTCGAGTCGGCGGCGACCACCACCAGGAACGGGAAGAACGTGATCGTCGAGATCGGCTCGTAGTCGGCCAGCGCGCGATAGGTGGGCCTGGCCATCATCGCGGCGGCGACCACGTGGCCGCCGGTGGCCAGCAGCAGCGTGTGGCCGTCCGGACGCGCCCGCGCCACCGCGGCCGATGCGATCGCGCCGCCGGCGCCGGTCATCGTCTCGACGACCACCGGCTGGCCGAGCCCCTTCTGCAGCTCGGCGCCGACCAGCCGCGCAATGGTGTCGGCGTTGCCGCCCGGAGCGAATCCCTGCACCAGCTTCAGCGGCCGGTCCGGGAACGGCGTCTGCGCGCGGGCGGGAAGAGCGTATGCAGCGGCCAGCGCCGCGGCGACGCCCAGCAGCGACCTGCGGTCGTTCATCATGTCCTCCTCCTGGTGGGTCGTATCGTCAGCGTTGCTGCACGATCGGGTTGCGCAGCGTGCCGATGCCTTCGATCTCGACCTCGCAGACATCGCCCGGCTTCATGAAGCGCGGCGGCTTGCGGCTCCAGCCCACGCCGGCCGGCGTGCCGGTGACGATCACGTCGCCGGGCACCAGCGTGAAGATCGTCGATGCGTAGGCGATCAGCTTCGGGATCGAGAAGATCATGTGGCCGGTGTGACTGGACTGCAGCGTCTCGCCGTTCAGGCGCGTCTCCAGCTTCAACTGCCGGCCCGGCGCGATCTCGTCGGCAGTGACCATCCAGGGGCCGAAACCGCCGGTCGATTCGAAGTTCTTGCCCGACGCGATCTGCTTGGCATGGAACTGCCACTCGCGCACGCTGCCGTCGTTGTAGATCGAGTAGCCGGCCACGTGATCCCAGGCGCGTGCCTCGGGGATGGCACGGCCTTCCTTGCCGATGATCACCGCCAGCTCGCCTTCCCAGTCGAGCGAATCGGACACATGCGGGCGCACGATCGGCTGCTCGTGCGCGCACTGCGAGCGCCAGACGCGCAGGAAGATCGGCGGCTGCTCGGACAGCTCGCGCTGCATGCCGGCGGCCAGCACCTCCTGGTGGTGGTCCATGTAGTTGTCGCCGACATCCCCATCGACCTTCGATCGACATCCGTTCGCATGCACGTTCCGTCGTCCGCTCCGCCGTCCGCGGCGACCCAGACCGACAAGGCGTATTCGGCGCTTCACGCCGCGATCGTCCGCTGCGAATTCGCCCCCGGCGCACGGCTGCGGGTCGAGGAGCTGGGTCAGCGCTTCGGCGTCAGCAGCAGCCCGCTGCGCGAGGCGCTGAGCCGGCTGGTCGCGATCGGGCTGGTCGATGCGTTCGAGCATCGCGGCTTCCGGGTGGCGCCGCTGACCGTCCAGGGCATGGCCGACCTGACGCGGGTACGCCTGCTGATCGAGGGCGAGGCGCTGCGCGATGCGCTGGTCCACGGCGACGACCGGTGGGAGGCCGGGCTGGTCGCCGCCGCCCATGCGCTCGGGCGGGTCGAGCAGCGGCTGGCCGACATCGCGCCGGCACTCGACGACACCTGGTCGGCGCGTCACCGGGACTTCCACATGGCCGTATACGCTGGCGCGCATTCGCCGCTGCTGCAGGCGCTGGTCGGCCAGCTCTTCGACGCCGCCGAGCGCTATCGGCGGTTCTCGGCGCGGCACCGGCGGCTGCCGCGCGCCAAGCACAGCGAGCACCAGCGTCTGCTCGACGCGATCATCGCGCGCGATGCGGAGCGCGCGTCGGCACTGCTGGTCAGGCACATCACGTCGACCGAGCGCAGCGTCACCGCGGCGCTGCTGGCGATGGATGCCGGCGCATTGCAGTAGCGCGATACCTGCTGGAGGAGAGGCGATGAAGGCCGTGCAGATCGCCAGGCCGGGCGGGATCGATGCGCTCGAGGTCGTCGACCTGCCGATTCCCGTGCCGGGGCCCGGCGAGGTGCAGATCCGGGCCGAAGCCTTCGGCGTCAGCACGCCCGACGTACTGATCCGCCGCGGCGTTTACAAGTGGATGCCGCCGCTGCCGGCCAATCCGGGCAACGACGTGGCCGGCCGCATCAGCGCCGTGGGGCCGGGGGTCGACGCGCCGATGGTCGGCGCCAAGGTGCTGCTGAGCGCGCGCGATCTCGCCCAGCGCGGCGGCTGCCATGCCGAATACGTGATCGTGCCGGCGCAGGCGGTTCATGTACTCGACGAGGAGGTGGACCTGGAGGCGGCGGTGTGCCTGTCCAACTATCAGGTGGCGCAGGCGCTGCTGCAGGAATGCGGCCATCCGCGGGCGCCGAAAAGCGTGCTGGTGATCGGCGCCGCCGGGGGCGTCGGCACCGCGCTCGTGCAGTTGGCCCGGCGCGCCGGCATGACGGTGATCGGTACCGTCAGCAGCGACGACAAGGCAGCATTCGCACGCGCCAACGGCGCCGACCACCTGATCTTCTATCGGCGCGAGAACGTCGTCGCCCGCGTACGCGAGCTGACCGGCGGGCAGGGCGTCGGCCTGGTGCTGGACCATGCCGGCGGCGACGGCTTCGTGGACCTGGTGGGCGCGCTCGGCAACTGGGGCACGCTGGTGTCCTACAACGCCTTCGCGCCGTTGCCCGAGCCGAACCTGGTTGCCGCGCTGCGCGAGCACATGGCGGTCTGCCCGGCGGTGCGCAGCTTCTCGTTCCACCTGTACGACCATGACACGGCGGCCCGCCGTGCGCTGATGCGCGAGGTGATCACCGCGCTGGCGCGCGGCGAGATCCGGCCGGTGATCTCGGCGAAGCTGAAGCTCGCCGAGGTGCGCCGCGCGCACGAGCTGCTCGAGCAGGGCGCGGCGCTGGGCAAGATCATCATGGTCCCCTGACCGCGGCCAAGGCACAGACCTCGCCCTTCAGGGCGAGGTCTGGCGAGGCTTGCGGTGCCGCTGCTCAGCCGACGTTGGCGCGCAGGAATGCCAGCGTGCGCTGCCGCGCCAGCGCGGCCGACGGCGCGTCGTACGACCCGCGGTGGTCGCAGTTGAAGCCATGGCCGGCGTCGTAGAAGTACGCGGTGATCTCGGGATGCGCGGCGGCGATCGCGCGGGCCTGCTCGGCGGTGGGGTGCTGGTCCTTCTCGGCGAAATGGCAGACCACCGGGCAGCGGGGTTTTTCGCCGATGAACTGCGGCATGTTGCCGCCGTAGTAGGGCACCGAGCAGGCCAGCCCGTCGACGCGCGCGGCCGCGACCCAGGCCACGGTGCCGCCCCAGCAGTAGCCGGTCAGGCCCACCTTGCCGGCCGGCCGAACGTGATCGGCCGCCGCCTTCAGATCGGCCAGCGTGTCGTCCATGTTCAGGCTCATCGCGATCTTGCGGCCGGCCTCGATGTCGGCCGGCTCGTAGCCGGTCTCGTAGTTGCGCTGCACGCGGTCGTAGAACGCCGGCGCGATGACCCGGTAGCCGTCGGCCGCATAGCCGTCGGCTACCGCGCGGATGTGGCTGTTGACGCCGAAGATCTCCTGCACCACCACCAGCGCGCCGCGCGGCGTGCCGGCCGGCTCGGCGAGCCAGGCGTTGAAGGTGTGGCCGTCGGCGGACCGCAGTTCGATGAAGCTGCCCATGGTCAGGATCTCCGTGCGAGGGGTGGGGCGGATGCGGGATGCAGGCTGGGGATTGTAGCGATCACCCCGTCGCTGCGTCGCCGCGCGCCTCCCGCACCAGCCAGCGCGCCAGCGCATTGGCCGCCGGGTCGTCGCCGGCACGTTCGGAGAGCATCACGTGATAGGCCCGCGGCGTGGCCAGCGTGCCGCTGAACGGGGTCACCAGCCGTCCTTCGCGCAGCAGGTCGTCGACCAGCGGGCGGCGGCCCATCGCGACACCCTGACCGAGCAGCGCGGCGGCGATCACGCCGTCGTAGTTCGTGAAGCTGAGCGACGCCGCCGGCTGCAGCCCGGGGACGCCCATCGCCTGCAGCCACGGCTGCCATTCGACGTGCTGCATGTCGACGCCGGTATGGAGCAGCGTGTGCCGGGTGAGGCACCGCGGGGTCTGCAGCGGCGGCCCCGACGCCAGCAACTGCGGGCTGCACACCGGCTGCGCCGCTTCGCCGAACAGCCGCTCGCCGTGCGCGTCCGACTCGGCGGTGTAGCGCACCGCGACGTCGATGTTCTCGGCCTCCAGGTTGCGGAAGTCGTTGGAGGCGTCGATGCGCACGTCCACGCCCGGCATCTCCTGGGTGAACCGCGCCAGCCGCGGGATCAGCCACAGCGACGCCAGCCCGGCGGTGGTGGTGATCGTCAGCACCTTGCGGCTGGGCCGCGCGCGCACCCGCTCCACCCCCTGCCGCAGCCGCTCGAACGACGCCCGGCAGGTCTCGAACAGCGCATGGCCCGCGTCGCTCAACTGCAGCGAACGGTGGCCGCGGCGGAACAGCGCAACGCCCAGGTCGTCCTCCAGGCTCTTGATCTGGCGGCTGACGGCGGACTGGGTGACGAAGCGCTCGGCGGCCGCGCGGGTGAAGCTCAGATGGCGGGCGGCCGCCTCGAAGGTCAGCAGGGCATCGAGCGGCGGCAGCCGGCGGGGCAGGTTTTGCATGACTTCAGGGAATGCAAAGAGTTCCCAAAGATCGTTTGAACGTTCACCTTCCGCATTGGATACTGCGGCGCATCAACAGCACCGCGGCCAGCGATCCACGCATGAACCGGGTGAATGTTTGAACGGAGCATATCGATGAACCTCGCGAACTGCAATCAGGTGGAAAGCCTTTCCCGCCGCGGCATCCTGGCGCTGCAGGCGCCGGCCGGCACCCGCATCCGCAGCCAGGCCGGATCGGTATGGATCACGCAGGACGGCGATCCGAACGACTGGGTGCTGAACCCCGGCGAGTCCGCCGCCTTCGAGGGGAGCGGTGCGCTGATGGTCTATGCCTTCGATCCGGCGCTGATCTGCATCGAAGCGCCGCGCAACGGCGGCCCGCTGAAGCCGGCGGTGCTCAAGCGCGTCGATCCGGCGGCTGTCGGGACGCGCCGGGCCCGTCGTCCCGGTGAGCATCCGGTTCGTGCCCGCTTCGCCCGCTGGCTGAACACGCTGGTCGGTGCGTAGCCCGAAGGCGGCCCGCGGGCAGCGGCGTCCTGTGTGTCGGACACCGGCGCCGTTTGCCCGTCGGACCTTCGCCCGCTCGTCGCGCAGCGGTCTGCGCGTCTGACGCCCGCGGGCCGGCGCCCGCGTGGACCGCATCGGGTCGCCGCTATTGATTGTTCAGCCTCAGCCCGGCGACCGGCCAGTCGTCGATGGCGATCAGCTTGCCCTGCGTCGACAAGGTCACATACACCGTCTTCAAGTCCGCGCCGGCGAAGCACAGGTTGGTCACGTACCGATCGGGCAGCGGCGTGTGGCTGATCGAGCCGGTCTGCGGGTCGATGCGGCTCAGCCCGCCGTTGAACAGCGTGGCCACCACGACGTGGCCCGCCGAATCGACCTTCAGCGAGTCGAAACGGGTGTAAGCGCCACCCGCCTGCGCGACGAACCGGGCGCCGCCGCCGAGCGCCGGGAACGGATGGGCGACGATCGCGCCGTCGGGGCCGGCGACATCGATCGCCCACAGCCGCGCACCTTCGGTCTCGGCATAGTAGACCACCTTGCCGTCGGGCGACAGGCCGATGCCGTTGGGCGTCGTGACCGGGTGCACGACCTCGCGCAGCAGGCTGCCGTCGGCGCGTCCGTAGTAGATGCCGCCTCGATCGGTGTCGCGCGGGCGCGCCTTGCCCAGGTCGGTGAACCAGAAACCGCCGTAAGCATCGAACACCAGATCGTTCGGTCCGCGCAGCGCGGCCTCGGCGCCGGCCGCGGTCTTCACCTTGTCGTAGACGCGTTCGATCCGGCCGGTGGCGAGGTTCAGCCGTTCGATCCGGCCGCCCGAGTAGTCGGCGGCCTGACCGACCGGGCGCGGGCCGCCGTCGCCGTCCCGGTGCCATGCGAATCCGCCGTTGTTGCAGATGTACGCGTGCCCGTCCGGGCCCGTCGCCAGCCCGTTGGGGCCGCCGCCGGGCTCGCCGACCACCTGCGTGCGGCCGTCGGCGGTCACCCGCGTGACGGTGCCGCGGGCGATCTCCACCAGCAGCACCGACCCGTCGGGCATCGCCACCGGGCCTTCGGGGAACTGCAGCCCCGACGCGATTTCGCGGATTCGCATGATTGGGCTCCGGCCCGGCTACTGGATCAAGCCTTCGGCGCGCATCGCCGCCTGCACCGCCGGCCGGGCAGCAACGCGGCCCACGTAGGCCATCAGGTTCGGATACTTCGACATGTCGAACTTCAGGCGTTGCGCCCAGTTCATCACGGTGAACAGGTAGGCGTCGGCGACGGTGAACCGGTCGCCCATCAGGTACTGCCGCCCGGTGAGCTGCTTGTCGAGCCAGGCGTAGCGGCCGTGCAGGCGGTCGGTGAACATCTTCTTCATGTCGTCGGTGGCCGCCGGGTTGAACAGCGGGCTGTACTGCTTGTGCAGCTCGGTCGAGATGAAGTTCAGCCACTCCTGCAGCCGGTAGCGCTCGAGCGAGCCGGCGGAGGGCGCGAGCCCGCTGTCGGGCTTGCGGTCGGCCAGGTACTGCACGATCGCCGGCCCTTCGGTCAGCACCGCGCCGTCATCGAGCACCAGCGCGGGCACGTAGCCCTTCGGGTTGATCGTCGTGTAGTCGGTGCCGGACGCCGTCTTGCGGGCGCGCAGGTCGACCTTCTCGGATTCGTGGGGCAGGCCGGCTTCGTGCAGCACGATGTGCGGCGACAGCGAACAGGCACCGGGAGAGAGGTAGAGTTTCAACGTTTGTCTCCGTCAGGGGTTGGATGGAACGGCCTAGTTTAGTGCGGCTCGTCATCCGTCGCTCGGAGCGGGCCGTGCCGTGCGGTCTCTCCCTTAAGATGCGGGCTGGCGATGCCGCCGTGTTCCCGTCGTCCCTGGAGTTCTCAGCAATGCCCGTACGCCTGCCCTACCTGCCCGCCGATCTCGCCGAACCTCGCGAACTGGTCGACGCGATCCGCAAGCGGCGCGGCGGCGCGCTGCTGCATCTCGATCGGCAGTTGCTGCACAGCCCGCCGATCGCCGCCGGCTGGAACCAGTTGCTGGGCGCGGTGCGCACGCAGCTCGCGCTGTCGCCAAAGCTGCGCGAGCTGGCGATGTGCGGGGTGGCCGTGCTGAACGATGCCGACTACGAATACGTGCACCACGTGCCGGTGCTGCTGGCCAACGGCGGCACGCAGGCGCAGGCCGATGCGCTGCGCGACATGGACCGCGCGGCGGCCGACATGGCGCTGTTCGATGAAACCGAGCGGGCAGTGCTCGCGCTGACCATCGCGATGACCCGCGACGTGCGGGTCTCCGACGAGACGTTCGCGCGGGCCCGTGCGCAGATGCCCGACGATCAGCAGATGTTCGAGCTGATCGCGACGATCGCCGCCTACAACATGGTGTCGCGGATACTGGTGGCGATCGGCGTGCAGCCGGAGTGAGCGCGCGACTCTCCGCGATCCGCCGAGGCCCGCCGCGATCCACTGCGGGCCCGCCGCAATCCAACTGCGGCCCAGCGCGGCGCGGGCACCGACGCAACGTGAACCGCCCCTAGACCGAGGCGGGCGCCAGGTTCTTTTCGAGCGTATGCAGGGTCGCCTGGGCGGCGCTGGTGCGCAGGTGGTTGACCCGCCTGACCAGGCTCTTGAGCATCGAGTCGCGCACGCCGCGCTGCTCCAGCGAGTGCAGCGTGTTGACCAGGTATTCGAGGTTGTGGCCGCGTTGCCCGCAGCAGCCGGCCAGCCGGGTCAGCAGTTCGCTGTCGGGCAGGCGCTGGTAGGCATCGCTGGCGCGGTTCGCGACGAAGGTCAGCGCCTGCACGCGCTGGCCGCTGGCCAGGGTCACCGGCACCCGGGTGGGCAGGTAGATGTCGTCGCCGGCCAGCTCGCGCTCGTAGAGCCGTTCGATCGCCTGGCGCCGGTCATGCAGGTGCAGCCGGAAGGCCAGGCCGACGCAGCTTCCGCCGCGGTCCAGCCCCAGCACCACGCCAGGCTTTTCCGGCGTGCCGCGGTAGCGGGTGGAGCGGATGCAGAACGCACGGTGAAAGCCGTGCAGCCGGCCGAGCTCGGCGTGGTCGTAATCGACCTCGGGGTTCCAGATCAGCGAGCCGTATCCGAAGATCCAGTCGGACATGATCACATTCATCATGGACAGCATAACGGCAGGGACCGCCCGGCGGCAGACCTGCCGCGGCCATTTTCGGATCGGTGACGCGCCGATCCGACGATCGGCGTGCGCGATACGGCCGCCCGGCGGCCGCGAGGGTCGGCCTCGCCGCATCGGCTCCGGCTTCGCCGTGTCGGCTCCGGCTTCGCCGTCTCGGCCCCGGCCGCATCGGCCCGGACTTGCCGTGCCAACCTGGACTTGCCGTGTCGGCCCGACCTCGCCGCGTCGCGCTCAGCCTTGCCGCCGCGCTCAGCCCCGCCGCTTGCCCGCCGGCTTCTTCGCCGCCTTGCGGGCGGGCTTGGCGGCGGCCGTCTTGGCGGCCTTGGCCGCGGCGGGCTTCGTGGCGGCCGAGGGGCCGCGTGCCGTCCTGCCCGCCCATGCGCCACG
>DAISWF010000166.1:0-8406 GCA_036826495.1 Burkholderiaceae bacterium
GGCGGTGCGTAAGCCGGGCGAAGACATTCGCCCAGGCGAGCGATCCGGAATACGCGTTGTTCACGTTGATCTTGATCTGGGACACGATGACGAACAGGCCGGTCACCAGCACCGCCAGCGTTCCGGGGCCGAACACGAACTCGAAGCCGGTCAGGTACATGCGGGTCGGTTCCAGCGCATGGGCCAGCGGCACCTCGCTCTGCAGCGCCAGGAACGCCAGGAATGCGCCGCCCACCATCTTCAGCGCCCCGGGCAGGATCCAGCCCGGTCCGGCGATGATGACCGCCAGCCACCATTCCCGCGCGTTCGCGCGGGTCTTCTCGGGCATGAAGCGCAGGTAGTCGACCTGCTCGCCGATCTGCCCGATCAGCGCCGCCACCACGGTGCAGGCGGCGCCGAACGCCGTCCACGAGAACGCGTCGCCGTCGGCGCTTCGCCCGTGCAGCGATGCGAAGCGGCCGAACAGCTCCGGATCGCGCAGCGCGACCGCCGCGAACGGCAGCACCAGCAGCGCCAGCCACAGCGGCTGGGTCCACATCTGCAGCCGCGAGATCAGCGTGACGCCATGGGCGACCAGCGGAATCACCAGTAGCGCGCTCAGCAGATAGCCGAGCGGCCGCGGCATGTCGAACCACAGCTCGAAGGCCTGCGCCATGATCGCCGCCTCGAGCGCGAAGAAGATGAACGTGAAGCTGGCATAGATCAGCGAGGTGATCGTCGACCCGATGTAGCCGAAGCCCGCACCGCGCGCGAGCAGGTCCATGTCCAGGCCGTGGCGGGCGGCCCGCACCGAGATCGGCAGCCCGGTCAGGAAGATCACCAGGCTGACCACCGCGATCGCCCACATCGCGTTGGTGAAGCCGTAGCTCAGCGTGATCGCTGCACCGATCGCTTCCAGCGCGAGGAACGAAACCGCACCAAAAGCGGTATTGGCGACCCGCGATGCGCTCCATTTGCGGAAGCTGCGCGGCGCGAAGCGCAGCGCGTAGTCCTCCATCGTCTCGTCCGCGCACCAGCGGTTGTAGTCGCGGCGGATCTTGATGATGCGCTGCACCGGCTGTGCGGATGTCGACACCTGGTCCACGGACGTGCTCGGCGGGAGGGGAAAGGCGGATCCGGCCGGCGCTGCAAACACCGTGCCGGCGCGGCCCGGCCGGTCCGGCGGCTTCGCGAGCGTACCGGCCGGCGGCGCCGGACGCGCTACGTCAATCGACGTATTTCCGCCCGCCTTGCCGCCGCCGATGATGCACTGCAACAGCGGGGCCCCCCGCCGGGCCCGGCCCGACCGGATGCCGGACCGGATGCCCGCTCGGATGCCGACTGCCCACGACCCGTCATTCACGCAACGTCAGGAGTGCTCACCATGACCGAGTTCCGCGATCCCCCGTCGTACAGCCGCCGCCGGCTGGTCCATGGCCTCGGAGCGCTGCCGCTGCTGGGCGTGCCCGGGCTGGCGCTGGCCCAGCAGTTTCCGACCGCGAAGGTGAACACCACGAAGCTCGCGATCACCGACGGCGAGGTGACGGTCGGCCAGCTCCATTCGGCCACCGGCACGATGGCGATCTCGGAGACCGGCTCGATCCAGGCAGAGCAGCTCGCGATCGACCAGATCAACGCGATGGGCGGCGTGCTCGGCCGCAAGATCAAGGTCATCAAGGAGGACGGCGCGTCGGACTGGCCGACCTTCGCCGAGAAATCGAAGAAGCTGCTGATCAACGACCGGGTGGCGGCGGTGTTCGGCTGCTGGACCTCGGCCTCGCGCAAGGCGGTGCTGCCGATCTTCGAGAAGGAGAACGGCATGCTGTACTACCCGACCTTCTACGAGGGGCTGGAGCAGTCCAAGAACGTGATCTACACCGGCCAGGAGGCCACCCAGCAGATCATCTGGGGGCTGGACTGGGCCACCAAGGAGAAGGGCGCCAAGAGCTTCTTCCTGATCGGCTCCGACTACATCTGGCCGCGCACCTCGAACAAGATCGCCCGCAAGCACATCGAGAACTTCCAGAAGAACAAGGTGGTCGGCGAGGAGTACTACCCGCTGGGCCACACCAATTTCAATTCGCTGATCAACAAGATCAAGGTGGCGAAGCCCGACTGCATCTACGCGATCGTGGTCGGCGGCTCCAACGTCGCGTTCTACAAGCAGCTCAAGGCCGCCGGCATCACGTCCGACAAGCAGTTCCTGCTGACGATCTCGGTGACCGAGGACGAGGTGCTGGGGATCGGCGGCGAGAACATGCAGGGTTTCTATGCCGCGATGAAGTACTTCCAGTCGCTGGACAACCCGAACAACAAGAAGTTCGTCGACGCGTTCAAGGCCAAGTACGGCCCGAAGGCGGTGATCGGCGACGTCACGCAGGCCGCCTATCTCGGTCCGTGGCTGTGGAAGATGACCGTCGAGAAGGCCGGCAGCTTCGACATCGACAAGGTGGCGGCCGCTTCGGCCGGCATCGAGTTCAAGGAGGCCCCCGAAGGCTACGTGAAGATCCACGAGAACCATCATCTGTGGAGCAAGACCCGGATCGGCCTGGCGCAGACCGACGGCCAGTTCAAGGTCGTCGCCGAGTCGCCGAAGCTGATCGAGCCGGATCCGTTCCCCAAGGGCTATCAGTAAGCAAGGATTGGTAACAGGGATTTCGCAGCAGGGGCGGTGCGGCGGCTCGGTGGAGCGGCCGCCGTCACCGGTCCTTCCGACGGGCCGGCCGCAGCGCGGCCGTGCCCGAAGGACTCCCACTGTCGCCTGCGGGCGGCGATCGACCACACCGGGCAGGAGCATGCACCGTGGCACTGGGCGACATGTTGAACATCGGACTGATGCAGGGTTTCGCGGGCCTGAGCCTGTTCAGCGTGCTGCTGCTGATGGGGCTGGGGCTGGCGATCATCTTCGGCCAGATGGGCGTCATCAACATGGCCCACGGCGAGTTCATGACGATCGGCGCCTACACGATCTTCATCGCCTCCAGCTTCACCGAGAGCCGCTTCCCGCAGCTCATGCAGCTCTACTTTCCGGTGGCGATCCTGCTGGCGTTCGTGCTGGCGTTCGCGGTGGGCTGGTTCGCCGAATGGGCGCTGATCCGGCATCTGTACCGGCGGCCGCTGGACACGCTGCTGGCGACCTGGGGCCTGTCGCTGGGCATGCAGCAGGTGTTCCGCTCCACGTTCGGCGCGAAGGAGGTGAGCCCGACCTTGCCGGACTGGCTGATGGGGTCCTGGGCGCCGGCGCCAGGGCTGGACATACCGATCAACGGGCTGTTCGTGATGGCGCTGACCCTGGTGGTGACCGGGCTGGTGCTGCTGGCGCTGCACCGGTCGCGCTGGGGGCTGCGGGTCCGCGCGACCGTCAGCAACCGGGTCATCGCCAATGCCACCGGCATCAATACCCGGCGCACCGACCGTTTGACGTTCGCGATCGGCTGCGGCATCGCCGGCGTGGCCGGCGCGGCGTTCACGACGATCGGTTCGACCGGGCCCACCAGCGGGTCGCTGTACATCGTCGATGCGTTCCTGGTCGTCACGTTCGGCGGTGCGGCCAGCCTGCTGGGCACGGTGGCCTCGGCGTTCGGCATCGCGCAGACCCAGTCGATATCGGAGTTCTTCATGACCGGATCGATGGCGCGCGTGCTGACCCTGCTGGTGGTCATCACGATCCTGATGATGCGCCCGCAGGGGCTGTTCGCGGCGAAGGTGCGGCGATGACGTTCGGTGTCGAAACAGGAGTCCGGTCATGAGTGCGAATATCGGCGGCGCGGCAGACGGCAAGGCGGCGAGCCCGGCGGGAGCGGCCCGCGCAGCGGGGCGCTGGCTCCAAGAGTTCGACCGCGGCGGCCGCGGCGGGGTCGTGCTGCTGGCGGCGGTGATCCTCGTGGCGATGCCGCTCGCGCTGGACATCTTCCGGCTGAACCTGGTCGGCAAGTACCTGACCTACGGCTTCACCGCGATCGGCCTGGTGATGCTGTGGGGCTACGGCGGCATCCTGAGCCTGGGGCAGGGCGTCTTCTTCGGGCTCGGCGGCTACGCGATGGCGATGTTCCTGAAGCTGGAGGCATCCGATCCGGTCAGCACGAAGATCCAGTCGACGCCGGGCATCCCGGATTTCATGGACTGGAACCAGCTCACCGCGCTGCCCTGGTGGTGGAAGCCGTTCGAGCATCTGCCGGTGGCATTGCTGGGCGTGGTGCTGATCCCCGCGCTGCTGGCCTTCGTCGTCAGCTTCGCGATGTTCAAGCGCCGGGTCGGCGGGGTCTATTTCGCGATCATCACCCAGGCGGTGGCGCTGGTGCTGTCGGTGCTGATCATCGGCCAGCAGGGCTATACCGGCGGCGTCAACGGCATCACCGACCTGAAGACGCTGCTGGGCTGGGACATCCGCACCGACGGCGCACGCTACCTGCTCTATTTCGTCAATGCCGGTCTGCTGCTCGCAGCGATCGTGGTCTGCATGATGGTCCAGCGCTCCAAGCTCGGCACCTTGCTGCTGGCGATCCGCGACAAGGAGGATCGGGTGCGCTTCTCCGGCTACGACGTCGCGATGTTCAAGGTGTTCGTGTTCTGCTTCGCGGCCGCGCTGTCGGGCATCGGCGGCGCGATGTTCGCGCTGCAGGTGGGGTTCATGTCGCCGTCGTTCGTCGGCATCGTGCCGTCGATCGAGATGGTGATCTTCGCGGCGGTCGGCGGCCGGATGTCGCTGGTCGGCGCGGTCTATGGCACGCTGCTGGTGAACTTCGGCAAGACCTACTTCTCGGAGTCGTTCCCCGACCTGTGGCTGTTCCTGATGGCGGCGCTGTTCGTCGGCGTCGTGATGGCGTTTCCCGACGGGCTGGCCGGCGTCTGGACCGACAAGGTGCTGCCATGGCTGCGGCGGCGGCTGGCCGGCAGGGGGGGCGGCGCGGCCGGCAAGCCGGCGGCGCTCGGCGATCCGCCGGCCCGACCCGCCGCCGGAGGTCACGCAGCATGAGCAGGCCCATCGTACTGTCGGTCGAGGATCTGACCGTGTCGTTCGACGGCTTCAAGGCGATCGACGGCCTGAACCTGTATGTCGACCAGGGCGAGCTGCGGGTCATCATCGGCCCCAACGGCGCCGGCAAGACCACGCTGCTCGACCTGATCTGCGGCAGGACCCGGGCCAGCGCCGGGCGGATCAGGTTCCGCGACCAGGAGATGACGCGGCTGCCCGAGCACCAGATCGTGCGCCGGGGCATCGGCCGCAAGTTCCAGACGCCTTCGATCTACGAGAACCTGTCGGTGTTCGCGAACCTGGAGGTGTCGTTCCCGCGCGGCCGCGGTGTCTGGGGGGCGCTGGCGTTCAGGTGCTCCGCCGACGTGCGCGACCGGGTCGAGTCGGTCGCCCGCGAGATCGGGCTGCACGAGCAGCTCCATACCGAGTCGGGGCTGCTGTCGCACGGGCAGAAGCAATGGCTGGAGATCGGCATGCTGCTGATGCAGGAGCCCGAGCTGCTGATGCTGGACGAGCCGATCGCCGGCATGAGCGTGCGCGAACGCGAGCTGACCGCCGAGCTGCTCAAGCGCATCTGCCAGAACCGCTCGATGATCGTCATCGAGCACGACATGGACTTCGTCGAGCGGATCGCCGACAAGGTCACCGTGATGCACCAGGGGAAGATCCTCGCCGAGGGGCCGATGGCCCAGGTGCAGGCCGACCCGCGGGTCATCGACGTCTATCTCGGTCATTGAATGCCGCGCGAGGCACCGGAGGCAGCAGATGCTCGAAGTCCAGGACCTGTTCGTCGCCTACGGCCAGAGCGAGGCGTTGCGCGGCCTTTCGTTCAGCGTGAAGACCGATGAGACGGTGGCGATCATGGGTCGCAACGGCATGGGCAAGACGACGCTGTTCAAGGCGCTGATCGGCGTGCTGCCGGTCCGCAGCGGCCGCATCGTCGTCGACGGCAGCGACATCACCCGCGACGAGAGCTACCTGCGGGTGAAGAAGGGCATCGCCTACGTGCCGCAGGGCCGGATGGTGTTCCCGACCCTGACGGTCGAGGAGAACATCCAGACCGGACTGGAGAACGCCACGGTGCGCCGGATTCCCGACGAGATCTATGCACTGTTCCCGGTGCTGTTCGACATGCGGCGCCGCAAGGCCGGCAACCTGTCCGGCGGCCAGCAGCAGCAGCTCGCGATCGCCCGCGCGCTGGTCGCCGAACCGAAGGTGCTGCTGCTGGACGAGCCCACCGAGGGCATCCAGCCGTCGATCATCAAGGACATCGCCCGCGCGCTGAACGAGATCCGCAAGCTGAAGAAGATCTCGATCGTCGTGTCCGAGCAGGTGCTCAGCTTCGCGATGGATGTCGCCGACCGCCTGTTCGTCATCGAAGGCGGCCGGCTGGTGCACGAAAGCCCGCGCGACGGCATCGACAGCGCGCGGATCAAGCAGTTCCTGTCGGTATGAATCAAGGAGAGCAGTGATGCCCGAAACGCTGATCAAGGTCGACCTCGCCCAGTCCCCGTACGAGAACGAGATGATCCACAACCGCTGGCATCCCGACGTGCCGATGGCCTGCTGGGTGAAGCCGGGCGACGATTTCGTGCTGGAGACCTACGACTGGACCGGCGGCTACATCAAGAACAATGACAGCGCCGACGACGTGCGCGACATCGATCTGACGACGGTGCATTTCCTGTCCGGGCCGGTGGGCGTCAAGGGGGCGGAGCCTGGAGACCTGCTGGTCGTGGATCTGCTCGACGTGGGCGCCAAGCCGGACAGCCTGTGGGGCTTCAACGGCTTCTTCTCGAAGAAGAACGGCGGCGGCTTCCTGACCGACCATTTCCCGCTCGCGCAGAAATCGATCTGGGACTTCCATGGGTTGTATACCTCGTCGCGCCATGTGCCGGGCGTGCAGTTCGCCGGCCTGATCCACCCGGGGCTGATCGGCTGCCTGCCGGACCCGAAGATGCTGGCGATGTGGAACAAGCGTGAGACCGAGTTCATCGCGACCGACCCGCAGCGCGTGCCGGGCCTGGCCAATCCGCCGTTCGCCGGCACCGCCCACCTGGGCAAGCTGCAGGGCGCGGCGCGCGAGAAGGCGGCCGCCGAGGGCGCCCGCACCGTGCCGCCGCGCGAGCACGGCGGCAACTGCGACATCAAGGACCTGTCGCGCGGATCGAAGATCTTCTTTCCGGTGTACGTCGACGGCGCCGGTCTGTCGGTCGGCGACCTGCATTTCAGCCAGGGCGACGGCGAGATCACGTTCTGCGGCGCGATCGAGATGGCCGGCTGGGTGCACATGAAGGTCGACCTGATCAAGGGCGGCATGGCGAAGTACGGCATCAAGAACCCGATCTTCAAGCCGAGCCCGATCACCCCGACCTACAACGACTACCTGATCTTCGAGGGCATCTCGGTCGACGAGGCCGGCAAGCAGTACTACCTGGACGTGCACATCGCCTATCGCCAGGCATGCCTGAACGCGATCGAGTACCTGAAGAAGTTCGGCTACTCGGGCGCGCAGGCGTACTCGATCCTGGGCGTCGCGCCCGTGCAGGGCCACATCAGCGGTGTCGTCGACGTGCCCAACGCCTGCGCGACCTTGTGGCTGCCGACGCAGATCTTCGACTTCGACATCAATCCGACGGCGGCCGGACCGGTGAAGCACCTGAGCGGCGCGGTCGACATGCCGCTGTCGCCCGACAAGGTCTGAATTCGACGAACCCGGCCTGTCACGTCGCTCGATGAGGATGACGGGCCACCCCCCGACGCCCACGCGCAGGTACGATGCCCCCCTACGACTCCCAGTGCGCCCGCTGCGGCGGATTCTCGATGATCCGGCCGATCGCCCGCCGCAACGATCCCGCGGCCTGCCCGGCCTGCGGGCGACCGGCCGGCCGGCTGGAGGTCAGCCTGCCGATGCTGGCCCGGCTGCCCGGGCCGCAGCGCGCCGCGCATGCCGCCAACGAACGGGCGGCCAACGCTCCGTACAGCTCACGCGAGCAGCAGCAGCGGCAGGGGGCGGGTGGCGGTTGCTGCGGGCCTGCCGGGTCCGCGGGGTCAATCGGACCCGCCTCATCCGCCGGGTCCGCCCCATCCGCCGGGTCCGCCACGTCGGCGGCGGCCGGACGTGACGGCGGGCCGCCGGCGCTGAAGTCGTTCCCGGCCCGGCGGCCCTGGCAGATCAGTCACTGAGGCCGGGACGGGGCGTCATTTCTTCATCGCATCCCGGGTCATGCCGTCCTTCGACATAGAGTCCTTCTTCATGCCGTCGGGCGCCATCGCGTCCTTCTTCGTGCCGTCCTTGGCCATCGAATCCTTGCTCATCGAGTTCTTCTTCATGCCGTCCTTGCTCATCGAGTCCTTGGCCATGCCGTCCTTGGCCACGTTGTCGGCGGCTTGAACGGCGGGGGCGGTGGTGCCGATGGCGGCGGGCGCCAGCCGACGCGCCGAAGGTCGCT
>DAISWF010000166.1:8417-13457 GCA_036826495.1 Burkholderiaceae bacterium
CATATCGGATCCTTTCGTGGATGGGGTCGAGTGAATGCGACCGGGGACCTTCCCCGGAGCCGCGGCGTACGGTGCCAGCCGGACCAGGCTCTGCGGTCAGCTTCCACCGAACCAGTTGTAGCCCTGGTCCTCCCAATACCCGCCGGGATGGGTGTTGGTGACGAACAGCGCCATGATGTGTTTGGGATTCTTGTAGCCGAGCTTGGTCGGCATCCTCAGCTTCACCGGGAAGCCGTACTGCGGCGGCAGCGGCCGGCCGTCGAAATGCGTCGCCAGCAGCGTTTGCGGGTGCAGCGCGGTGGGCATGTCGATGCTGGTGTGGTAGTCGTCCGCGCACTTGAAGCCGACGTACTTCGCGGTGAGGTCGGCGCCGATCCGCCGCAGGAACTCGGAGAAACGTACGCCGCCCCACCTGCCGATCGCGCTCCAGCCTTCGACGCAGATGTGCCGGGTCACCTGGCTGGTCTGCGGCAGCATGGCCAGCTCGGTCAATGACCAGGCCCGGCGGTCGCCGACCAGCCCGCTCACCTCCAGCCGCCACCCGTCGCCGGCCACCTGGCGGACCTCTTCGATGCCGTAGTAGGCATTGAACGGAAACGGCCGCGTGATCATCGATTCCGGATAGGTCGGGGCAAGACGGTCCGGGTCGAACAGCCATGCCTGGGCTGCGTCGTTCATCGTCGAGATGCGGCGCAATGCGGCCTGCACGCCGGCCTGATCGGTCAGGTCGCAGCCGGTCAGCATCGCCAGCCCGCCCAGCGTCATCGCCCGGCGCATGAAGAGCCGCCGGGCGGGGGCGTGCAGCAGGCCGCGGGCTTCGCGCAGCACGGCATCGGTGTCGGATCGGTCGATCATTCGTTCCTCACAGGGGAAGATCAGGCCCGGCCGGTCACCATGGTCTTCAGCGTGCGCGGCACCACCGCCACCATCACCAGGTGAACCGCCACGAACGCGAGCAGCAGGGCCATCGCCCAGAAGTGCACGACCCGGGCGTTGTCGAAGTCGCCCAGCAGCATGCGCAACAGCGGAAACTGCACCGGCTTCCAGATCACCAGGCCCGAGACGATCAGCAGAACCAGGTCGGCCAGTACCGTCAGGTAGGCGAGTTTCTGCACGGCGTTGTAGTGCGCCGGATCGGCATGGACGAGCCGGCCGCGCAGCGCCGCCATGAAGTCCGTGAGCACCGCATGGGGTGTCAGCGGCCAGAAGCGCCGCAGGCCGCGTCCGCCGACGAGGTTCAGCACCAGGTAGACGACCAGGTTCAGTCCGAGCAGCCACATCGCCGCGAAATGCCATTGCACGGCGCCGGCCAGCCAGCCGCCCAGCGTGATCTCGTCCGGGAAGCGGAACGGATAGATCGGCGAGGCGTTGTAGATCCGCCAGCCGCTCAGCACCATCACCAGCACCGCCAGGGCGTTGAGCCAGTGCCAGACGCGGACCCAGGCCGGCTGCACGGGGGAATCGGAACGTCGCATCGCCACTCCTCGTCGGGACCGCCGTGCGGGCCGGTCGACGATGCGCATTCTGGTCGCCGGAGGTGTCGGCGAGATCTCGCGCGCTTCAACGATCGGGCAACGATCGATCACGAAAGGTTCACATCGCCGGCCGCGACGTGGCCGTCCCGGCCGCCTCGCGCGCGGCGGTGACGGCTATATGCAGCTCGTGATGGATTCGTGAGAATTCCGCATGGCGGGCGTGACCCGGCCGTCGGATAATCGGCGGGCGAGCGTGAACGGGGCGCGCGGGGCGCGGAAACCGGAGACTGGCCGATGACGCGACGGGTACTGGTGGTCGAGGATCAGAAGGACATCGCCGACCTGGTGGCGCTGCATCTGGCCGACCTGGGGGCGTCGGCGGTGCTGGCTCATGACGGCATGCAGGCTGCGGCGCTGGCGCAGGCCGAGGCATTCGACCTGGTGATCCTCGACATCATGCTGCCGCGACTCGACGGGCTGGAGGTGCTCAAGCGCATCCGTGCCGGAACCCGCTACACGCCGGTGCTGCTGCTGACGTCGAAGTCGACCGAGCTCGACCGGGTGCTGGGTCTGGAGCTGGGCGCCGACGACTACGTGACCAAGCCGTTCAGCATCACCGAGCTGATGGCGAGGGTCAAGGCGATCTTCCGGCGGGCAGAGGCGATGGCGCTGCGGAATGCCGATCCGAAGGTCGAGCAGACGCGGGTGGCCGGCGAGCTGACGATCGATCCGGTCGGGCGCGTCGTCACCCGGCGGGGCGTGCCGGTCGAACTGACCGCCAAGGAGTTCGATCTGCTGCTGTGCTTCGCGCAGAATCCGGGCCGGGTGTTCACCCGCAGCCAGCTCCTGGACCTGGTCTGGGGATATTCGCACAGCGGCTACGAGCACACGGTGAACTCGCACATCAACCGGCTGCGCGCGAAGATCGAAGCCGATCCGTCGCAGCCGCGCCACGTGCTGACGGTCTGGAGCGTCGGCTACAAGTTCGCCGACGGACTCTGAGAATCGGCCCACGGATCCCCGGACCGGCGCATGTTCCGCACGCTGTACGCCAAGCTGGCTGCCACGCTCACGATATTGATCCTGGCGCTCGGTGCGGTGTTCTACATGATGATCCGCAGCACCTTCGAGTCGCAGCAGCTCGCGGTCACGCAGCGGCTCAACCGCGACGTGGCCGAGCGGCTGGTAGTCGACTTCTTCAGCGACCATCCTGCCGATGAGGCCAGCGACAAGGCGGCGTTCGACCGGCTGATGCGGGTCAATCCGCAGATCGAGGTCTACCGGCTCGATGCCGGCGGCAGGATCCTGTCGTTCTACGCGCCCGAGGGTCACGTGGTGCGCAGCGCGGTCGATCTGGCGCCGATACGGCGCTTCCTGCGCGACGATGCGGAGTTTCCGCTGCGTGGCGATGATCCGCGGGATCTGCGCCGGCGCAAGATCTTCTCGGCCGCGCCGGTCGGCACGCGCAAGCCGGGCGACGCATCGGGATTCCTTTACGTCGTGATCGGCGGCGAGCTGCAGGACATGCTGGCCGAAGGCGGGCAGGCCGATGCGTTCCGTTCGGCCGTCGCCGTCATGCTGGCGGCGCTGGCACTGGTGCTGCTGATCGGCTTCGCGGTGTTCCGGCTGCTGACGCGGCGGCTGGAGCGGCTGTCGCTCGCGATGGAGACGTTCCGTGCCGACGGTTTCACCCGGCAGGTGGCGTACCCGCTGGCCGCCGGCCGGCGGCCGGGCGACGAGATCGACCGACTGGGCGCCACCTACAACGCGATGGGCGACCACATCCTGTCGCTGCTGCAGGCGCTGCGCGCCGGCGATGCTCAGCGCCGCGACCTGATCGCCAACGTGTCGCACGATCTGCGCACGCCGCTGACCGCGCTGCGCGGCTATCTCGACACGCTGCTGCTGAAGGGAGCGGCGCTGTCGGACGAGCAGCGTACGGTCCACCTGCGCACGGCGGCCCGCCAGAGCGAGCGGCTGGCCCATCTGGTGACGGAGTTCTTCGAACTCGCCAAGCTCGATGCGCGCGACCTGGAGCTGAGCACCGAGCCGGTGATGCTGGCGGAACTGGTTCAGGACGTGCTTCAGGGTTTCCGCATCGCCGCCGAAGAGCGTTCGGTGGCGTTGCAGATGCAGCGGCACGGTGCGATCACCGAGGTCGAGGGCGACATCCGGCTGCTCGAGCGGCTGCTGGCGAACCTGGTCGACAACGCACTGCGGCATACGCCCGCCGGCGGCCGGGTGGACGTCGGTCTGGACGATGCACCGGACGGCATGGCGCGGATGACCGTGACCGACACCGGCGACGGGATTCCCGCCGACGCGCTGGCGCGCATCTTCGAGCATTCGTTCACGCTCGACCGCAGCCGCAGCGGCGAGTCGGGCGGCAGCGGCCTGGGCCTGTCGATCGTCAAGCGGATCGTCGACCTGCATCACGGCCGCATCCGGGTCGACAGCCGCGTCGGCGAGGGTACGCGGTTCGTCGTCGAACTGCCGGCGGCCGCGCCTTTCCGTCCGGACGGGTCACGCGACGGGTGATCGGACGGGATCGCGCCGGATTCGGTCCCGGCGCGGGCCGGTGCGGGTCGGTTACAGCCGTTCGACGATCGTCACGTTGGCCATGCCGCCGCCTTCGCACATCGTCTGCAGGCCGTAACGCTTGCCGCGCTGCTTCAGCGCATGGATCAGCGTGGTCATCAGCTTGGTGCCGGAGCCGCCCAGCGGATGCCCGAGCGCGATCGCGCCGCCGTTGACGTTCAGGCGCGCGGGGTCGGCGCCGCTGTCCTTCAGCCAGGCCAGCGGCACCGACGCGAACGCCTCGTTGACCTCGAACAGGTCGATGTCGTCGATCTTCATGCCGGCCTTCTTCAGCGCCTTCTGCGTGGCCGGCAGCGGCGCCTCGAGCATGATGACCGGGTCGGCGGCCAGCAGCGACATGTGATGCACGCGCGCGAGCGGTGCGACGCCGAGCGCCTTCAGCGCCTTCTCGCTGACCACCATCACGCCGGACGCGCCGTCGCAGATCTGGCTGGAGGTGGCCGCGGTCAGCCGGCCGCCTTCCTGCAGCAGCTTCACGCCCTGGATGCCGGCCAGCGTCGCGTCGAAGCGGATGCCTTCGTCGATCCTGTGCGGCTGGCGCGAGCCGTCGGGCATCTCGATCTCGACCGGCACCACCTCGGCCTCGAAGCGGCCGGCACGGGTCGCGGCGATCGCGCGCTGGTGGCTCTCGAACGCGTAGCGGTCGAGGTCGTCCTTCGACAGCTCGTATTTCTTCGCCACCATCTCGGCGCCGATGAACTGGCTGAACTGGATGCCGGGGTAGCGCTTCTCCATCGCCGGGCTCTTGTAGTGCCCGAACCCGTTCTTCGCGGGCAGTACCGCCGACAGGCCCATCGGCACCCGGCTCATGTTCTCGACGCCGGCGGCGATGACGATGTCCATCGAGCCGGCCATCACCGCCTGCGCGGCGAAATGCAGCGCCTGCTGCGACGAGCCGCACTGGCGGTCGACGCTGGTGGCCGGCACGCTCTCGGGCAGCTTCGAGGCCAGCACCGCGTTGCGGGCG
>DAISWF010000167.1:0-13163 GCA_036826495.1 Burkholderiaceae bacterium
CACGTTACAGGCGGCGTCGAGGAGCGGAACGTTCAGCGCTGCCGCCTGCAGCCAGCCGTAGATGCCGGGCACGTGGCCCGGCATCACCCCGTCGGCCGCCTGCCCGGCGACGTCCAGCAGCCGACGCGCGGCACTGATCGAATGCTCGGCGTTGGCCAGATGCTTGCCGCTGCCGGGCGCGCCGACCGCCGTCGCGATCAGCACGCGGGCGTCGTCGGGCAGATCGGCGATCGGCGTCAGCCGCACCTCGCCGCGTTCGAGCGCCTGCGTCGCGAACGCCCGGTCGCGGACGACTCGGGCGCGGCCGCTGCCGCCCGCCGACAGCAGCACGCCGCCGATCAATGCCGCTTCGACATCGTCGCGGCCGAGCGCACGGGCGCCGTCGAGGCTCATGGATGCCTGCCTCCGATCGCCACCCCCAGGCCCATCGCCTCGCGGGTCTGCACCGCGACCTCGTAGCCGGCGTCGGCATAGCGGATCACTCCGATGCCGGTGTCGGCATCGAGCACGCCCCGCAGTTTCGCGGCCGCCATCGGCGTGCCGTCCGCGATCGCCGTCTGGCCGGCGCTCGACGACTTGTCGCCGTTGGAATGCAAGGCCACCAGCGTCGCGCCGTTGGAGCAGGCCAGCATCGCATTCAGCAGCGGCCAGTCGGAGATCGCCTCGCTGCCGTCGCGCATCGCCTCGGTCTCGCGGTACGGCGATGCCACCGAACCGGCATCGAGATGGTCGCGGGTGAAAGCGATCGGCGCCGAGAGCCGGCCGTCGGCCACCGCCTCGTTGACCCGCAGCGCCAGCCGTGACCGTTCACCGTGTCCGAGCCAGCCGATCCGCGCGGGCAAGCCCTGGAACTGGATGTACTTGCGTGCCAGCGGGATCCAGTGGCGGATCATGTGACCCTCGGGGAAGGTCTGCTCGACGATGTCGTCGACCACCGCGATGTCGTTCGGATCGCCTGATGCAGCCACCCAGCGGAACGGCCCGATGCCGCGGCAGAACAGCGGCCGGATGAACAGGGTCACGAACGACGGCAGCTTGCCTGCCTCCGGCACGCCGGCGGCGACCGAGCGCGCGCGCAGCGTGTTGCCGTACTCGAACACGATCGCGCCCTGCTGCTGAAAGCGCAGCATCGCCCGGGCATGACGCGCCAGCGTCTGGCCGGCCAGCGCCAGCGCCTTCTGCGGATCGGTGCGTACCAGCTCGGCGGCCTGCACCGGCGTGAGGCCCGACGGCACATAGCCGCGGTACGGATCGACCATGCACTGATCGGTGACGATGTCCGGCTTCAGGCCGCGCTCGAGCAGCGCCTCGAAGGTGTCGGCCGCATTGCCGGCGAAGCCCACCGAGCCGCCCGCCTTGCGCTCGACCAGCGCGCGCACGGCCGCGATCGCGTCGTCGAGCGTCGGCGCGATCGTATCGAGATAACCGGTGCGCACTCTGCGCTGCAGCGACTCGGGATCGACATCGACGATCAGGGTCGCCGCGCCGGCCATCTTGCCGGCGAGCGGCTGGGCGCCGCCCATGCCTCCGCAGCCGGCGGTCAGGATGATCCGGCCCGCCAGACTGCCGCCGAAGAACTGCTCGGCCGCGCCGGCAAACGACTGATAGGTGCCCTGGACGATCCCCTGGCTTCCGATGTACTGCCAGGCCGCCGCGGTCATGCCGGGCAACACCGTCAGGCCCTGCTTCTCGAGCCGGAACATCTCCGCATCTCCGGCCCAGCGGCCGACGACGTTGCCATTGGCCAGCAGCACGCGCGGCGCGAACGCATGGGTCCGGAAAAGACCGACCGGCTTGCCCGACTGAACGACCAGCGTCTGCTCGTCGTCCATCGTGATCAGCGTGCGCACGATCGCATCGAAGCAGTCCCAGTCGCGCGCCGCCTTGGCGGCATTCATGTAGATCACCAGGTCTTCGGGACGCTCGCCGTTCTCGAGATTGTTTTCCAGCATGCGCAGCACCGTTTCCTGCTGCCAGCCTTTGCAGCGCAGCGCCAGGCCGCGGGCTGCCTTGATGTCGCGACGCGGATTGGAGTGGGGCATCAGGACTTCCCTCCGGAGGATGCATCGGGCAAGGCGTCCAGCCCCATCAGCGTCTGGTACAACACCCGCGTGCCATCGAGAAGCTGCGACGGCTCGATCCATTCTTCCGGACAATGGCTGCGGCCATCCCGGCACGGGATGAAGATCATGCCCATCGGCCCGCAACGCGCCATGTAGGCGGCGTCGTGACCGGCGCCGCTGGGCAGGCGGCGCGATCGGTAGCCTAGCGCGGCGGCGGCCTGCTCGATCGCGTCCATCACGTGCGCCGTGCAGTCGACGGGCAGGCCGCGGCTGACCGGCACGCAGGTCGCCTCCAGCCGGAGTCCGGCCAGGGAGTCGGCCATCTCGGCCATCACCTGCTCCGGAAACCGGTCGATGATCGCAAGCTCGTCACTGCGCACTTCGAGAATCATCTCGACCTTTCCGGGCACCGCGTTCGGCACGTTCGGCGACAGCGACAGGCGACCGACGGTGGCGACCACGTAGTGCGGCTGCCCGCTCAGCGCCGCGGCCTTCGAGTACACCCGGTCGATCAGCCGCGCAGCACCGACCAGCGCATCGCGGCGCAGATCCATCGGCGTGGTGCCAGCATGATCGGGCTGGCCGCTGACCGTGAGCAGCACGCGCCGGATGCCGACGATGTTGGTCACCACGCCGATCGGCAGGCCGCTGCGCTCGAGCACCGGCCCCTGCTCGATGTGCAGTTCGACGAACGCAGCGACCTCTCCCGAGCCGCGCAGCGGCTCGGCCAGTGCCTGCGGCTGCCCGCCCATCCGCCGGATGCCGTCGGCCAGCGCCTCGCCGTGCGGGTCGGTCAGCGCCAGCATCTGCGCGTCGAGCCCGCCGACGATGCCGCGGCTGCCGACGCAGGAGACGCCGTAGTCGCTGGGCTCCTCCGACAGGAAATCGATCACTTCCAGCGGATGCCGCAATCGCACGCCCTGCTCGTTCAGCACATGCGCCACCTCGATGCCGGCCAGCACGCCGATGATGCCGTCGAAGCGTCCGCCGCCGACGACCGTGTCGCAATGAGACCCGGTGACCAGCGGTACGCGGCCTCCATCGCGGCCCTCTCGCCGCCCGATCAGGTTGCCGGCGGCATCGATCGACACTCGCAGTCCGGCCGCCTGCATCTGCTCGCGCAACCATTGCCGCGACCGAAGCTGCAGGTCGGTGAACGCCCGTCGTGTCCAGCGCACGTCGGGCAGCGTGAATTCCGCCAGCGCCTGCACGCGCGACCACAGCCGGTCCGCGTCGATCGGGGTCGTCGCGAAGGCCGGCGCCGGATCCGTCACGCAGCCATCCCCGCCGGATGCCGCGGGCGCAGGAACCGCCCGTGTCCGGCACGATTGCGGATCTGCGGCGTTGCGCCGTGTTGATACGCCAGCACACCGCGACACCAGGTCGCCTCCACCCGCACCGAGAACTCCATGCCCTCGAACGAGCTCCAGCGCACCGCCGACAGGCTGGTCGACGGATCGAACGGATAGCGTTCCGGCTTGAGCAGCACGACGTCGGCATCCGCGCCGACGGCCAGCGACCCTTTGCGATCGGCGAGCAGGAAATGCCGGGCCGGATTGAGGCACAACTGACGCACCACCATCGACGGGGAAACGCCGTGCTGCTCGCAACCGGTCCAGAAAGCCGGCAGCAGCGTCTCGAGCCCGGGCCCGCCCGACGAGTTCTTGAACACGTCCGGATTCGATTTGCGCTCCAGCCCCCAGCTTACGTGATCGGACGAGACGAACGTGCAATCGCCGTTGGCGATGTGGGTCCACAGCAGCTCGGTCTCGGCTTTCGGACGGATCGGCGGGAAGTGCTTCGTCTTCGCGCCGAAGCGGCGGGTGTGCTCCTCGTGGTTCAACATCAGGTACTGCACGCAGGTCTCGATGCTGGCGTGGTGGCCGGCGCGCCGGAACATGTTGCACAGCTCGAACCCGCGCGCGGTCGACACGTGCACCGCATGCGCACGGGCGCCGGTCTCGGCGCCGATCTCGTAGATCAAGGCGGTGGCGAGGTTCTCGACCAGCGGCGTATGCGCCCGCAGGAACGCGTCCCAGCCGGTGTCTCCGGCGGCCACCAGCCGCGCGACGTTCTTGCGGGTGAGCTCCTGCATCTGGTTGTGCACGCCGCAGGCAAGCCCCGACGGCGCGATCAACCGGAACGCTTCGTGGAGGTCGTCCTCCTCGACGCGCGGAAACCGTCCGGGGGTGGCCTCGAAGGTCGAGAACTTGAACGCGCAGACGCCGCCTTCGATCAAACCGGCCGCCGCCTGCATTCCGTGCTTGTCGTTCAACGTGCCGTACAACGCGACGTCGACATGGCAGTCGCGTTCGACCTCGGCGATCTTCGCATCGAGTTGCGGCCACGAGGCGACCGGCTCGGGGTCGTCGTAGGGCATGTCGACCATCACCGTGACACCGCCCGCGGCCGCGGCACGCGACGCCCAGCCGAGCCCTTCCTGGTTCGCCTGGCTGCCCGAGTGCACCTGGCCGTCGATCACGCCCGGCAGCACCCACAGCCCGCGGGCATCCACCGCCTCCGTGCCGGCGGGCGCGACGCCGCCCTCGCAGACGCCGCGCGCGGCCCCCCTGCCGTCCCGCACGCCGATCCAGCCATTGGCCACCCAGCCGTCGGCATCCACCACGTTGCCGCGGATCACCAGATCGAAATCAGCCATCGATGCGCCTTCGTCGACGTACGCCTTCGTCAAGGTCGGATTTCAGTGTAGGGAGAGCCCCGGCCGATGTCCTATACTCTTTTGCGCAGATTCCATAACATGAAGTTATATGCCGCCGACGGCTACGGACCATGCTGATCAACCTGCGCCAGATCGAGGTTTTCCGCACGATCATGCTGACCCGCTCGATGAGCGGCGCCGCCAAGGCGCTCCATGTGTCGCAGCCGGCCGTCAGCCGGATGATGTCCCATACCGAGCAGCGTCTGGGCCTGAAGCTGTTCGAGCGGATCAAGGGCCGCCTGTATCCCACACCGGAAGCCGAGCAGCTCTTCGTCGAGGTCAGCGCCGTCTACAGCAGCGTGCAGCGGGTCAACCAGGTGTCCGAATCGCTGCTGGACAACCGTTCGGGCATGCTGCGCATCGCCTGCAGCGCGAATCTCAGTCAGTCGCTGCTGCCGCGCACCGTCAAGGCGTTCCTGAAGCGCTATCCCGAAGTGCGAATCGTGCTGCAGACCCAGTCACCGCAGGCGCTGCTGCAGAGCCTGTTCGCCCAGCAGGTCGAGCTCGGCGTCGCCTACATGCCGACCAGCCATCCGGCGCTGGCGATGGAGCTGCTGTACGAAAACCGGATCGTCGCGGTGCTGCCGGCGCGCCACCGGCTGGCCCGCCGCAAGAGCGTGCAGATCGACGATCTGCTGGACGAGCCCTTCATCGGCTATTCGAGCGACCTCCCGCTCGGCCAGCTCGTGCGGCAGCTCTACCAGCACTCGCCGCGCATGCCGCAATCGACCGTAGAGGTCGAACAGGTCCACGTCGCCTGCGGCATGGTCGAAGCCGGCGTCGGCATCGCGCTGGCCGACGAGCAGACCATGCAGGGCCGCTCCTGGCACGGCCTCGTCACGCGTCCGGTGGTGCCGGACGTGCCGATGCCGGTGCACGTGTTCTATCCGCTGTACAAGCCCCTGTCGCGCGCGGCCCAGGCGTTCGTCGGCGTGCTGAAGACGCCGTTGCGCTGATGTCGGGCAGGTCTTCCCGGCGATGCCGGATCGAGCGCCATCAGGCGTTCGCCCCCCGCCCGCGCGGGGGCGGTCTTCAGGCTGCCAGGCGGTCGACCGGCGCGCCTTCGTCCTCGCCCTGCTGACCGGGGCTGCGCACCACGGTGACGGTGCACGGCGCCTGCGCGACCACCTGCGCCGACACGCTGCCCAGGTAACGGCGCAGCGTCGAGCTGCCGCGCGAGCCGATGACGATGTGATCGACGTGGTTGACGCTCGCGTAGTCGACGATCGCCGCGGCCGGATCGGGCGCCTCGATCACGTGATACGAGATCCGCTCGGGCGCGATCGACAGCGAGCGCGCCCAGTGCTTGAGCTGCACGAGCTGCTTGACGTGCAGGTTGTTGCCCTGCGCGTCGGTGGTCAGGTCGATCGCGATGCGGTGCGTCTTCAGCACCGTGAGGCACGCCAGCCGCGCGCCCGGCTCGGCGTCGAACACGCGCCGCGCCGCGGTGCCGAGCGCATCGGCGAGCGCCTCCATGCCGGCCGACAGGTCGACCGCGGCGACGACGATCGGCGCCGAGCGGCTCTGCGCCTGCGCCGACTGGCGCGCCGCCGGCTCGCGCCCGATCGAGCGGAACCAGCGCTTGAACACCGCTCCGCGACCGTCGCGACGCAGACGGCTGGCGCGCGCGGTCAGCACCACCTGCTCGGGGTGCTGCAGATCGAATGCAAGCTGGGCGGCGGACTGATAGCGGGCCGAGGGATCGACCTCCAGGCAGCGCAGGATCACCTCCTGCAGCCACGGCGGCACCTTCGGATTGACGTCACGCGGCGGCCGCGGATCGCGGTACAGGCGCTTCCTCAGGCCCGCGACGGTGCCGGGCACGCCGAACGGCCGCTCGCCGGTGGCCAGCACGTACAGCAGCACGCCGATCGCGAACAGGTCGCTGCGCGGATCGTTGCGAATGTGCAGCACCTGCTCGGGGCTGATGTACGGACCGGTGCCCATCGGCACGCGGAACTCCTCGGCCAGCAGGTCGGGCAGGCTGTCGTGGCGCGCCAGCCCGTAGTCGATCAGCACCGCCTCGCCGCTCGGCCGGAACATCACGTTGCTGGGCTTGATGTCGTGGTGGATCACCCCCTGCAGGTGCAGCGCGTGCACCGCCTGCGCCAGCCGCGCGCCGCGTTCGGCCACCTCGGCCGGATCGAGCGGCGCGTCGTCCATCCGCACGCGCAGCGAGTCACCGCCGATGCGCTCCATCACGATGAACGGCTGCGTGTCGAAGTCGCCCGACGCGTAGAAGCGCGGCACATGCGGGCCGGTCAGCGTCGGCAGCACCATCTGCTCGACCTCGAAGCCGACGATCGCCGTCGAGTTCTCGAAGCCGCCCAGCATCGGGATCTTCATGATCAGCGGCTCGGCGATGTCGTCGCGCGTGACCCGCCACAGCGCCCCCATGCCGCCGCGGTGCAGCCGCTCCTCGAGCCGGGAGCCGCCGATCACCATGCCGTGCGCGTTGCCGAGCATCGGCTCAACCGAGATCACCATGCCGGGCTCGAGCCGGCTGTCGCGCACGATGTTCATCGCCCGCCCCTCGCGCCTGCCGCACCTGCCGCACCTGCCGCATCGGCGGCGCCGGGGCGCACCATCGCGCCCGCCAGCGGCGAGCAGATCGTCGGAGCCTTCGAAGGAACCCGCGACGGGCCTGCGTTACCCCCACCGCTGCAGGTTCTCAGACGCCGCGCTCCAGGCGCCGCGCCAGCGCTTCGGGCAGGCCGACCCGGCGCACCTTGGCGGCGGCGCGCTCCACGTCGTAGGGAACACGGTAGAAGGTCAGCGAGTTGCGCGTCTCGTCGAGGATGGCGTAGGCCGCCGCCGGCACCCCGTCGCGCGGCTGGCCGGCCGAGCCCGGCACCCCCAGCCACCGCCGGCTCGTGCCGAGCGGGATCGCGACACCAGGCACCGGCCGGAACCGCGCAACCCGGCCGTCCGGCCCCATGTGGTAGAGCGCCGGATCGTGCACATGGCCGCAGAACGTCAGCCGGCATCGGGTGGCGTTCATGCTGCGCCGCGCGTCGGCTTCCGAAGTCAGATATTCCCACTGACCCGGCGCCCAGGCATTGGCGTGCACGTACAGGCGCGGGCCGTCCTCCTGCAGGAGCGGCAGCCCGGCGATGAAATCGCGTTGCGCGGCGGTCAGTTGCGAGCGTGTCCAGTCGATCACCTGCTTGGCGTCGTCGATAATCCCCGGCCGCGTGCTGCCTGCGACCGCCTCATCGTGGTTGCCGACCACGGCGAACGCGCCTTCCGCGACCAGCGCCATCACGATGTCGACCACCGGCCCCGGGTCCGCCCCGTAGCCGACGAAGTCGCCCAGCAGCGCCCAGCCCTGTGCGCCCTGTCGTCGGGCGTGCTCCAGGCAGGCGTCCAGCGCTTCGAGGTTCGCGTGGATGTCGGTCAGCAGTGCGCGCAGCACCGGGTCTCCTTCCAGTCGGGATGGATTATGGGGTGGCCTGGGGGCCGTTTCTTAGACGCAGATCAAGCTTCGTGGCGGCCGCGGCTCGTCTGCCGCCTCCGCGCAGAAACCGCTGGACCCCGTCCCCGAACTCTCCTATAGTGGGATCGTAGAGCTTCCCAAGACCATCGTCTCCCGGTCCTGGTGTCCCGACACCTGCGTCAGCAGGCCCGTCGCTGATACGTCTCCCTGAGCAGCGATCTTGAGTCTTTCTTCCGTGCGAATGGCGCTTTGCCATCGCACGCCATCCACATTTCAGCGAGACTTATCCATGAACGCTCAAACCGGCATCGTCAAATGGTTCAACGGCAGCAAGGGCTTCGGCTTCATCATGCCCGACAGCGGGGGCAAAGATCTCTTTGCGCACGTGAACGACGTCAAGACATCGGAAGGAACCCTGACCGAAAACCAGCGCGTGCAGTTCGACGTGGTGCAGGGCCGCAAGGGGCCGCAGGCCTCCAACATCCGTTCGGTCTGAATGCACATGTCCACGGCGCCATCCATGAGAGCAAGTCCGCCGCGGCTCGAGGTCGAAAACCTTCCTCTTTCGAAGAAGCGACGGCTCGTCCTGTGGTCTGCGTCGAACTCGCGGCTGCTGGCTACGCCGCCCATGAACGAGGAATCGCTTCCCAAGGCAGCCGAAGACCTCCGTCTGCAAGCCGGCCTGTCGCGCTGCTACGGGCTGGTGCCGTTCGGCCGGGGGGTCGTCGTCGTGCTGCGCGATGCCGAGGGTGCCTTTCTCGGCCGCAGCGAACACCTGACGACCGAAGACGAGGCTCGAGAGTTCATCGCTGAATGCGTCGACCTTGCGCCCCGGCTTGGCGCTGCGGATGCCGAGAAAGGTGAGTTGCCTTTGCTTGCCTGCCCTCCCGACGAAGTCCGCAACCGGGCGTTCTGAGCGCAGCCGCCGGCAGAATCAGCGCCCGGGCTGCCAGCCGGCCCTGCCAGGATCGGCGTGCCGCATCAGCGCCGGCAGCCCGGGGCCGAGCATCCGGTCGCCTTCGCGCACCCGCACCCGTCCGGCCCACATCTCATCGTAGTGCATGCCATAGCGGCCCAGGACCAGCAGATCGGTGACTGCGGGCGTATGGCGCAGCAGCGCCCAGGCACCCGGCGGCCCTTGCGAGTCGGCCTCCTGCAGGACCAGCTCGCCCTGCCACAATAGCCGCGGCGCAAACGACAACTCGTGCCAGGTATCAGGGTGGGCCAGCCGGTCGGTCAGAGGCAGGCGGATCAGGTCAGCAACGCCGAGCACAGCTTCGATCGTCGCCACGGCGCTGGCCCGCTCCTCATCGATCGGACGAATGCCGTCCACCCGGCAGCGCACGAAGCGCATCTCGCTCAATCCGCCGGGCCAATCGTCATAACCACAAGAGACCGCACGCGCCGGATCGACGACACACCAGAACGGCACGCCAGCGCGGTGCCAGAACGGGTATCCGAGCCCGACCCAGTGGCGCTCGCCGACCCGCGGCGGCTGCTCGACCCAGCCGAAGTCCCGCCACTGATGGCGTGCCGCGGCCTCGCTGTCATGCCAGGTCACCGCCGACTCGCGATTGCCGTAACCAGCCAGCGTCGCCCACGGCTCGCCGGCGAACTCGGGCGCCGCGGCCACACGGTCGCGATGGCAGGCGACCCAGCCGCCGGTCACTGCGAGCGCCTCTGCGATGACGTAATGCGCCCGAAAGGCCAATGCAGGCGCTCACCAAGCTTCCGAGGCTTCCCATCCTCGCCGGGCTTGGCGTTCCGGCAGGCGACATCGGTCAGCGGCATGACGGTATCCTGGGAACGGCTTCTGCCGAAGAGCAGCAGATGCCGGCGAAAGTACCGTCGATCGAGGCGGAACGTCAATGAGCAGCAACTCGTACCGATCCGCTGGCCTCATTGCTCGTAAATCGAATTGCAAGCTGACCCCTCGGAATCGCATCTCACAGCACAGGCAATCCGCCAGTCTCACCGGGCGATCGGATGGTTTGCCATCCGACTGCGCATGTACTACCGCGCTTTCGAACTGGACGACGAGTTCTCCTCGGCCTACGGCATGGCGGCGTTCTACTATGACATGCGCAACTGCAACGGCTGGATGGCCGACCCGATTCACGAGAAGGCTGAAACCGAGCGGTTGAGCCGGCACGCCGCGGAGTTCGGAAAAGGCGATGCCGTGGCGATGTGCACGGCCGGCTTCGCGCTGGCTCACGTGGTGGGCGAACTGGATGAAGGCGCGGCGCACATCGAGCGGGCGCTACGGCTCAATACGAACCTGGCCCTCGCATGGCATCTCAGCGGCTGGGTGGCCGCGTACCGCGGCGACACCGAGCTCGCGATCGAACAGGTGTCTCGCGCGATCCGGCTCAGCCCGCTCGACCCGTTGCTGAACCTTGCACAGGGAGCGATCTCGTTCGCGCACTTCGTGGCGGGCCGCTACGACGACGCGGTTGCCTGGGGGCACAAGGCGGTGCGGGAACGGCCGAACTTTGCACCGATGAACCGCCTGCTGGCCGCCAGCCTTTCCATGGCCGGCAAGCTCGACGAATCGCGCAAGGTGATGGCGCAGGTCCGACGCCTCGATCCGAAGTTCCGAATGGCGGATGTCGCCGGCACCACGCCGCTGCGCCGAAGCGAGGATCTTGCACGCTACGTCCGCGGGCTTGGGCTGGCCGGGCTGCCGGATTGATCCGGTGCGCAACTGATGCTGTCGCTGCGCCGCCCGTCCCATCAGGATCGGCGGCCCGAGAAAGCCACTACCTGGCGCCAGGTGTAGTCGATGAACCAGGGCGACTGGGCGAGATCGATGAAGATGGTGTCATCGCCCGAGGCATTGACCACTTTTCCGGAAGCCAACTGGACCGACACGTCGGCGCCCGGAAGCTGCGGCGTATTGGTGGTGATCTGCACGCGATTCCTGCCGATCCGCGTCAGGTTGATGATGATTTGAACACCAGGAGGCGGCGTAGCGCCGCGTGAATCGGAAATGATCTCACCCACATAGGTGCCTTGCACAAGGTCGGCGACATCGCATACACGCAAGGATGGCCTCTGCGGATCGGGCTTCTGCACGCATGGCGATTGAGGCTGAGCGTTCTGGGCGAACGTCCCTGGAGCCTGGATGGCGGCGAGAAAGGCAAGGCCGGCGATGAGGATGGGACGGCGAAACATTGGAACTCCGTTGATGCCGACAGCTTGGGGGCTATGCGGTGTGGGCAGAATAGCCCTGCGCCCGGGCGCCCGCAATCTTTCGCCGGCCTCCTGTGACACGCCGCCTTTTATTCTGCTGCTGCTCCGGACTGCTGCACCTGATAGCGCTTTAGCCGTGGCGCACTACCTCGACCGGCACAGCGGTCTTCGGCCAGCTCAACGGTACTCGGCGAACATCACCTAATCGACGCGAGCATCGACACTGACGCCTGCGTCGGCGTGAGGTACCGCGCGATCGACCGCACGCGATGCCACCGTTAGCAAGCGATGGTCAGGTCAGTGGCCGGGCTCGCTTCTCAGCGAACGAATACTGCCTGGACCCTGACGGCGTCGCCGTGAATCTCGTAGGCTAGTCGGATCAGATTGCCGGGCAGCGGGTCGTCCTTGAAGAACATCGTGAACCTGTTCCCGCCGATGTTCATGCCCTCCCGAGCCGCGACGATTCGAAGGCGCGCCTTGATCGATTCCAGGTGCGCAGACGCAGTGGATCGCCGCCAGCCCAGGCGGCGACGTACCCCTCTATCGCGTCGCCGATGATCAGGCGGAAGCCATCAGGAGGCCTGGCGAAGCGCATCGTCCGGACCAGCCGGGCTACCCTCGCCACCGAATACGGCCTCGGCCCACGCGATGTCCTCTTCGTCGGGTTCGCACGGCGTGACCGACGCAGCCGCGACGCTCATGGGGCGCCCCATCTCGGTTTCTTCCCACAGCGCATCATAGGTGAGATCGCTGATTTCCTTGGCCGTTATAGTGGACGCCCAGGCGATCACCTCGTGAAGCACCTCGATCTCGGTCTGCGCGAATACCGACAGATCAGCAGGATGCAGCCAGACGAACTCGCGGCGCGGCCCTGCTGGCGTCGCAACGGAGCGCTCCACGATCTGGCTCTCGCGCTTGAGCTCCGCGAGAGCCGCCAGGGAGCCCGGAGGAACAGGCCCGAAGGTGTTCTTCGTGTAGTGCGTCCGCCAGCTGATCGTGCGGCCGTGCTGGCGATAGTGCATCACGTCGGCGAACCACAGCACCTTGTTCAGTTTCGTCGCGCCGAGCAGATCCGGCCGCGCGTGCTGCACGACGAAGTGGATCATGGGCTTCAGGCGATCGGACACGGTGCGGGCCTCGCGAGTGGCGCATCAATGTTACCCCTCTCCGGGCTAAATCGGACCACTTTGGCCCTGCCGGTCGACGGAGTAGACCATCCGGACAACCGGGTGCCCCGCTTAACGGCCTACCGTTGGCCGGACCCGGGAAAGTTGCGCTGATGCTTGCTGCCCGGTACGCCGTACCGGAAAAACACCGACAAAAGTACCGTCAGACTGGGAGTTGCCCCTACATCTCCGGACATGTGGCCAAACGTAGTTCAACGGCTCGTCGCCGAAACATCCTTGGCAAGAGCATTCTAAGCATGAGCTTCCGGTTGCCCATCGGGTCGACGCCGGCGGCCAGCAGCGCCCGGGCGGCGGCAAGCTTCTCGCGCCCTCGACGACCACCTTCCCCGCCTTGTCGCGCTGGCTAGCGGTACCTCGGTATAGGCGCTCAGCGCCATCCGTCCGGCGCTTGCCGCCGAACCGGTAGTCGAACCGCCAGTACCTCACGACCGGGGTTGATCAGCAGGTACAGCCCGGATCCGTCGGCCAGCTTGCGCGGCTTCCCGCCCTCGGCGCGTTTGGCGTGCCGGCAGGCGACGTCGGTCAGCGGCATGGACAGTACTTTTCGAGGGGATGCGCTGGAACTC
>DAISWF010000167.1:13177-13441 GCA_036826495.1 Burkholderiaceae bacterium
ATGGGACGATCCAGCCTATCCAGAACACCTAAGTGAATGAATTCTCTAGGCCCACTGGACTCCTTTGGAGGGCGCTGGACTGCCTGATGGTGCCGGCTACAGGATTCGAACCCGTGACCTTCGGTTTACAAAACCGCTGCTCTACCAACTGAGCTAAGCCGGCAGGAACCGGGCGACGCCATCCCGGCGCCGCATCGGCGACTCTACTTGATCCGTGTCAGCTTGGGACGGTTCTGGCGCGGACGCGAGGGCGGCGGATCTTCC
>DAISWF010000168.1:0-13414 GCA_036826495.1 Burkholderiaceae bacterium
CAGGAACTGGCGCGTGCACTCTTCCCAGCTGTGGGCGAGCGCCTTGCGGCGCGCCGGGTTGCCCGATGCGTCGGCGGGGGGCAGTGCGGCATCGGCGTTGCGGACATCTTCTTCTTCGGACATCGGTCGGCTCCGGTTTCGGATTCGTTGGATTCAGCGGCTCTGGTTCGCGGCGAGCGCCGGATCGCCGGCATAGCCGCCGCCCAGCGCGCGGATCAGCGCGAACTGCGCATCGAGCGCGCGCGCCTTCAGGTCGGCCGCCTGCCGGCGCTGCGTCAGCACGCCCGCCTCGGCGTTCAGCACCGTCAGATAGGTGCTGAGCCCGGCCTTGTAGCGCTGCGTCGCGAGGTCGAACGCGGCTTCGGCCGACGCCTGCGCGTCGGCCTGCTCGGTCTGCTGGCGGGCGATCGAGCGCAGCGAGCTCAACTGGTCGGCGACCTCGCGGACCGCCGTCAGCAATGCGCCGTTGTAGCTGTCGACGGCGGCATCGAGATCGGCCGCCTTCACGCGCAGGTTCGCGCGCAGCCGGCCGGCATCGAAGATCGGCAAACGGATCGCCGGGCCGACGCCCCACTGCTCGCTGCCCGACTTCACGAGCTGATCGAGCCCGATGCTCGCCAGCCCGACGAACGCTGTCAGGTTGACGTTCGGATAGAACTGCGCTTTCGCGTTCGCCATGTCGTGCGTCGCCGCCTCGATCCGCCAGCGTGCGGCGGTGACGTCGGCGCGCCGCGCCAGCAGATCGGCGGGCAGCGTGGACGGCAGCGCGACGGTGCGCAGCTCGGTCAGCGATGCCGTCAAGGCATCGAGCGCGTCGGGCGGTTGCACCGTCAGCGCCGCGAGCGCATGCCGGGCGAGCGTGATCTGTTCGTCGAGCGCCTCGATCTGCTGGCGCGTCTCGGGCAATGCGCCTTCGCCCTGACGCAGCTCGACATTCGTGTCGAGCCCGCCGCGCACGCGCTGGCGGATCAGCGCGAGCATCTCGTCGCGCTGCGTCAGCGCGCGCTCGGCGACCCGGCGCTGCTCGAACAGCCGGGCGAGCTGCGCATAGGTGCCGGCGACGGTGCCGGCGAGCATCGCGCGCGCCGCCTGCAGGTCGGCCTGCGCGGCGCGCTGCGCGCCGATCGCCGCTTCGATCGCCGCGCGATTGCGGCCGAAGAAATCGGGTTCCCATGAGCCGTTGAGCTGCGCCGTGCCCAGCGTCCGGGTCGAGCCGCCGAGCGGAGGCGGATAGATGCTGGTCGCGCTGAAACGCTGACGCGTCGCATCGAGCTGGCCGCCGACCTGCGGCTTGCCGGCGGCGGTGGCGCCCGCCAGCAGCGCTTCGGCGCGCGCGACCCGCGTCTGCGCGGCAGCCAGGTCCGGATGGCTGGCGAGGGCGCGCTCGATCAGCGCGTCGAGCTTCGGATCGCCGAACGCGCGCCACCAATCGGCCGCCGGCGCCGCGGTGTCCGCCGCGCCGGCCTTCGCGTCGAGGCCGAGGCCGACGGCGGCGGGCGCGAGCGGCTCGGCGACGGGCACGATGCCGGCGCTGCTGACGCAGCCGGCCAGCACGGCGGCGATCGATGCGGCGGTCGCAAAGCGGAACAATTGTTTGGGCTTCATTTGCTTAGGCAAATTTTTGGGCGGATCATGGCCGGCTGTCGGGAGGGTGCGGCGGTGGGTGGCGGAGGCGGGCTGTTGCGGGGTTGGGCTGTGACGGGTCGAACTGCTTGGGTCGAAATGCTGTAGATCGAACTGCTGCGGGTCGAACGGCCGGCGCAGGCGGTCAGTCGCTGGCCGGCGGCGGTGGCCGGCGTCCGGTTGTGGCCGCCGCCTGTGCAACGGCGGACCGGGCGCCCGTCGGGCGCGCCGCGCGGGCGGTCGCCCGCTGTTCGGCGGCCGCGCGGCCGGCCGCATGGTGGGCGGCGATGCGCGCGGCGGCCGCGCCTCTGGCGGCTGCCCCGCCGCCCGTCGCCCCGCTGCCGGCGCGTTCGTCGTCCGGACCGCCGTCGGGACCGCCACCCGGCTGGCGCAGCGCGTCGCCGGCGGCGAGCATCCGCCGCAGGTATTCCTTCAGCGCCTGCCATTCGCGTTTCGAGAAGCCGGCGAGGTGGGCGTTCATCACGTCGGCGAGCACCGCCGGCACCTTGGCCGCGGCGGTGCGCCCCGCCGGCGTCAGTTCGACGTTCACGACGCGCCTGTCCTCGGTCGAGCGGACCCGCTTGCACAGCCCCTTCTTCTCGAGCCTGTCCAGCAGCCGCGTCGTCGAGCCGGCGTCGAGTTGCAGCCAGCGCGCGAGCTCGGCGACCGTCGAGTCGCCGGCATTCTGCAGCCGCACCAGCGGCCCCCATTGGGCGCTCGTCAGGTCGTATTCCTCCAGGCGCCGATCGGCCTGGCAGACGATCGAAGCGACGATGCGCTTCATCAGATAGCCGACGCTTTCTTCGGCGCAATACCCCTGCGCGCGATAGAAGTCGGCGGGCGGTGCGGGGCGCGAAGCGGTGCGGGTCACGGCGGTGGTGCTGAGGGTCAGGGCGGATCGTTGGCGTGACTTTAATTGGCTAGGCAATCTTTGTCAAGGCTGAAATCCGCTACCGCAGCAAGGTATCGTGGTGGCGGAGGCGTCGCGGTTGTGGCATCGGGGCCGTGGCACAGGCCGTGGCACCGGGCCGGGCATTGCCGCGTCGACGATCATTACGGCCGCCCTGCCGGTCATGATAGTCTCGAACGATGGCGACGATCCGGCGACGGTTCTTCATTGCGACTGTCTGCGCACTGGTGCTGACGGGTTGCGCGTCCAGGCAGAGTCCCGAGGACTACAAGCCGGCGCGCGGTCAGGCCGGCAAGGACGTGATCTGGCTGCCGACCGCGCAGACGGTGGTCGACCGCATGCTGGACATGGCGAAGGTGTCGGCCGGCGACTATCTCGTCGATCTCGGATCGGGCGACGGCAGGCTGGTGATCACCGCCGCCAAGCGCGGCGCCCGGGCTCACGGCATCGAGTTCAATCCTGATCTGGTGGCGCTGTCGAGACGGACGGCACGGGCCGAAGGGGTCGCCGGGCGCGCCACCTTCGAGCAGGCCGACATCTTCGAATCCGACTTCTCGAAGGCCACCGTCGTGACCCTGTTCCTGCTGCCCGAGCTGAACCTGAAGCTGCGCTCGACGTTGCTGGCGATGAAACCCGGGACCCGGGTGGTCTCGAACTCGTTCAGCATGGAGGGTTGGCAGCCGGACCAGATGGCGGAGGTCCGCGAAGGTTGCGTCGGCCACTGCAACGCATTCCTGTGGACGGTGCCGGCGCCGGTGCGCGGCCGGTGGCGGATGGGCGACCGGGAGCTGGTGCTCGAGCAGTCCTACCAGGTGCTCGAGGGTACGCTGCGCGGCGGAGGTGGCGGAGGCGCCGTCAGCGCGCTGCCGGTGCAGGCCGGCCGCCTCGATGGTGAAGCGATCGTGTTCACGATAGGCGGCAGGCGCCACACCGGCCGGGTCAGCGGCGACACGATGTCGGGTACCGTCGAGGGCGGCGCGGGCTGGACGGCGACGCGGATCCGGTGAAAGCGGGCGCCGCGGTCGGGAGCCGTGATCGAAAGGCCGTGATCAGGAGGTCGTGATCAGGAGGCCGATCAGGGAAGGCCGATCAGGCGAGCCCGCCGTGCGTCCGGATCGCTTCGAGCAACGTTTCCGAGCTGACCGGCTTCGAGATGATCTGACGTGCATGAGCCTCGGTGGCGGCCGGCGCATCGCCGAATGCGGTGATCACGATCACCGGCAGCTCGGAGGTCGACGGCTCGCCGGCCAGCCGGCGGCACAGCTCGTTGCCGTCCATCTCCGGCATCTGCAGGTCGGTCAGCACCACGTCGGGCGTCTGCTCGCCGATCCGCACCAGCGCCTCATGGCCGTTGGCGGCGAGATCGACGTCGAAACCCTCGTCCTCCAGCAGCGAGCTGAAGACGAACGTATTCGAGGGATTGTCATCGACGATCAGGATACGTGGCATCGCAGTCTTCGCAGGGCTGGGGTGGGGGAGCCGGGAAGAGGGGCAGCCGGCGCTCAGACTGAAGAGTAGATTGCTGCAGCGCAGGACGCAAGCGGTGGTCGGGGCAGGCGCAACCGCGGTCAGCGGGTCAGGTGGTGCGCCGGACGATGCGGCGAGGGGCGGGGCCGCATCATGTCGGGGAGCCGATCGCTGCCAGCGCCTCGTCGATGTCGGCGCCGGAGCGCGGGCGCACCAGGCGGCTGACCTCGGCTCCGTCGCGCAGGAAGACCAGCGTGGGCCACAACGTCACGCGGAACGAACGTCCGAGCGGGAGCCCGGGCCCGTCCATGATCTTCAGGTGCCGGACCGACGGATGCTCGGCCATCGCCGCCGCGATCAGCGGCTGCGCGGCCCGGCAGTGGCCGCACCAGTCGGTGCCGAATTCCAGCAGCATCGGGCCGGCGATTCCCGACACCTCGTCCGGCGAGGGGGTGGTTTCGGAGTAACGGGTTTCGAAGGACATGGGCGGACTCGTTGGCACTTGACGTATCGCGTGGCATATCGCGAGCCCGGATTGTCGCCGGTCGCCGGCGATGCTGCAGGCGGGCGCGCTCGGCGAGCCCGTGCGGCGTTTGCGCCAGTGCAAAGTGCGGCGCGCCGCTTCGACGACAATACCCGGCTCTGCGCCGGCGATGCATGTCGGCGCGCTGCCCGATCTGTTTCACATCAGGGGAACCAGTCATGCTGATCCAGGACAAGGTCTGTATCGTCACCGGCGCCGGTTCCGGCATCGGCCGGGCCATCGCGATCGCGTTCGGTCGCGAGGGCGGGCGCGTCGTCGTGTCCGACGTCGACGAGAAGGGCGGTGCGGGAACCGTCGAGCTGCTGAAGCAGGCCGGCGCGGCCGCCGGATTCGTCGCCGCCGACGTCAGCCGCGCGGCGGATTGCGAACGGCTGGTGAAAGAAGCCGTCAGCCGCTTCGGGCGGCTCGACATCGCCTGCAACAATGCCGGCATCGGCGGCGACCTGGCGCCTGCGGCCGACTATCCGCTCGAAGGCTGGGACCGGGTGATCGGCATCAACCTGACCGGCGTGTTCCTGTGCATGAAGTACCAGTTGCCGGAGCTGGTGAAGACCCGCGGCAGCATCGTCAACATCGCCTCGATCCTCGGCCAGGTGGGCTTCGGCAACGCGCCGGCCTACACCGCGGCCAAGCACGGCGTGCTGGGGCTGACCAAGGCCACGGCGCTCGACTATGCGGCGGCCGGTGTGCGGGTCAACGCGATCGCCCCGGCGTTCATCCATACGCCGATGATCTCCGGCCTCGAATCGGACGAGGCCACCCGCAGCCAGCTCGTCGCGCTGCATCCGGCCGGACGGCTCGGGACTCCGGAGGAGGTTGCCGAGCTGGCGCTGTGGCTGGCCAGCCCGCGCGCGTCGTTCGTCACCGGGTCGTGCTACGCGGTGGACGGCGGTTATCTGGCGCGATGAAGGCTGCGGCGCGCAGACGTCGATGCGTCCCGCGGACGAGCTGTTCGAAACGCTCGCCGCGGCGCCCTTTCTTGCTTATGCTTGTCTTCGAGGGGCCCGCCACGCAGCGGGCCGCGCCTCCATGGAGAGAGACATGAGCGACCAGCCCGTTGGCCAACCCACCGTCGAAGTCCCCGCCGAATCGCTGCTGGCCGATATCCGCCAACTGCCGATCTCGGCCCCGTTCCGCTGGCTGGCGCGCGGCGCCGACGATCTGCGCCTGACCGGCTTTCGCGGCTGCGTGTACGGTCTGGCCTTCATGCTGATGGGTCTGGCCATCCGCGCCGTCTATGCCACCCACTGGGAGCTGACGATGGCGCTGACCGCCGGCTTCTTCCTGATCGGCCCCTTTCTGTGCGCGGGCCTGTACGACCTGTCGCGCCAGCGCGAGCAGGGCCTGCCTGTCGACCTGGGGGCGTCGCTGACCTGCTGGCGCGCCAACGCCGGGGCCTTCGGTTTCTTCGCGGTGCTGCTCACTCTGCTGCTGGTGTTCTGGGCCCGCACCTCGGTGGTGGTGTTCGCGCTGTTCTTCACCGCCGAGCTGCCCACGCTCAACGACGCGGTGGTGCAGATCCTCACGTCGGCCAACTACGAGCTGATCGCCACCTGGCTCATCGTGGGCCTGGCGTTCGCGACGCTGGCCTTCGCGATCTCGGTGGTGTCGGCGCCGATGATCCTCGATCGCAAGGCCGACGCGATCGCGGCGATGTTCAACAGCATGCGTGCGCTGTACGACAACACGGCCACCTTGGCCGTATGGGCGGTGCTGATAGTGCTGCTGATCGGCGCGAGCCTGGTGATGGCGTTCCTGCCGCTGGTGCTCACCGCGCCGCTGGTGGGCCACGCCACCTGGCACGCCTACCGCGACCTGGTCGGCGCGCAGCAGAAGCGGCCGACCGACTGACCCTGCATCGGCCGACAGCGAAACGGGCGCCAACGGATGGTGCGATGATCGGAGACATCGTGGAACTTCGCGGTTGTCTTCGGGGCGCCCTTCCGGGCGTCCTCCTGAGTGCCCTCCTGGTAGTGCCCGCGCCGGTGGCGGCGCAGGTGGCGCCGACACCGCTCGAAGTCAACGCCTATGCCGGCCTGCACGCGGCGGCATGGTTCGGCCGCGATGAAGAGATCCGGCGGCTGGTGTCGGCCGGCGCCGACGTCGATCAGCGCGATGGCCGCGGCCGCACGCCGCTGCACGTGGCGACCCACGTGCGCAAGCATGATGCGATTCGCGCGCTGCTGCTGGCCGGCGCCCGCACCGACCTGCTCGACAACGACCGCTACGACGCGGTGACGATCGCCGCGGTCGCCAACGACGAAGAGACGCTGCGGCTGCTGCTGCAGTCGGGGGCCAGCGCCCGGCTGATCACCAGCCGCTACGACGGCACCGCGCTGATCGCCGCCGCGCATCTGGGCCATGCCGGCGTCGTCAGACAACTGATCGATGCCGGCGCGCCGCTCGACCACGTCAACAACCTGCACTGGACGGCGCTCCTCGAGGCTGTCGTGCTCGGCGACGGCGGCCCGCGTCACCAGCAGACGCTGAAGGCGCTCATCGACGCGGGTGCCAATCTGAACCTCGCCGACCGGCAGGGCCTGACCCCGCTGGCGCTGGCCCGTGCCCGCGGCTTCCGCGAGATGGCAACGATGCTGGAGAATGCCGGCGCGCGCTGAAGGAACGAGCCGCTGCCGCCCGCCGGGTTTCGCGCGGGCACGAACCCGGGGCGAGCGGCGGCGCTATTCCCCCAGCCTCGACGCCGCCTGCTCCAGCAGATGGGGAAACGCCTCGCCGAGCACGTCCCACGCCGGATTGTGCCGCCGGCCGGTGCGGTGGCGCTCGTAATAGTAGGCGGTGATGCAGGCCAGGCGGTAGGCGGCCAGCGCGCGGTACCAGTCGATGTGGGTCAGGTCCAGCGGCGAGGCCGCGCGGTACCACTCGATGAACCGCTCGGGCCCGGGATGCCAGCCCATCCGCCGGCGCCGCAGCGGCCCCCAGCTCGGCGGGTCGTACATCGTGCACAGCCACCCCAGGTCGAGCAGCATCGGGCCGATCGAGGCGCCCTCCCAGTCGACGACGCCGGTGAGCCGCGGGCCGTCGAACACCCAGTTGTTGGTGTAGTAGTCGCCGTGCACGAGCCCGATCGGCACTTCGGGCGGCGTGCCCGCGTGCAGCAGCTCGCGCACCCGCATCGCCTGCGCGACCCAGGCTTCGTCGCTCGACTTGCGGACCACCTTGACCCAGTGGTCGATCTCGTCGGCGACGCCGCGCGCGACGCCCCAGCCCTGGAGCTGCGGCTCGCCGATGGAGTGGATGCGCACGAGCGTGCTCACCGCGTCACCGAACTGGCGGTCGGCATCGACGATGCCGCGGCCGGCATCGTCGGTGAACACGTCACTGGGTGAGGACCCGGCGAGCCGCGACATCATCAGGTACGGCCCGCCGAATGCGGCGGGGTCGCCAGACCAGTAGCGCGCCTGCGGCGCCGGCACGCCTTGCGCGGCCAGCGCCTGCAGCACCGGCACCTGACGCAGCACGTCGAAGTTGTTCTGCGCGGTGACGCCGGGCGGCGGCGTCTTCAGCACCAGGCGCTCGGTCTCGCGTCCGGGCACCTGCAGCTCGAAACCCACGGTCACCTGCGAATGCCCGCCGAGCGACTTCGCGCCGGCGATCCGCGCATCCGCGCCGAAGCGGTCGCGCGCCCATGAAGCGAGCCGCCGACCGATCTCGTCCGTCGTCGTGTCCGACACTTCGCCGATCCCCTTGTTGACAGCGGCCGCGCTGCGGGTGTTGAATAACACTGTTACGATAACACTGTTATCGAAAAATCATCAACCTCCCGCGGAAACCATCCGATGTCCAGTCTCCTGATCGAACGGCGCGGCGGCGTCACGCATTTCATTCTGAACCGCCCCGCGGTCCACAACAACGTGGATGCCGGGCTGGCGATGGAGCTATCCGACGCGATCGACGCGTTCGCCGCCGATGCTCGGGCCAGCGTGCTGGTCGTGTCGGGAGCGGGCGGCGTCACCTGGTGCGCGGGCGCGAACCTGAAGGGCATGAAGGAGCTGTTCGAGCACCGCGTCACGCGCAGCGCCGGTCCGATGGGCTTCTGCCGCCTCGATCCGGGCAAACCGGTGATCGCGGCGATCAACGGCAACTGCTGGGCCGGCGGCGTCGAGTTCGCCTGCTGGTGCGACTTCCGGATCGTCGACGAGAACGCGAAGTTCGGTCTGCTGAACAAGCGCTGGGGGCTGTCGCTGGCCGACGGCGGCACGCAGCGGCTGGCGCGCACCGTGGGGCTGGGCAATGCGCTGTACATGATCGAGACCGGCATGGAGATCGATGCGCACAACGCCTACCGGATGGGGCTGGCGCAGGAGGTCGTGCCGGCCGGCACCGCGGTCGAACGTGCGCTGGCGATCGCCGGGCACATCTGCACCTACGGGCAGGACGGCATCCGTGCCGACCGCAAGGCGGCGATCCTCGGCTACGGCATGCCGCTGCCGCAGGCGCTCGAGCTGGAGGCGGATCTCTGCTACCAGCCGGCGGTGGCCGACGAGGCGATGGCCGGCATGGCGCGCTTCGCCAAGGGCAGCCGGCCCGAGCCGCCGCGCCCGGTCCATGTGAAGGCGCGCTGAGGACCCCGATCGTGGGCGGCGGGCGCGACTATCCGGTCGACAGGATCGGGCTCGACCTGGCGCAGGCGCAGCGCTGGCGCACGCTGGCGCTGCCGCAGGTGTTCGAGCGCGCCGGCGCCGAGCGTGACCGGCCGGCGATCGTGTTCGAGGGCACGGCGCGCACCTGGGGCCGGATGCGCGAGCAGGTGCGCCGGGTCGGCCATGCGCTGATCGGCCTGGGCATCGCGCCGGCCGAACGCGTGGCGCTGCTCGCGAAGAACTGCCTCGAATATCTGGAGATCGAGACCGGCATTGCCGCGGCCTGCGCGATCATGGTGCCGGTCAACTGGCGGCTGCGGGCGGGCGAGGTCGAGGCGATCCTGAACCGCTCGGGCGCAATCGCGATCTTCGTCGATGCCGACGCCGCGCCGATGGTGCGGCAACTGCGACGCGAAGGCCGGCTGCCGGCATTGCGGACCGTCGTGCTGCTGGGCGGCGCATGCGAAGCGGGAGAGCTGCGCTTCGACGAGATCGTCGCCGCGGCGCCCGCGACGCCGGTGCCGCGCGAGCCGCACTTCGACGATCCGCACGAGATCATCTTCACGTCGGGCACGACCGGTCAGCCCAAGGGCGCGGTGTGGACCCACGGCGGCCTCTACTTCAACTCGATCCAGCAGGTCATCGACTACCGGATGGGGCCCGACAGCTCGACCTACGCGATGATCGACCTGTTCTACGTCGGCGGCCGCCACGACCTGATGTGGGCCGCGCTGCATGCCGGCGGCACCGTGCACGTGAAGGCGTCGGGCGGCTTCGATGCCGCGGCGGCGCTCGCCTACGTGTGCGAGCACCGGATCACCCATGTGCTGTGGGTGCCGACGATGATCTACGAGATCCTGCGGGTGCCCGGGATCGAGCGCTTCGATACCCGCGCGCTGCGGATGATCATGTGCGGCGGCCAGGTGCTGTCGCCGGCGGTCGTGCAGCGGATGCTGGAGATGTTCCCGCATACCGACTTCGTGCAGGTCTATGGTCTCACCGAAGGCGGCGGCAGCGTCGCCTGCATGCCGCCGCAGATGACCCGTGCGAAGCCGGGCGCATCGGGGCGTGCATCGATCAATGCGGCGATCCGCATCGTCGGCGACGACGGTGCCGATCTGCCGGCCGGCAGCGACGGCGAGATCCTGGTGCGCGCGCCGTCGGTGACCGCCGGCTACTGGGGCGATCCGACGCTGACCGCGCAGCAGATCGTCGACGACTGGCTGCACACCGGCGATCTCGGCCATCTCGACGACGACGGCTATCTGTACGTGACCGGCCGCAAGAAGGACATGATCAAGTGCGGCGGCATGAACATCGCGCCGGCCGAGATCGAGGACGTGCTGCGCGGCCATCCGGCGGTGCTCGAGGCTGCGGTGATCGGCGTTCCGCACGAGAAGTGGGGCGAGCAGGTCTGCGCGGTCGTCGAGCTGCGGCCGGGCGTCGCTGCCACGGCGGCGGAGCTGATCGCCCACTGCACCGTGCACCTGGCCGGCTTCAAGAAGCCCGCGGTCGTGCACATCGTCGACGCGCTGCCGCGGACCTCCAGCGGCAAGGCTCAGAAATTCCTGCTGCGCGAGCGCTACGGCGCCCGCGCGGGCCGATCGTGATCTTCCCGACCCTTCGTAGTTCCCTTCACAGATTCCAGGAGACGATCCCATGCGCAAGTTCCACGTACTGCCGGCCGCCGTCGCGGCGGCGTTCTCGCTCGGCGCCCAGGCCCAGGGGTCCGATGCGGTGTTCCGCATCGGCATCCTGAACGACCAGTCCGGTGTCTATTCGTACGTCACCGGTCGCGGCGCGGTCGAGGCGGCACGGCTGGCGGTGGAGGACCGCGGCGGCAAGGTGCTCGGCAGGCGCATCGAGGTGATGTTCGCCGACGATCAGAACAAGCCCGACGTGGCGGCGGTCGTCGCGCGCCGCTGGATCGACGTCGACAAGGTCGACCTGCTGGTGGCCGGCGGCGGCAGCGCGACGACGATCGCGGTGATGAACGTCGCGAAGGAGAAGAACAAGACGCTGCTGGTGGCGGGCGCGGGTTCCTCCGACATCACCGGCAAGCTGTGCGCGCCGAACGTCACGCACTGGGTGTTCGACACCTACGGCCTGGCCGCCAGCGTCGGCAAGGCGGTGGTGGCCGATGGCGGCAAGAGCTGGTATTTCGTGACCGCCGACTATTCGTTCGGGCAGGCGCTGGAGCGCGACACGACGAAGTTCATCGAGGCCGGCGGCGGCAAGGTGCTCGGTTCGGTGCGTCATCCGCTGAATGCATCGGACTTCAGCTCGTTCCTGCTGCAGGCGCAGGCCTCGAAGGCGCAGGTGATCGGCCTGGCCAACGCCGGCGGCGATCTGGTCAATGCGGTCAAGCAGGCCGACGAGTTCGGCCTGACCCGCAACCAGCGGCTGGCCGGCCTGCTCCTGTACGTGAACGACGTGCAGGCGATCGGGCTGAAGACCGCCCGCGGCACGATGGGCGTCGCATCGTTCTATCACGACCAGAACGACGCCACCCGCGCCTGGACCCAGCGCTATCAGGCGCGCTTTCCGGGGACCAACATTCCGAACATGACCCATGCCGGCGCCTATGCGGCCGTCAACCACTACCTGAAGGCGGTCGAGGCCGCGGGCACCGACGACACGGCGGCGGTCGGCAGGAAGATGCGCGAGATGCCGGTCAACGACATGTACAACAAGAACGTGCGCATCCGCACCGACGGCCGGGTGCTGCACGACATGATGCTGTGGCAGGCCAAGTCGCCCGAGCAGTCCAAGGGGCCGTTCGACCTGCTGCAGATCCGCCAGACGGTGCCCGGCGATCAGGCGTTCCGGCCCGAGACCGAAGGCGGCTGCCCGCTGGTCGCGGGGGCGGCGAAGTAAAGTACGTTCGGTCCGCCGTCGCCCGACGGCGCCGCGACGCGAGGAAATCCGCATGCCCCCTGCCAGGAAGACGGACGAACAACGGCGCGAGTCGGTGCTGAAGGCCGCCCGCAAGGTGTTCGAATCGAAGGGTCTGGAGGGGGCGTCGATGCGGATGATCGCCAGCGCCGCCCGCTGCACCACCGGCTCCATCTATCCCTATTTCAAGGGCAAGGAGGAGATCTACGCGGAGCTGCTGTCGCGGTCGCTGGAGGCGTACCGCGAACGGCTGATGGCCGACGTGCAGAAGGCGGGCACGCCGGCCGAGCGCTTCGCGGCGGTGATGTTCGGGCACTTCGACCACTACGAGTCGCGCCCCGGCGACATGGCGCTGGCGCTCTATCTGTTCAACGGCCTGAAGCCCCAGAGCCTGACCAAGGAGCTGGACGCGCGGCTGAACCATCAGCTCGACTCGATCCTCGACATCTTCCGCCAGAGCGTGCGGGAGCTGGCCGGCTGCACGGACGACGAGTCCGAGTCCGAGGTCGGCCTGCACTACTCGGTGCTGTTCGGCCTGCTGATCCTCTATCACACCCGGCGCACCCGCGTGCTGCGCGTCGATACCCGCCGGGTGCTCGAGGCCCACGTGCGCGACACGGTCGAGCGGCTGGCGCAGCATGCCCCGAAACCCGCCGGCGGCCGGCGCAGGGCCGCATGAACCCCGGCAGCCTGTCCGGCCCGTTGCGAGGCGGGCAGGCGGCGACCAGCGCGCGGCGTCGCGACCGCCCGTTGCGTACGAACCCAGGAGATCCGCGATGCAGGACATGCAACTGAGCGACATCGACGACCTGCCGTTCCACCAGGCGCCCACGCCGTTCAACGTGGCCGCCACGTCCGATCCGCATTTCAACGACGGCTACTACTTCGCGACCTACGCCGAGGACTGGTACCTGTCGATGGGCATGCGGCTGCACCCCAACACCAACACCATCGACGGCTTCGTCAACGTCGCCCGCGGCGGCGAGCAGCGTTCGTGGCGCTTCACCCGCGCGTTGCGCCCGGCGCATGCGACGCTGGCGATCGGGCCGTTCCGGCTGTCGTTCCCCGAGCGGCTGCGGCAGGCGCGCTTCGAGCTCGCGGAGACGGGCCGGCTGGCGCTTGGCCTGCGCTTCGACTCGGTCGCGCCGCCGTACATGGAGGGCACGTACCGCCACTACCGGTACGGCCGCCTGATCAACGACCTGGTGCGCTATACGATGATCTGCCGCGCGACCGGTCACGTGGTGCTGGACGGGCGGCGCACCGAGGTGCAGCGCTGGCACGGGCTGCGCGACCATTCGTGGGGCATCCGCGCCAGCATGGGCCCGCGCGACCGCAGCGGCGGCGTCACCGAGGAGCGGCGCCCCACCGATG
>DAISWF010000169.1:0-13267 GCA_036826495.1 Burkholderiaceae bacterium
CGGCGTTGCGAACCTGGGTCGATACCCCCGGTATCGACCCAGAACCGCGCCTTGCGCTCGCCCCGTTGCGCCTCGTCCTGACCCTGCGAATCTCTGACTCACGACACTAGGGCCTCACGCGGACACGAACGTAGTGTGAACGGCCCTCGATCACATGGGGTGATCGAAGATCAGGCAGGTCGTGGTCGCGTGGGCGTACAGCTTGCCATCGGGGCCGACGATGCGCCCCTCGGCGGTGGCGACCTGACGCCCGGCATGGATCACCTTGCCCTCGGCACGCACCAGCGGCACGCCATCGTTGAGAGGCCGCACCATGTTCACCTTGAGTTCCAGCGTGGTGAAAGCCTTGCCCGCCGGCAGGGTGGCGTGGATCGCGCAACCGACCGCCGAGTCGAGCAAGGTGGCGAACCAGCCACCGTGCACGGTGCCCAGAGGGTTGTAGTGCCGGCGTTGCGGCCGCCCCTGGAACACGGCCTCCCCCGGTGCCATGTGAATCGGCACGAAGTCGAGCGTGTCGCCGATCGGCGCTGGCGGAAGCTCGCCCGCGAAGATCGCTTCGAAGATCTCCATGCCTGATCGCCCGGCGACCTGTTCCTGAGTTGCTGCGTCGGGCTGTCGCAAGCGGGCACGCACCGCGGCTTCGTCCTCTTTCCACCGCTCGACGACCTGATCGACCTTCATTGACGGCTCCTTCATTTCCAAAAACTTGTATCTACAAAGATTGCAGGTACAATATATACCATGAAGAACGCCATCAAGCCACAAGGCTGTACCAACCTGAAGCTGCGCCAGCTCGGTCGCATGGCGACCCGGCATTACGACCGTTACGTCGCCGGGGTCGGCCTGAAGAACACGCAGTACGCGCTGCTTTCACACATCGTCGGACTCGGCCCGATCCGGCCCGGCGATCTGGCCAGGCGCATGCAGATGGATGCCTCGACGCTGACGCGCAACCTGCAGCCGCTGGCGGCACAGGGATGGGTGACGATCGGCGCGGGCGAGGATGCGCGCAGCCGGCTGGTCGAAGCGACCGCTGCGGGCCGTGCGAAGCGCGCCGAAGGGCAACGTGCGTGGAAGGCGGCACAAACGGCGCTGAACGAGCGGCTGGGGGTGGAACGGGTGGCGGCCCTGCATGAGCTGCTGGATGCCTGCATCGAATGCCTCGATGACGATTCCGACGATGCAGCCGCAGCTTAGGGAGGGTCAGAGACCGCTGACGGGCGAGCTGCTGTGGCTGCTTGCTGGCCTGGCCGCGCTGGGATCGCTTGCCACCAACATCATCCTGCCCGCCTTTCCCGCGATCGGGGCCGATCTCGGCACATCGGTGAAGGATCTGAGTGCGACGCTCGGTACGTTCTTCGTGGCCTTCGCCGTCGGCCAGCTCTTCGTCGGCCCTCTGTCGGACCGGTTCGGCCGCAGGCAGCTGGTGCTGTGCGGCCTGCTCACGTTCGTAGCGGGCAGCGCCGTCTGCGCACTGGCGATCGACCTGCCGCAACTCATCGTCGGACGCATCGTGCAGGCGCTGGGGGTGTGTGCCACGTCCGTGCTGTCGCGTGCCATCGCGCGCGACCTGTTCGAAGGCGAAGCGCTCGCCCGTACACTCTCGCTGATCATGGTGGCCATGGCCGCAGCGCCCGGTTTCTCGCCGTTGCTGGGCGGCGCGTTCAACAGCCTGCTGGGCTGGCGGACGACCTTCTGGGTGGTGGGCCTGCTCGCGGCGCTGCTGGGCATCCACTACCTGATCCGTCTCGGCGAGACGCATCATGCCGACCGGCGCGCGGCACTCTCCCTCCCGGCCGTGATGGGGACTTACGGACGATTGCTGCTCGACCGCCGATTCATCGCGCCAGCGCTGTCGGTGAGCCTGGTCATCGGCTCCCTGTACATGTTCTTCGCGATGGCGCCCGCCATCCTGATCGAAGGGTTCGGCTTCTCGCCGCTCGGGCTGGCACTGTTCTTTGCGTCCACCGTCTTCGTGGTGTTCGGCGCCGGCCTGCTGGCGCCGCGGCTGGCGCATCGGTGGGGAACGACGCGGGCGGCCCGAGCCGGGATCGTCATCGCGTTCGCAGGCAGCATCGCCCTGCTGGTCGGCCCGCAGGATGCTTGGTACTTCTCGGCGGCACTGACCGTGTTTCTGCTGGGAATGGGCATGATCAGCCCGCTGGGCACCGCGATCACGCTGCAGCCCTTCGGGCAGCAGGCAGGCGCCGCCTCGGCCCTGCTCGGCTTCCTGCAGATGGGCTGCGCCGCCCTCGCCATCGGAGCCGCCTCCGCGCTGGCTCTGCCCACCTATCTGGCCTTCCGCATCGTCCTGGCGGCGAGCCTGGCGCTGTCGCTGCTGACGTTCCGCGGATCGGCTCAAAAGTTGAGCAAGACATGAAAGCCTTCATCATCGACCGCTACGGCAAGAAGGAAACCGGCCGGATTGCCGAGGTGCCGGAGCCCGAACTGCGCGACGATGACGTCCTGATCCGAATCCACGCGGCAGGCGTCAATCTTCTCGATTCCAAGATCAGGAGTGGCGAGTTCAAGCTCGTCCTGCCTTACCGCATGCCGCTCGTGCTGGGCCACGACGTCGCCGGGGAGGTCGTCAAGGTCGGCCCGCGCGTACGGCAGTTCAAGCCGGGCGATGAGGTCTATGCTCGACCGGATGATTTCCGGATCGGCACCTTCGCCGAGTACATCTCCTTGACATCCTCTCCAGCCTGAAGGTCGGAGATTCCTACGGCGCTCAGGCGCGGCATCGAGCCGCCCCCGAGTCGCTTCGGTGGGTTCCTGCTGCTGGCGACCCGACTGCATCGCTCACTTCACAGGCGAACCGGGCGTGTCCCGCCCTTAGCACATTGACCGCGCCGACAAAGTCGGCGTTCTCCTCGAAACCGCATGCCCCACACTCGAACCGCGCTTGCGCCCGCCGGTTGTCGGCCGAGACGTGGCCGCAACACGGGCAGGTGCGGCTTGTATTGCGCGGCGGCACGGCGATCAGCCAGCCGCCGTTCCACGCCAGCTTGTAATCCAGTTGGCGGCGGAACTCGAACCAGCCTTGGTCGAGGATGGCTTTGTTCAGCCCCGACTTGGCCCGAACCCCCGTCCCCGGTTGCCCGGCGGTGCCCGCCGCCGACCTGGACATGTTGCCCACCTGCAAGTCCTCGATACACACCATCGCGTGGTTTTGGCTGATCGTGGTCGTGGCCTTGTGCAGATAGTCGCGCCGGGCGTTGCCAATCCGTGAATGGATGCGCTGCACGCGCGCTTTCGCCTTCTTCCAGTTGCTGCTGAACTTCTCCTTGCGGCTCATCGCCCGCTGCGCCTTGCGCAAGGCAGCTTCGTGCCGCTTGAAGCTGTTGAGCGGCGCATAGAACGTGCCGTCCGACAGCGTGGCGAACCGGGCTACGCCCATGTCGATGCCGACCGCATTGCCCTTTGGAATCGGCTGCTCGACTTCCCGTTCAGTCTGAATCGATACATACCACCTGGCGCACGACCGGCTTACGGTGATGTTCTTCACCGTTCCCAGCACGTCCCGACTATTGCGATAGCGCAGCCAGCCGAGCTTGGGGCAGAAGAAGCGGCTGTTGACCTGATCCAGCTTGATCTGTTTCGGGTCGGGATAGCGAAAGCGGTCGCTCTGCCCCTTTTTCCTGAAGCGCGGAAAGTCGGCCCGCTTGGCGAAGAAGTTGGCGTAGGCCCGCTCCAGATCCCTGAGCGCCTGTTGCAGCGGGTGAACCGGCGCGTCGGCCAGCCACGAGGTTTCAGCGCTGTGGCGCCATTCGGTGAGCAGCTTGCACAGCCCGGCGTAGCCCAGCTTCTTGTCACCCTGCTCGTGACGCTCCTTCTGGAGCGCCAGCGCCTTGTTGAACACGAAGCGGCACGAGCCAGCGAAGCGGCGCATTTGCCGCTCCTGCTGGCCGTTCGGGCGTAGCTCGAACTTGTAGGCTTGTAGTCGCTGCATGGCCAATCATACTCAAAGGAGTGTCCATCCACTACGCATTCGTCTTCATGCGAGCAAGCGGAGCTCAACTGCGCGAGATCACTCCCCTTATCGAATCCGACGCGATCAAGCCGGCCGTAGATCGGGTATTTCCATTCGACTCGGTGGCAGAGGCGTTGGCCTATGTCGAGACAGGAAGGGCAAAAGGCAAGGTGATCGTCAAAGTGAAGTGATGGAACCTGAAGCGATGGAACCATCGTCGAACTTGCAATCAGCCCTACCAGGCGGCACGAAACAGCGCTAACCTACTGTCCCGTAGAAGGTTTCAAGCCTCGCGTGATCTGCACGACAGGCTTGACACCGGCATTTTCCTGGAGGGAGTCATGGCATCCAAGTTCGGCTGGGCCTGCGCGGTCGCGGGCGTGATGATCGGCGTGCTGGCGGCACCGCCCGCCGTTCAGGCGCAACAGAAGTTCATCACGATCGGCACCGGCGGCGTCACCGGCGTCTACTACGCGGCGGGCGGCGCGATCTGCCGGCTGGTCAACAAGGACCGTTCCAAGCACGGCATCCGCTGCTCGGTGGAATCGACCGGCGGCTCGGTGTTCAACGTCAACACCATCAAGTCCGGCGAGCTCGACCTGGGCTTCGCGCAGAGCGACGTGCAGTACAACGCGCTCAAGGGCGTGGGCGCCTTCAAGGACGCCGGCCCGTGGACCGACGAGCGCGCGGTGTTCTCGGTGCACCCGGAGCCCTTCACCGTGCTGGCGCGCAAGGAGGCCGGCGTCAAGAGCTTCGCCGACTTCAAGGGCAAGCGCTTCAACGTCGGCAACCCCGGCTCGGGCACGCGCGCGTCGATGGAAGAGCTGCTGGCGGCGATGAACTGGAAGCTGAGCGACTTCGCGCTGGCCTCGGAACTGAAGGCCGACGAGCACGGCCCGGCGCTGTGCGACGGCAAGATCGACGGCTTCTTCTACGGCGTGGGCCATCCGTCGGCCAACATCCAGGACCCGACCACGAGCTGCGGCGCGAAGCTGGTGTCGCTGTCCGGTCCGCAGATCGACAAGCTGGTGGCCGACAAGCCCTATTACGCGAAGGCGACGATCCCGGCCGCCATGTACTCGGGCAATCCGCAGGCCACCACGACCTATGGCGTGCTGGCCACTGTCGTCACGTCGGCCAAGGTGCCGACCGATGTCGTCTACCAGGTGGTCAAGTCGCTGTTCGACAACTTCGACGAGTTCAAGAAGCTGCATCCGGCGCTGGCCAATCTGAAGCCGGAGAACATGGTGAAGGACGGGCTGTCGGCGCCGTTGCATGACGGGGCGCTGCGCTACTACAAGGAGAAGGGCTGGGTGAAATAGGCCTTCATCCGATGCCCGGACATACAGGCCCGCTGCCGATGCCCGGATCCCGGCAGCCGCGGCCGCCGCATCGCGGGCCGGTGCGATGACGGGCACCGCCGGTCCGCTGTCCGGCGTGCCGGGTTCGCCCGGCTCCCCGGCGCAGCCCCGCGCCAATGCCGAGGCCGAGGAAGCGGCGGGCACCCCGAACGCCACCGAGGCCGCCGACGCCGCCCGCTTCCAGCAGCTCGTCGCCGACGTCGACACCGGCGCGCGGCGGCTGCACGGGGCGGCGGCGACACTGGTGTCGACGATCGCGCTGCTGTGGTCGCTGTGGCAGCTCTTCTACGCGAGCCCGATTCCGTTCGCGCTCGGCGCCGGCATCCTGAACGACACCGAGGCGCGTGCGCTGCATCTGGGCATCGGGCTGTTCCTGGCGTTCATCTGCTATCCGGCCACCCGCCGTTCGCCGCGCGGCCGGGTGCCGCCGGCCGACTGGCTGCTGGCGGCCGCGGCGGCCTTCTGCGGCGCCTACCTGCTGATCTTCTATCGCGAGCTGGCCACCCGCCCGGGACAGCCCACGACCTTCGACATCTGGAGCGCCAGCCTGGGCATCGTGCTGCTGCTCGAAGCGACCCGCCGCTCGGTGGGCTGGCCGATGACGGTGCTGGCGGCGGTGTTCCTCGGCTACGTGTTCGCCGGCCCGCTGATGCCCGACGTGCTGGCGCACAAGGGCGCGTCGCTGTCGCGCGCGCTGTCGCAGATGTGGCTGACCACCGAGGGCGTGTTCGGCGTCGCGCTGGGCGTGTCGTCGTCGACGATCTTCATCTACGTGCTGTTCGGCGCACTGCTGGACCGCGCCGGCGGCGGCAACTACATGATGCAGGTGTCGTTCGCGCTGCTGGGCCATCTGCGCGGCGGCCCCGCGAAGGTGTCGGTGGTGTCGTCGGCGCTGAACGGCATGATCTCCGGATCGTCGGTCGCCAACGTGGTGTCCGGCGGCATCTTCACGATCCCGCTCATGAAGCGCGCCGGCTACGGCGGCGTGAATGCCGGCGCGATCGAGACGATGAGTTCGGTGGACGGGCAGATCATGCCACCGGTGATGGGCGCGGCGGCGTTCCTGATGACCGAATACGTCGGCATCCCATACTCCGAGATCGTCAAGCATGCGTTCCTGCCGGCGATCCTGTCGTACATCTCGCTCTTCTACATCGTGCACCTGGAGGCGATCAAGCTCGGCATGATGCCGATGGTCGCGGCGCGCGCGCGGCCGCTCGCGCAGCGTGCCGCCAGCCTGGCACTGGGCGCCTCCGGCAGCATCGTGCTGATCGGGCTGGTGTACTACGCGATCGCGGCCGTGCGCGGCGTGTTCGGCGATGCGGCCGCACCTGCGGTGGCCGCACTGGTGGCGCTGCTGTACGTCGCGGCGCTGTGGCAGGCCGCCACCGCGCCGGAGCTGCCGCAGGACATCGACATCCGCAACCCGGTCAAGCCCGACACCTGGCCGACCGTGCGTGCCGGGCTGCATTTCCTGATACCGGTCGGCGTGCTGGTCTGGCTGCTGATGGTCGATGAGGCGTCGCCGTCGCTGTCGGCGTTCTGGGCCTGCACGACGCTCATCGTGCTGATGCTGACGCAGCATCCGCTGATCGCACTGATGCGGCGGCTGCACGGCGGGGCGGCCGGGGCTTCACCCGCCGATGCTTCGGGTGCAGTTGCTGCCTCCGGTGCAGCCGGTGCAGCCGCATCGGCCGCGCCGGCCGCGCCGGTCGAGCGCGCCGCTACGAACTACGCGCAGCCATGGCGCCGCGGCCTCGACGACACCGTGACCGGCCTCACCGACGGCGCGCGCAACATGGTCGGCATCGCGGTGGCCACCGGCACGGCCGGCATCATCGTCGGCACGATCACGCTGACCGGCCTCGGGCTGCGGATGACCGACTTCGTCGAGTTCGTCAGCGCCGGCAACGTGACGCTGATGCTGCTGTTCACAGCGTTCGTGTGCCTGGTGCTGGGGCTGGGCGTGCCGACCACCGCCAACTACATCCTGGTCGCCAGCCTGATGGCGCCGGTGATCGTCGAGCTCGGTGCGCAGAACGGCATCGTGATCCCGCTGATCGCCGTGCATCTGTTCGTGTTCTATTACGGGATCATGGGCGACATCACGCCGCCGGTCGGGCTGGCGACGTTCGCCGCGGCGGCGATCTCCGGCGAGGACGCCATCGCCACCGGCATCCAGGGGTCGCTGTATGCGCTGCGCACCGTCGTGCTGCCGTTCATCTGGATCTTCAATCCGCAGTTGCTGCTGATCGATGTCGATCACGCCGGCGAGGCGGTGCTGGTGATCGGCGCATCGCTGCTCGCGTCGCTGATGTTCGCGGCCGCGACGATGAACTGGTTCCGCGTCCGCTCGCGCTGGTGGGAGACGGCACTGCTGCTGGTGGCGGTGTGGCTGCTGTTCCGGCCCAACTGGGTGATGGACCAGTTCAGCGAGCCGTGGCGCAGCGTGCCGGCCAGCGAGCTGAATCAGATCGTCGGCAAGCTGCCGGACGAAGGCCGGCTGGTGATGGTGATCCAGGGCCAGACGATAGAGGGCGACGAGTCGCGCAAGACGCTGGCCTTGCAGCTCGGGCCACCGGCCGAACCGGCCAAGCGGCTGGCCGACGCCGGCCTGACGCTGTCGCGGCTCGGCGACCGGCTCAGCGTGATCGGCGTCAAGTTCGGTTCGCGCGCGAAGAAGGCAGGCTTCGAGCAGGGCTGGGAGATCACCGAGATCCGCCTGCCCTCCGATCGGCCCGACGTGCACTGGGTCTACCTGCCGGCGCTGCTGCTGATCGCACTGGTGGCGTGGCTGCAGGGACGGCGGCTGCCGCGCGGGCCGGCCGGCTGACCGTCCGTTGCGGCCCCGCGAGTCCGCCGGCTGACCGCCTCGTTGCGGCCCGTCCGGAGCCCGTCAGGTCAAGCGCAGGCCTCTCTAAAGACCGAAGCGCAATTCCACCCAGTCCGGATCCAGATACTCCGCATTGCCGGACGGCAGCTCCTGCAGGCTGCGCAGGTTCGCATCGAGCAGGAACCACGACGGCCAGACGAAGCGGCCGCCGCTGCGATCGCCGAGCTTCATGCGCAGCGCCGGCAGCAGGTATTCGCCGTCGGGCATCACGAACACCTGGCGCGGGCCGCGCAGATACCCTTCGATCTCGACGAGCTGGTAACGCGCGGTCAGCTTGGGCGCGAGCCGCTCCGAATGCTCGTCGAACGACTTCTCGAGCACCCGGCACGGCGGGCAGTCGTGGGCGCCGAAGTACCACAGCATCGGCTTGCCCGAGGCGCGCGCCCGCTCGATCGCCGGCCGCAGATCGAACCTGCGCTCGGCCACGCCGGGCGACGGCTGCACGCGGATCGCGGCGTAGGCATCGGGCAGCCGCGCGTCTGCTGGCGCCGCGACGACGGACAGCACGAGGGCGGCGGCAACACGCTGCAAACCCGTGCGCGCGGATGATCGTGCGGCCCGGCGCCGGTCGGCGGGCTCCGCGCGCTGCGAACCATCGAGGCGTGACGGCGACATGCGGCCATTATCGCTCCGTACCAAGCATCGAGCGCTCCGCACCTCGCATCGCTCCGCGCCGCGATCCGCACCTCCACCGCCGCACCGGTCGAGAGGGTGCTCGCCGGTGCGCCAACCGCTCCGCTGTCCATCGCACCGACAGCGTGTGATGGCGTCTATCCGCCAGCTACTGCAATCCGCACACTCCCGGCCTTCGCGTCGGCGGCAGGCGCGGCCGCCTCCGCCACTCGTCGCCGTTCTTCTTCGATCATCCGCCCGAGCGTCCAGCGGAAGTGCGCGAGCGGCGCGTCGGCGGCGATGCCGTGCATCCTGAAGTCCGGATCGGCATCGAAGGTCTTCTGCTGGTCCTCGATGATCGAGCGGTCCTCGTTGAAGCCCTCGATCATGCTGTCGCGCAGCGACAGCGCGATCGTCGGATCGTCGAGGTCGTAGTCGTGCAGGTAGTTCCAGAAGAAATGCGTGCTCGCGCGGGTTTCGGGCGTGAAGAACTGGCAGTTGCGGTATTGCTTGGCGCCTTCGAGGTTGCCGTGTTCGGCGCCGGCGCCGGCCGGGGCGAACCCCGATTCCAGAAAGAAGATGCCCGGCACGTACATCCGGCCGACGTTCCAGCGATCGACCCTGTCGTCGTTCTTCACGACCCGGCGATGGAACGGCGGCGGCTCGGCGTTCATGTGCCAGCGCTTGACCCGGAATCCGTCGGGCAGCCGTTCGATCGCCACCGGCTTGGTCTTGAACGCGTATTCCTCGGAGCCGCCCAGCGTATGGGTGTGCACGAACGCCAGATGCGCGAAGTCGGCCAGGTTGTCGACGATCAGCAGATAGTTCGCCTTGTAGTGCATGTAGTCCGGCACGCCGCGCCAGCCCGGATCGCGCAGATACGGGAAATCGATGATGAGCGCCGGATCGGCGCGCGCGGGTTCGCCCATCCAGATCCAGATGAGGCTGTCGCGCTCGACCACCGGATAACTGCGCACCGCCAGGTTCTGCGGCACCTTGTCCTGCCCCGGGATCTGGATGCATCGGCCGTCGGCATCGAACTTCAGGCCGTGATACATGCAGCGCACGCAGTCGCCCTCGCGCCGGCCCATCGACAGCTTGGCGCCGCGGTGCGCGCAGCGGTTGTCCATCGCGATCGCGCGGCCGCTGTCGCCGCGATAGAGCAGCACCGGCCGCTCGAGCAGCGTGCGTTCGAGCAGCTTTCCGTCGTCGAGCTCGTGATTCCAGGCGGCGACGTACCAGCAGTCGTAGAGAAAATTCGCCGAGCGGTGCATGTATGTCTCCTCGCGTGATCGGAGCGTGCTCGTTGCGCGGCGCGGCGCGTGAGTCGAACAGGCCGTGGATCGGTGGAGTCTAGGCAGCGGCGGCCGCCCGCGCAATGACCCGTCGATGGACAGACTGTTCGGCCGGCTGGACAATGACCGCCCGTCGTGGGTTTCGAGCGCGATGAACTGGGACGATTTCGATGCCTTCTGTCAGGTGATCGAGCGCGGCGGCTTCACCGCGGCCGCGCGGGCGATGGACCGGCCGAAGTCCAGCGTCAGCGCGGCGATCGCGCGGCTCGAGGACGAGCTGCAGACGCGGCTGTTGCAACGCACCACCCGGCGCGTACGGCCCACCGAGACCGGCGAATCGATGTACCGCAACGCAGCACCGGCGTTCCGGCGGCTGCGCGAGGTGCGCGGCGAGATCATCGGCCGCGGCGACACGGTGAGCGGCACCCTGCGGGTGGCCGCGCCGTACGAGTTCGGTGCCCATCACCTCGGCGTCATCGCCTGCCGGATGCTGGCGCAGCATCCGGAGCTGCGCATCGAGATCGAGGTCGTGCACGGCGAGGTCGATCTGCTCGGCTCCGGATACGACATCCTGTTCACCGTCGTCGAGCGCTCGCTGCCGGATTCCGGGCTGGTCGCACGGCGCATGTTCGCGATCGAACGTGCCCTGTACGCGGCGCCGGCGCTGCTCGATGCGCAGGGGCGTCCGGGCTCGCCCGAAGAGCTGTCGCGGCTGCCGCTGCTGGCGCGCCAGGGCGACACGCACTGGGAACTGACCAATGCCCAGGAGCGCACCGTCGAAGTGCCGATCGACGCGCGGCTGATCACCAGCAATGCCGAGGTGCGCCGCCAAGCCGCGATCGACGGACTGGGCGTCGCGCGGATCACCGCCACCTACTGCGAGCCGCTGGTCGCGCAGCGGCTTCTCGAACGGGTGCTGCCCGATTGGCGCAGTCCGCCGATGCGCATCTATGCACTGGTGCCGGCGCGCCGGCTGATGCCGGCCAAGGTGCGCAGCTTCCTGGAGCGGGTGGCCGCCAGTGCGCAGGCGATCTGATGCCGGCGGGCGCGATCGACTGGCGCGGCCCGATGCTCCTGGCCCGCTGCATCGCGCCGATGGCCGGTCCGGGCTGCCATATCGATCGACGCCAGTCAGCTCGCGCCGAAGGCCGTGCGCGGATCCGTCGACCGGATCAGGCGTAAAGTCCCGTTCGCGGATCGGCCCGCAACGATCCGGGCGAACGAAGACAGGCGAACGACGATGGCAGACGACTCGAACCCGGGCAGCGACGACGAACCCACCGGCATGCGCCGCGGGCTGACCAGCTACGGCGACGACCGCTTCTCGCTGTTCCTGCGCAAGGCTTTCATCAAGGGGGCCGGCTACACCGACAGCGCGCTGGACCGGCCGGTGATCGGCATCACCGACACCGGCAGCGCCTACAACCCGTGTCACGGCAACATGCCCCAGTTGATCGACGCGCTGCAGCGCGGGATCCTGATGGCCGGCGGGCTGCCGGCCAGGTTCCCGACGATCTCGATCCACGAGAGCTTCGCGCACCCCACCAGCATGTATCTGCGCAACCTGATGGCCATCGACACCGAGGAGCTGGTGCGGGCGCAGCCGATGGACGCGGTGGTGCTGATCGGCGGCTGCGACAAGACGGTGCCGGCGCAGTTGATGGGCGCCGCCTCGGCCGGCCTGCCGGCGATCCAGCTCATCACCGGCTCGATGCTGACCGGCTCGCACCGCGGCGAGGTGGTCGGCGCCTGCACCGACTGCCGGCGCTACTGGGCGCGCTATCGCGCCGAGGAGATAGACGCCGGGGAGATCGCCGCCGTCAACGACCAGCTCGTGCCCAGCGTCGGCACCTGCTCGGTGATGGGCACGGCGAGCACGATGGCCTGCCTGGCCGAGGCGCTCGGCATGACGGTGCCGGGCGGCGCATCGCCGCCGGCGGTCACCGCCGACCGGATGCGGGTCGCCGAACGCACCGGCATCGCCGCGGTGAAGATGGCGCGCGAGCGGCTGACGATCGACAAGGTGCTGACCGCCGACGCGTTCGAGAATGCGATGCGGGTGCTGCTGGCGATCGGCGGCTCCACGAACGGCATCGTGCATCTGACCGCGATCGCCGGCCGGATGGGATTCGAGGTCGATCTGAAGGCGCTCGACCGGATGGGCCGCGAGACGCCGGTGCTGCTGGACCTGAAGCCGTCCGGCAGGTTCTACATGGAGCACTTCCATGCCGCGGGCGGCATGACGACGCTGCTGCGCGAGCTCAAGCCGCTGCTTCATCTCGACGCGCTGACGGTCACCGGCCGCACGCTCGGCGAGGAGCTGGACGCCGCGCCGCCGCCGTTCAAGCAGGATGTCGTGCAGACGATCGCCAGGCCGATCTATCCGCAGGGCGGCATCGCGGTGCTCGAAGGCAATCTCGCGCCGGGCGGCGCGATCATCAAGCAGTCCGCCGCCGATCCGCGGCTGATGGAGCACGAAGGCCGCGCGGTGGTGTTCGACGACCTCGCCGACCTGGCGGCGCGGATCGACCGCGACGACCTGGACGTCGAAGCCGACGACATCCTGGTGCTGAAGAACATCGGCCCCAAGGGCGCGCCCGGCATGCCCGAAGCCGGCTACCTGCCTATCCCGAAGAAGCTGGCCCGCGCCGGCGTCAAGGACATGGTGCGAATCTCCGACGGCAGGATGAGCGGCACCGCGTTCGGCACGATCGTGCTGCACGTGACCCCCGAGGCGGCGATCGGCGGGCCGCTCGCCTACGTGCGCTCCGGCGACCGGATCCGGCTGTCGGTGGCGCGGCGGTCGCTGTCGCTGCTGGTCGGCGACGACGAGCTGCGGCGGCGGATCGAGGCGGCGCCGGTAACGGCGCCTACTGCCGAACGCGGTTACCGCAAACTTTTCCTGCAGACGGTGACCCAGGCCGATCAGGGCGCGGACTTCGACTTCCTGCGGCCTGCGCGGATCAGCGGCCGCGTGCCGCGGTAACCGAGGGCCTGCACACGACGCGGCCGGCTCCGGCCTTCCCCCGCCCCCCGTCCTCCTCTGCCCCCGGCTTCCCCCCGCCCCACCTTCCCCCCCCCCCCGCCCGCCCCCCGCCCCCCGGCCGGCCCGCCGCTCCTTCGCCACCCCCGG
>DAISWF010000170.1:0-13141 GCA_036826495.1 Burkholderiaceae bacterium
CGGGTTCGGCATGGGCATGACGGAGTTCACCACCGCGATCCAGCACGACATTCCCACTGTGACCGTCGTGCTGGACAACGGCTGCTGGGGCGCGGAGAAAGCCTACCAGCGCGACTTCTACGGCAAGCGTTACCTGGGCGCCGACATCCTCAGCGCGCCGTACGACGAGTTCGCGAGGATGTGCGGCGGCTTCGGCGCGCGTGCCCGCGCGCCCGGCGAAACCGCCGATGCCGTCGGGCAGGCGCTGAAGAGCGGCAAGCCGGCGGTGGTGCAGGTCGAGGTCGACCCCGATGCGATCGTCAGCTTCCGCAGCGATTCGTTCAAGCACCGGGGCGGGGAGAAGGCGAAGTGAACTTCCTGATCCTGGCTCGCGACAGACCCGGCTGCGAGGCGATCCGCGATCGGCTGCGTCCGCAGCGCCTCGAATGGCTGCGCGCCAACCAGCACAGGCTGCTGGCCGCCGGCGGACAGGTCGACGATCGGAACCGGCATGTCCACGGTGGGCTGATGATCGTCGAGGCGAACAGCCGCGCCGAGGCGCAGGCCTTCGCCGACGAGGATCCGTTCACTCCGGCCGGGCTGTACGAGACCGTCGAGGTGGTGCGCTGGCGCAAGGTGTTCTTCGATTTCCGGCGGGTCACCTCGCCCGATCCGTTCCAGCCGGACCCGCAGCCGTGAACAGGAGGGAGGCGATGCCGTCGCCGAATCGGTCGCGCCGTGCATTCTGCGCGCTGGCAGCCGCCGCGCTGCCGTCGTCCGGCCAGGCCCAGCGCCAGTCGTTTCCGAGCAGGCCGGTGCGCATGATCGTTCCGTTCTCGGCCGGCGCACTGATCGACACGCTCGCCCGGCTGTATGGTGAGCGGATGTCGCAGGCGCTCGGCCAGCCCTTCATCGTCGAGAACCGGCCGGGGGCCAACGGCGTTCCCGCGACGCAGGCGCTGCTGGCGCTGCCGCCGGACGGCCACCAGATGCTGTTCATCTCGTCGGCTCATTCGGTCAGCCCGCTGATCCAGAAGAACCTGCCCTACGATACGCTGCGCGACTTCTCCGGTCTCGCGTTGCTGGCGAACTCGCCTGCGCTGATCGTCGTGAATGCCGACCATCCGGCGAAGCATCTGCGGCAGTTGATCGACATGGCGCAGCGCAAGCCCGAGGCACTGGCGTTCGGGTCGGCCGGAATCGCGTCGGCCACGCACCTGGCGGGCGAGTACTTCAGCCAGGAAGCAGACGTGAGGTTCCTGCACGTGCCGTTCAAGGGGGTGCAGGAGGCCGTGACGGAGGTGCTGGCGGGCAGGCTCGACGTGGCCTTTCCGCCGATCGCGCTGGCCGCGCCGCATCTGAGGTCGGGCAAGCTGCGCGCGCTGGCGGTGACTTCCCCCGAGCGGGTTGCATTGATCGCCGACGTCCCGACGGTCGCCGAGAGCGGCATCGCCGGTTTCGACTACAGCATCACCTACGGCGTGGTCATGTCATCGAAGACTCCGCCCGAGCATCTGGAGCTGTTCGCCCGGCAGTTCCTGGCCGTCGGGCGGATGCCGGAGATCCGGCAGCAACTGCTGGGCCAGGGACTGGTCCCCCGCGATCTGGTGCTCGCCGACTTCGACGCCTACATCGCGCGCGAGACCGAGAAGCTCGGCCGGATCGTCAGGGCCGGGGCGATCAAGGTATGAATCAGGCGGCCTTGCGCAATCCCTCGTGGGCCGCGTCGAGCGCCCGCCCCAGCTTGTCGAACAGCTCGTCGATCTGCGCCGGGGTGATGATCAGCGGCGGGCAGATCGCCAGCGCATCGCGGATCGCGCGGACGATCAGGCCCTGGGCCATCGCCGCCTCCTGCACCGCGACGCCGGCCGCGGCGGCGGCCGGGAAGGGCATGCGGCCGGCCTTGTCGGCGACGATCTCGAGCGCGCCGACCAGGCCGACGCCGCGCGCCTCGCCGACCAGCGGATGGCCGCCCAGCGCCCGCAGCCGGCGCTGGAACTGCGGTGCGACCCGCGCGACGTGGCCGACCAGGTCGCGTTCCTCGTAGATCTTCAGCGCCTCAACCGCCACCGCCGCGCACACCGGGTGGCCGGCATAGGTGACGCCGTGGGCGAATGCGCCCTGCTTGCGGCTCTCGTCGACCATCGCGGCGAAGATCGGCTTGCTGACCAGGGTGGCCGAGATCGGCAGGTACGAGCTGGACAGTGCCTTGGCCATCGTCATGATGTCGGGGCGCATGCCGAAGGTCTGGGAGCCGAACAGGCTGCCGGTGCGGCCGAAGCCGCAGATCACCTCGTCGGCGACCAGCAGGATGTCGTGCTTCTTCAGCACCGCCTGCACCCGTTCGAAGTAGCCGGGCGGCGGCACGATGACGCCGCCGGCGCCCATCACCGGTTCGGCGAAGAACGCGCCTATCGTGTCGGGGCCTTCCTGCTCGATCAGCCGTTCGAGGTTGCCGACGATGCGGTCGACGAACTGCGCCTCGGTCTCGCCGGGCCGGCCCTCGTGATAGAAGCTCGGGCAGTCGGTGCGCAGCACGCACGGCAGCGGCAGGTCGAAGTCGGCGTGAAGCTGCGGCAGGCCGGTCAGGCTGCCGGCCATCACGGTGACGCCGTGATAGCCGCGCGTGCGGGCGATCAGCTTCTTCTTGGCCGGCTTGCCGATCGCGTTGTGGTAATACCAGACCAGCTTGGCCGCCTGGTCGTTGGCTTCCGAGCCGGAATTCGCGAACAGCACCTTGTCGAAGCCGAACTGCGCGGTCAGCGCCAGCAGCCGGTCGGCCAGCTCGATCGCCGGTTCGTTGGAGCGGCCGCCGAACAGCGACGCGTACGGGAGCTGCTGCATCTGCCGGTAGGCGGCATCGGCCAGGCGCTTCTCGGAGAAGCCCAGCGCGGTGGACCACAGGCCCGACATGCCTTCGAGGTAGCGCCGCCCCTGGTCGTCCTCGACGTAGACGCCGTCGCCCTTGGCCAGCACCACCGGCCCCCGGGCGCGGTGCAGGTCGAGGTTCGTGTAGGGGTGGATCAGCGACGCGACGTCACGGGCATGCGAGCTGCTCATCGGTCTCTCCGTTCAGGCGTTGCGGTTGCCGGCCGGCAGGTAGCGCACCGACAGCACGCCCTGGATCCGGCCGATCGCCGCGGTCACCTTGTCGGAGACCGGGCTGTCGACGTCGACCAGCGTGTAGGCCATGTCGCCGCGCGACCGGTTCAGCATGTTGTGGATGTTCAGACCGGCCTCGGCCATCGCCGTCGAGATCTGGCCGAGCATGTTGGGCACATTGGAATTGGCGATCGCGACCCGGTAGGCCGATTCGCGCGGCATCGACGCATTCGGGAAATTGACGGCGTTGACGACGTTGCCGTGCTCGAGGTAATCGATCACCTGGTCGACCACCATCTCGGCGCAGTTGTCCTCGGCCTGCCGGGTGGAGGCGCCCAGGTGCGGCAGGGCGATGACCCGCGGATGACCGTTGATCGCCGCGCCGGGGAAGTCGCAGACGTAGTTGCGCAGCCGGCCGCTCTGCAGCGCGGCCAGCGCCGCCTGTTCGTCGACGATGCCCTCGCGCGAGAAGTTCAGCAGCACCGCGCCTTCGCGGACCTGGTCCAGGCCGCGCGCGGCGATCAGATGGCGGGTGGCCGGCAGCAGCGGCACGTGCACGGTGACGAAGTTCGACGCCCGCAGGATCTCGCCGATCGAGTGCGCCTTCTTGACCTGCGAGGGCAGGCTCCAGGCGGCATCGACGGTGATGTCGGGGTCGTAGCCGATCACCTGCATGCCCAGCCGGATCGCCGCATCGGCGACCAGGCAGCCGATCTTGCCCAGCCCGATGACGCCCAGGGTCTGGCCGGCCAGCTCGAAGCCGGCGAACTGTTTCTTGCCGTCCTCGACGACCTTGTCCATGTCGGGCAGATCGGGCGCGAGCGAGCCGACGAAACGCAGCGCGGCCGGCAGGTTGCGCGCCGCCATCAGCATGCCGGCCAGCACCAGCTCCTTGACGGCGTTGGCATTGGCGCCGGGCGCGTTGAACACCGGCACGCCGCGGGCGCTCAACGCCGGCACCGGAATGTTGTTGGTGCCGGCGCCGGCCCGGCCGATCGCCGTGAGGCTGGGGCCGAAGGTCTTCGAATGCAGATCCGCCGAGCGCACGAGGATCACGTGCGGATCGTCGAACTGCTTGCCGGTCTGGTAGTTCTCCTCGGGGAAACGGCGCAGGCCGACCGGCGAGATCTCGTTGATCAACTGGATGCGGAACGGTTCAGCCATGGCTCTTCTCGAATTCGCGCATGTATTCGACCAGCCGGCGCACGCCTTCGACCGGCATCGCGTTGTAGATCGACGCGCGCATGCCGCCGACCGAGCGATGACCCTTGAGCTGCAGCATGCCGCGCTGCTGCGCGCCCTTCAGGAACGGCTCGTCGAGCGCCGCGTCGGCCAGCGTGAACGGCACGTTCATCCGCGAACGGTCGGCGCGGGCGACCGGGTTGCGGTAGAACGACGTGGTGTCCAGATAGTCGTACAGCAGCGCGGCCTTCTCGATGTTGCGCGCCTCGATCGCCGCCAGCCCGCCCTGGCGCTTGAGCCACTGGAACACCAGGCCGGCGATGTAGACGGCGTAGGTGGGCGGCGTGTTGTACATCGATTCGCTGTCGGCCTGAACCTTGTAGTCGAGCATCGATGCGGTGCCGGCCGGCGCATGGCCGATCAGGTCGTCGCGGACGATGACGACCGTCAGGCCCGACGGGCCGAGGTTCTTCTGCGCGCCGCCGTACAGCAGGCCGTACTTCGACACGTCGATGCGCCGCGACATGAAGGTCGACGAGATGTCGGCCACCAGCGGCACTTCGCCGGTGTCGGGCACCCAGTTGAACTCGACGCCGCCGATCGTCTCGTTCGCGCAAATGTGCACGTAGGCGGCCTGCGGATCGAGCCGCCATTCGCTCTGCGGCGGGATGCTGGTGAACTTGCCCGCCTCGCCGGTGGCGGCGACGTTGACCTTGCCGTAGAGCCTGGCCTCCTTGATCGCCTTCTTCGACCATTCGCCGGTGTTCACGTAGTCGAAGCCGGCGCGGCCGCGCTGCAGGTTCAGCGGCACCATCGCGAACTGCAGCGAGGCGCCGCCCTGCAGGAACAGCACCTGGTAGTTCGACGGCACGCCCATCAGCTCGCGCAGGTCGGCCTCGGCCTGGGCCTGGATGCTCATGTATTCCTTGCCGCGATGGCTCATCTCCATCACCGACTGGCCGCTGCCGTGCCAGTCGAGCATCTCGGCGGCTGCCTGTTGCAGCACTTCCTCGGGCAGCACCGCCGGGCCGGCGCTGAAGTTCAGGGTCTGTCGCATCGCGGTCACTCGCACAAGTCACGAATCGGGGCACAGATGGTACTGCAATCGGATGACCCAAGAAAAAGGCCGCCGGTTACCCAGCGGCCTCGAAGGGTCGAACGGCCCGCCCCGGCGGGCCGCGGCGGCCGCCTCAGGCGGGCTGCAGGTTCGGATAGCGGACGTTCTCCACCATGTCCTGCACCTCCTTGGAAGGCGCAGGGGTCACCAGCGTCAGCACGATGATGGTCAGGAAGCCCAGCGGCACGCCGAACACGCCGGCGGCGATCGGCTGGATGTCCCACCAGATGTTCTGGGCGATCGGGGTCGATACGCCGAACATCTTGTGCAGCCACGGCTGGGTGAGCACCATGTAGTAGAACGTGATGCCCACGCCGACGATCATCCCCACGGTGGCGGCGATGCCGCTGGTGCGTTTCCAGAAGATGCCGCAGACCAGCGCCGGAAAGAACCCGGCTGCCGCCAGCGAGAACGCCGCCGACACCAGGAACAGGATGTCCGCCGGCTTCTGCGCGGCCACCAGCGCGGCCAGCACGGCGACCACCAGCAGCAGCATCTTGGAGATCATCACGCGACGCTGCGTCGGGGCGTTGGGGTTGATCATCTTGTAGTAGAGATCATGCGACAACGCGTTGGCGATCGTCAGCAGCAGGCCGTCCGCGGTGGACAGCGCCGCCGCGAGGCCGCCGGCGGCCACCAGCCCGGAGATCACGTAGGGCAGGCCGGCGATCTCCGGCGTGGCCAGCACGACGATGTCGGCGCCGATGCTGATCTCCGCAAGCTGGACGATGCCGTCGCGATTGACGTCGTTGATCGACAGCAGTGACGCGTCTACCGCGCTCCACGATTTCACCCACGCCGGCAGGTTCGCGAAAGCCGTGCCGACCACGTCGTGGTACATCGTGTACTTCACCAGCACCGCCAGCGCCGGGGCGGTGAAGTACAGCAGGAAGATGAAGAACAGCGACCAGGTGACCGAGTCGCGTGCCTGCTTGACCGATGGGGTGGTGTAGTAGCGCATCAGGATGTGCGGCAGCGCCGCGGTCCCCACCATCAGGCAGAACACCAGCGCCAGGAAGTTCTTGCGCGCCGCGTCGCGTGCTTGCTCGGTGGCTCCCGGGAACGACTCGGCATGGCGCAGCGGTGGATTGGCGCGCGCGGCGAGCCCTCGTTCACGGGTCCAGGCGGCCACTGCCGCGTCCTGGTCGGGCGGGTATGCGGCGATTGCGTCCTCGGCCCGCTTGACCGCTGCGGCATCGTTGGCGGCCCGGGCGTCGGCCAACTGCTTGTCCAGCGCCGCCTTGCCCTCGGCATAGGACTTCGCCGGATCCTTGAGTCGCTCGGCGGCGGCCGCGGAACGCTGCCGGTAGAGGTCGCGGACCTCGCGCTCCTTGGGGTCCTCGATCAGCTTCTGCTCCTGCTGCGTGACCTTCTCGAGTTGTTGGCCGTAGACGATCTGCGGCAGCGGGATGCCGGTCTGCTTCACCGCCAGCCAGACCACCGGGATCAGGTAGGCGATGATCAGGATGATGTACTGGGCCACCTGGGTCCAGGTCACCGCCTTCATGCCGCCCAGGAACGAGCAAACCAGGATGCCGGCCAGGCCCAGGAAGATGCCCAGCGTGAAGCTCACGCCGGTGAGTCGGGTGGTGATCAGGCCGACGCCGTAGATCTGCGCCACGACGTAGGTGAACGAGCATAGGATGGCGATGAAGATGCCGACGAACCGCGCGGCGTTGCCGCCGAACCGTGCGCCGAGGAAGTCCGGGATCGTGAACTGCCCGAACTTGCGCAGGTACGGCGCGAGGAACAGCGCCACCAGCACGTATCCGCCGGTCCATCCCATGATGAAGGCGAGCCCGGAATAGCCCTGCAGGTATAGGCCGCCGGCCATGCCGATGAACGATGCGGCCGACATCCAGTCGGCGCCGGTGGCCATGCCGTTGAACATCGCCGGCACCCTGCGGCCGGCCACGTAGTACTCGGTGGCGTCGCTGGTGCGGCTGATGATGCCGATGCCGGCATAGAGCAGGATCGTCGCGGCCAGGAAGATGTAGCCGATCCACTGGCGCGGCAGACCCATCTGTTCGAGGATCGCCAGCACGATGACGAACAGCAGGAAGCCGCCCGTGTACCAGCCGTACACCTTCTTCAACTGGCGCAGGAACGCGCGATTCTGGGAAAGGGGCAGGGTGCTCATTCGTCGTCTCCTTCGTGCACGCCGTATTCCTGGTCGAGCCGGTTCATGTAGCGGGCGTAGTACCAGATGAGCAGCACGTAGATGATCAATGCGCCCTGTGCGCCGATGTAGAACGCGAACGGCCAGCCGAAGAAATTGAACGACAGGTCGCGGGCCAAGTAGCCGACGACATAGGTGACGACGAACCAGATCAGCAGCAGGATTCCGGTGATGCGGAGATTCTTCTGCCAATACTCCTTTCGCTTGTCTGCAGTTGCCACGATTCCCCTCCTCAAAAGCGCGGTGTTCCGCGGTGATGCGTCAGCCGGTCTCGCGTGCCAGCTTTGCGGCCACCTGCGGTTCGAATCCCGACAGGCGGTGGATCACTGCCTGCAGTTTGTCGGCCTGGCCCATCCGGTGATAGGCGTGGCCGAGCTGATACCAGCCGTACGGACTCAGCGGCTGCAGTTCGGTGTTGCGCCGAAGGGCGACGATCGCCTCTTCGATGCGGCCGAGCTTGATCAACGACAAAGCCTTGCCATACCAGGCCCGATCGAGTTTCGGATCGAGCGTCGTCGCCCGTTCGAAAGCCGAGACGGCCCGCTCATGCTCGTCGCGTTGCTGGATCAGGAAGCCGTAGTTGAACCAAAGAGGCGCACGGCCCTCGTCGCATGCGATTGCCTGTTCGAGCAGTTCGATCGCGCGGTCCCGATCACCGAGATCGGCCAGCAGATGGGCGATGGTCGCCAGTGTCGCGGGGTCGTGCGGACGCAGCAGCCGAACCTTCTGCCAGTGCGCCAGCGCGGTGGTTCGCCGGCCCAGCAGCACGGCCAGCATCGCGCACTGCCGGTGATAGAACGCCGCGATGAAGTCCGATCGTCTTCGAGCGGCGGCGGCCATGATCAGGCGCCCGCCAGCGACAGGCCGCGCCGCACGAATATCAGCGCAAGCCAGGCCCAGAACAGCAGCATGAAAGCCACCAACGGCAGGTGCCGATCGACGATGGCCGTCGGTGTGATGCGGCGTACGCCTGCGATCACCGGCGATGTGAGCAGCCGGAAGAACCGGTAGACCGGATTGGTTTCGTGCCGGCCGAAGCTCAGGACATAGACCAGGCCCTGGCCGATCAACAGCAGTCCGGCGAACTTCACCAGTTCGTGCGCGACAGCCAACAGCCCCTGCATGCGCCGCCCCTCTTGCCCGTGTCTCCTTGGGGCGGCACCCGGCCGGGACACCGGCGCCACCTGACACTCTGCGCTCCCGCCAAGCCCTTGGAGCCGCCCGCGGCGGACCCCGTCGCCCGGCGTTCCGGCAGGTCTCGGCTTCGACGCTAAGCGCGCTGCCTTACGCGGGACTTACACGTCGGCCAGGTTGACACGCCCGTCATCCCTGGGATTACCCGCGGGCGGTGCAGTCGCTGCGATCCGGGAGCCGGGGACGGGCGGCCGGCGGCGTCGCCGCGCGCTAACATTCCGGTGTGCGGCGGGGGGCTGCCCCGGCCGACCGCTGGCCCCGCCGGCTGTACGTTGAGGTGGAATTGGAGACATGCCGTACGAACCCGCATCCCTGCCCGAAGCCCTGGAATCGCTCTGGCGTCCGTCGCCCGAGCGCATCGCCGGCGCGCCGATCACCCGTTATATGGGGTGGCTCGAGCAGACCCGCGGGCTGAAGTTCGCCGGTTACGAAGACCTGTGGCAATGGTCGGTGACCGAGCTGGAGGCGTTCTGGGAGTCGGTCTGGCAGTTCGTCGGCGTGCGTTCGCACAGCCCGTACCGCCGGGTGCTCGAAAAGCGGGTGATGCCGGGCGCGAAGTGGTTCGAGGGCGCCACCTTGAACTTCGCCGAGCATGCGCTGGCGCGGGCGCTGGAGCCGGGCGCGGACAGCCGGCCGGCGCTGGTGTTCTCCAGCGAGCGGGTGCCGCGCGAGGAGGTGAGCTGGGCGCGGCTGGCCGGCACCACCGGTGCGCTGATCCGCACGCTGGTCGAGCTCGGCGTGCAGCCCGGCGACCGGGTGGTGTCGTTCATGCCGAACATCCCGCAGACGGTGGCCGCGGTGATGGCGGTGACCGCGCGCGGCGCGATCTGGTCGTCGTGCTCGCCGGACATGGGGCCGGTCAGCGTGCTCGACCGGTTCCGCCAGATCGAGCCGCGGGTGCTGTTCGCGGTCGACGGCTACCGCTACAGCGGCAAGGACTTCGACCGGCGCGACGTCGTCCGCGAGCTGGTCGCGAAGCTGCCGTCGCTGCGGGCGGTGATCTTCGTTCCGTACCTGGATCCCGACGCGACGTTGGAGCTGGGCGCCGGCAGCAAGGTCCAGGTCGTGCCGTACGCACAGGCCAGCGCCGCGCCGGTCGCGCCGGTGTTCACGCCGGTGCCGTTCGATCATCCGCTGTGGATCGTCTATTCGTCCGGCACCACCGGCATGCCCAAGCCGATCGTGCACGGGCACGGCGGCTTCCTGCTCGAATCGCTGAAGAGCAACGTGCTGCAGATGGGCGTGGGCGCCGATGACCGCTACTTCTGGTTCTCGTCGACCAACTGGGTGATGTGGAACCTGTGGGTGTCGACGTTGATGACCGGCGCCACCTGCCTGCAGTTCGACGGCAATCCCGGGTATCCCGATCTCGACACGCTGTGGCGCTTCGTCGAGCGCGAGCGGGCCGCCTTCTTCGGCACCAGCCCGGCATTCCTCGGGCTGTGTCAGAAACAGGGGATGGTGCCGCGCACGAAGTTCGACCTGTCCGCGCTGCGCACGATCGGGTGCACCGGCTCGCCGCTGACCGCCGAGGCTTATCGCTGGATCTATCAGGACGTGCACCCCGACGTGCTGCTGGCGTCGATCTCCGGCGGCACCGACCCCGGGGCCGCCTTCCTCGGCGCCTGCCCGACGCTGCCGATCTACGCCGGCGAGATGCAGTGCCGCTGCCTGGGCTGCGCGGTGCAGTCGTTCGACGATGCGGGCCAACCGCTGACCGGCGAGGTCGGCGAGCTGGTGGTGACCGAGCCGATGCCGTCGATGCCGCTGTACTTCTGGGGCGACACCGACGGCAGCCGGTACTTCAACAGTTACTTCGACATCTATCCGGGGGTCTGGCGTCACGGCGACTGGCTCAAGCTGATCGAGCGGCCGGAGTCGGTGACCTCGGTGGTCTTCGGGCGCTCCGATTCGACGATCAACCGGCACGGCATCCGGATGGGCACCAGCGAGCTGTACCGGGTCGTCGAGTCGTTCCCGCAGATCCTCGATTCGCTGGTGGTCGATCTGGAGTACCTGGGGCGCGAGTCGTTCATGGCGCTGTTCGTCGTGCTGCGCGACCCGTCGGCCGGGCTGTCGCCGGAGTTGCGCGCCGGGTTGCTCGAGGCGATCCGCAAGCAGCTTTCGGCCCGCCACGTGCCGAACGACGTGTTCGTGATCCCCGACGTGCCGCGGACGATGTCGGGCAAGAAGCTCGAGGTGCCGGTCAAGCGGATCCTGCTCGGCCATCCAGTCGACAAGGCGGTCAACCGCGATTCGATGGCCAACCCGGCGACGATCGACTGGTTCATCGAATTCGCGAAGGCGCGGGGAACGGCCGACGCGGCCGGCTGACCTGCCGCTGCGGGCGGCGGCCCTCCGACGCGGGGCTGCGGTCGCGCTGACGCGGGCGGCCGCCCTGGCGTCGATCGGTGCAGATCGCCCGGAACCGACACGGACGTTGCGCGCCGTGGAATTCTTTACGCCTTTCCGCGGCGGCTCGTGCGACACTTGCGCGGTCCGCGCGAGGGCGGGTGCGATCGACGTCGATGATCGGCGCCGCGGCCGGATGACAGGGGAGTGGACGATCGTGGCTTTGCGTGGTGCCGCAGCGGTGGCAGTGTGTCTGGCGGCGGCCGCGCTGACGGCCTGTGTGGGGGTGACGCCGCAGACGGCGCCTCAGCAAACGACGGCTCAGCAGACGGCGTCTCCGCACACCGCGGCTCAGCAGATCCCGCCGCTGACCGTATTGCCGGCCGGGCAGGCGATGCTCGTGAAGACGGCCGCCGCCGCGCGGCCGGCGGGGGGCGACGACGATGTCTTCGGCGCTGCCGTGGCCATCGGCGACCACGTCAAGGGCGCCGCGGTTCCTGCGGCCGGCCCGCCGCTGCTGCCGCCCGGCTGGGCGCCGTGGACGATCCATCCGTCGAAGAAGAACACCCGCTACCACCTGGAGATGCTCGACGGCCGGATGGCGCTGCGAGCCGATGCCGATGCGTCGGCGTCGGGGCTGATCACGCCGCTGTCGATCGATCCGAACCGTCAGCCGGTGCTGACCTGGCGCTGGCGGATCGACTCGCTGGTCAATGGCGCCGACAACACCGACCGGCATGCCGAGGATGCACCGGTGCGGGTGGTGCTGGCGTTCGACGGCGACAAGCGCACCCTGCCGTTCCGCGATCAGGTGTTCTTCGAACAGGTGAAGCTGCTGGCCGGTCGCGACCTGCCGTATGCCACGCTGATGTACATCTGGGAGAACCGCAAGCCGGTCGGCTCGGTGATCCGCAACCCGAACACCGACCGGGTGCGCAAGATCGTCGTGGCCAGCGGGCCGGCCGGCGTGCGCAAGTGGATGGAATTCCGCCGCAACATCGTCGAGGACTACAAGCTGGCGTTCGGCAAGCCGCCGCCGGGCCGGCTGGTCGGGGTGGCGATCCTGACCGACACCGACAACACCCGGCAGAAGGTCACCGCCTGGTACGGGGACATCATGCTGACGCGCTGAGCATCGGGCCGGCGGCTGAACGGGCTGGACGGCGCGTCGGGGATCACGTCGATGCGCTGAACGTCTCCGGCCCCGGCACGAACGGAATGCGGCCTTCCTCGACGCCGTGGCAGGCGACCCGCGTCGGCGTGCCGGGCACCGCCTTCAGCAGCGGCCGCTCGCGGCGGCAGCGGTCGTCGGCATGCGGGCAGCGCGGGTTGAACGCGCAGCCCGGCGGCGGGTTCAGCGGATTGGGCACCTCGCCGGCCACTGGCGTGCGCGCCTTGCCGGTCATCTCGATGTCGGGGATCGCATCGAGCAGCATGCGGGTGTACGGATGGCGCGGGGCGGAGAACAACGCATGGCGCGGCGCGAGCTCGACGATCCGGCCCAGGTACATCACGCCGATGCGGTCGCTCACGTGATGGACGACCGCCAGATTGTGCGAGATGAACAGGTAGGTCAGCCCGTTCCTGCGCTGCAGATCGCGCATCAGGTTCAGCACCTGGGCCTGCACCGACACGTCCAGCGCCGACGTCGGTTCGTCGCACACCAGGAATTCCGGCTCGGACGCCAGCGCCCGGGCGATCGCGATCCGCTGGCGCTGGCCGCCGGAGAACTGGTGCGGGAACTTTGACGCATCGGCCGCGGCCAGACCCACCTGGCGCAGCAGCTCCTCGACGCGTCGTTCGATCGCCGCCTCATCGGGCAGCAGCCCGTGGACCCGGATCGGCTCGGCGATGATCCGGCCCACCGGCCAGCGCGGATTCAGGCTGGCGTAGGGGTCCTGGAAGATCATCTGCATCCGCCGCCGCAGCGCCTGGCCCTGGCGGCCGGCGAGCGTGGCCATGTCGTGTCCGTCGAACAGGATGCGGCCGGCGGTGGGCGCATGCAGCCCGACCAGCAGCCGCGCGACGGTGGACTT
>DAISWF010000171.1:0-13021 GCA_036826495.1 Burkholderiaceae bacterium
CTCGGAGGAGGAATACATCGACACCGATTCGATCGAGCCGCGGCTCTACCTGCTCGCCCGACTGATGATGGACGTCGGCGCCGGCCGCTGACCCCGTCAGACGATCTTCTCGCCCGGGTGCGTGATCTTGCGCATCACCTCGTAGCGCTTCGATTTGGTCCGCAGCGGCGCCACCGCGTCGCCGGCCCCCCACTGCGGGTCCTCGATCGACTCGAACACCTGCCTCAGCCGCTGCCCCCAGGTGCCGCGGATCATCTGGAAGTACGGATTCTGGTCGTCGATGCAGACGATCTTGTCTGAGCGCAGCGCATTGGCCTCGTAGACCAGCAGGTCCAGCGGAAGGCCCACCGTCAGGTTCGACTTCAACGTGGAATCCATCGACACCAGCGCGCACTTGGCGGCCTCGTCGAGCTGGGTGGCCGGCGTCAGCACCCGGTCGAGGATCGGCTTGCCGTACTTGCTCTCGCCGACCTGGAAGAAACAGGTCTCCCGGGTGGCCTCGATGAAATTGCCGGCCGAGTAGACCAGGAACAGCCGCATCGTCTCGCCGCCGATCTGCCCGCCGAAGATCATCGACGCGTTGAACTCCACGCCCGAGGCGCGCAGCGACGGGCCGTCCTCCTCGTAGACCCGGCGCACCGCCGAGCCGAGCACCCGCGCGGCATCGAACATGCTGGTGGCGTTCCAGATCGTGATCGGCGGCTGGTCACCGTTGTCGAGCTTCTCGACCTGCAGGATCTCGCGGACCGACTGGCTGATCGACAGGTTGCCGGCCGACAGCAGCACCATGAAGCGGTCGCCCGCCTTCTCGTAGATGATCATCTTGCGGAAGGTGCTGATCTGGTCCAGGCCGGCATTGGTGCGCGAGTCGGACAGGAACACCAGCCCGGCGTCGAGTTTGATGCCTACGCAATACGTCATGGTCGCCTTGGAGCCTGTCGGGGTCGTGGCCGGGATGGTAAGGCAAATCCCGGTCACGGTGCCGCCGCCGCCCTCCGAGCAGCGACGAGCGGCCCGAATCGCTACAGCCTGCGGTCGCTCGGCTGTGCGAAATAGAACCACTCGTTGCCCAGCAGCGCCGTCGGATTGGGGAACACGACGAAGCCGTCGGCCGGCGCCGCGACCGGCGTGCCGTCGTGGCGCAGGCCGATCGTCTCGCCGGCCGCCACCGGATCGAAGCTCTTCCAGTCCTTCGTGAAACGGTCGTCCTGGTGCAGCCGGTCGATGACGTCGACGAGCTGCAGCACCTGGAAGCCGCCGGCCGGCGGCTGCAGCGGCTCATCGACGATGCCCAGCAGCGCCAATGTCTGGCGGATCGCGCGGTAGGCGACCTCGGGCGCCACCGGATCGTCGTGCTGGCCGCATTCCAGGGTCACCGCGTAGCCGCCGCGCGCCCGCAGGTACTCGGTGGTGCCCACGCCGTAGGCCGGATCGGCCTGCAGCGCCGTCGCGCCGCCGCGTTCGCGGCGCCGCCGCACGCCCTTGGCATAGGTGTCCAGCCACCCTTCGACGATCCGGGTCGGCCCGAGATGGGCGGCCAGCCGCTCCTCGGCGGCCGCATGGGCGAACGGCTCCAGCGTGCCCTGGTTGTCGCGCGGGCCCAGCATCGCGAACGGCCGCCCGCCGGTGTGGAACGAATGCAGGTCCAGCAGCACCTGGTGCGTGTCCAGCAGCGGACACAGCACGTTGGCGATCCGGTCCTCGTAGTCCGCCGGCTGCGGATTGGGCCGCAGGTTGCGGTTCAGGTTGCGGTCGCCCTGCCGCTGCTTGAGCCGGTAGGCGAGCGGATTGGTGATCGGCAGCATCGTCAGGGCGCCGCGCCGGATCACCAGCTTGCCGGCATCGATCTCGGCGGCCAGCCGCTCGATCGCCCGCGTGCCGCACACCTCGTTGCCGTGCACGGCGCCCAGCACCAGCAGCCGCGGCCCGGGTTCCAGGCCGAGGAACTGGTGCAGCCGCAGGCTCGTCGGACGTTCGTCGGTGCTCATCATCACAGCCCGTACTGGCGCGACGCCAGGTCCTTCATGATCTCCTCGGAGCCGCCGCCGATCATCATCACCTTGACCTCGCGATAGATCCGCTCGCTGCGGGTGCCGCGCATGAACCCCATGCCGCCGAGGATCTGCACCGCCTGGTCGGCGCAGAACTGCATCGCCTGGGTCGACAGCACCTTCGCCATGCAGATGCGCGCCACCAGATGGGCCGGGTCGCCGAGCCGGTGCTGGATCCGGTACGAGAGCTCGTACACCAGGCAGCGCGCCGCATCGATCCGCAGCGACATGTCCATCAGCTTGTGGCGGATCACCTGCCGCTCCGACAGCGGCACGCCGAAGGTCTTGCGCTGGCGCGCCCAGTCGACCGCCTCGTCCAGGCACACCTGAGCATAGCCGATCGCGCCGGCGGCCATGCCCAGCCGCTCGGAATTGAAGTTGTTCATGAAGGTCTTGAAGCCGCGATGCTCCTCGCCGATCAGGTTGGCCACCGGCACCCGGCAGCCGTCGAAGCGCAGGTGAGCGGTGTCCGATGCCCACCAGCCCATCTTCTTCAGCTCGGTGCGGCTCAGACCCGGCGTGTCGCCGTCGATCACCAGCGCCGAGATGCCGTTGGGCCCCTTGCTGGACGGGTCGGTGCGCACCGCCACCGTGAACTGGTGCGCCCGCATGCCCGACGTGATGAAGATCTTCTCGCCGTTGACCACGTAATGGTCGCCGTCGCGCACCGCGGTGGTCTTCAGCGCTGCGACGTCGGAGCCGCCCGAAGGCTCGGTGATCGCCAGCGCCGCGATCCGCTCGCCGGCCAGCACCCGCGGCACGAAACGGCGTTTCAGCTCGTCGCTGCCGTGCGCGATGATCGGCGGCAGCGCGATCGTGTGCGAGTTCAGCGACGCCGACACGCCGCCGCAGCCGGCGCGCGCGTATTCCTCGCCGCGGATGATCTGGAAGAACACGTCGGCCGGCGTGCCGCCCAGCTCCTCCGGATAGCCGACGCCGAGCACGCCGAGGTCGCCGGCCCGCTTGTACAGCGACACCGGAAAGGTGCCGGCCTCGTCCCATTCGTTCACATGGGGCGCGATCTCGCGGCTGACGAAATCGCGCAGCGACCGGCGGAAGTCTTCGTGTTCAGGCGAAAAGTAGTGGGCGAGCGGCGGCGCTTCGAACATGTCGGTCCTCTGGGCGGGTGGCGCGGCGCGGGCCGTGCCGTACCGCGAGGATACCGCCGCCGCCCGGCCGGCCGCGCGCCATCGGTGTATACCCGGATCCATGGGCCGCGTGGCGAGTATTCGAAAACGACCGGTTGGATCGGGAACTGTCTTGTTGTATAACATCAATCACTCGCCATACCGGTCCCTCGAAACCGGGCGTGGCGAATCGAGGAGCGGCCGCCATGGGCGGACCGACCGAGGAGACTGAGTTTGGGTGCCTACGCGCTGCGCCGGCTGCTTGCGCTGCTGCCTACGCTGTTCATCGCCAGCCTGATCGTGTTCGTCACGGTCCGCCTGATCCCGGGCGACGTGATCGACCTGATGCTGTCGCAGAACGACATCGGCGCCGACAAGCTGTCGCGCGAGCAGTTGGTCGCGGCCATGGGCATGGACAAGCCGCTGCTGACCCAGTACCTGCACTGGGTCGGCGCGATCGTGCTGCACGGCGACCTCGGCCTGTCGCTGTGGCAGAAGACGCCGGTCGCGCAGAGCCTGATGGAGCGGATCCCGGTAAGCCTCGAGCTGGGGGTGCTGGCGATGCTGATCGCGCTGCTGCTGGCGGTGCCGATCGGCGTGTATTCGGCGGTACGGCAGGATACCCGCGGCGACTACATCGCCCGCTCGTTCTCGATCCTGATGCTGGCGGTGCCCAGCTTCTGGGTCGGCACGATGGTCATGGTGTTCCCGTCGATCTGGTGGGGCTGGTCGCCGAGGGTCGATCACGTGCCGTTCCTGCAGGATCCGATCGGCAGCCTGACGCAGATGCTGGTGCCGGCCGCGGTGCTGGGCATGGCGTTGTCGGCGATCACGATGCGGATGACCCGCACGATGACGCTCGAGGTGCTGCGCCAGGACTACGTGCGCACCGCCTGGGCCAAGGGGCTGAACGAGCGGCTGGTGGTGACGCGCCACGTGCTGCGCAACGCACTGATCCCGGTGGTGACGATCGTCGGGCTGCAGGCGCCGCTCTTGATCGGCGGCGCGGTCATCATCGAGCAGATCTTCGTGATTCCCGGCATGGGGCTGATGCTGCTCGACGCGGTGAACCAGCGCGACTATCCGGTCATCACCGGCGTGTTCCTGATCGTCGGCGTCGCGGTGATGCTGATCAACCTGCTGGTCGACCTGAGCTACGGCCTGCTCGATCCGCGCGTGAGGCACCACTGATGAGCGTCGTCATCGACGAGGCAGCCGGCCGGGCGGCGAACGACGCGGCGGCGCGCCCCGGGGCAGGCGGCGGGCACGAACGGCGCGACGCGGCCGCGCCGCTGGCGGCCGCCCGCTGGCTGTGGGCGTTCACCCGGCGGATGGCGCGCGAGAAGCCGCTGGGCTTCGCCGGCGGCGTGGTGTTCGTGCTGTTCCTGTTCTGCGGCATCTTCGCCGACCTGCTGGCGCCGTACGGCTTCAACCAGATCAGTCCGCTGCAGCGGATGAAGCCGCCGTCGTTCGCGCACTGGTTCGGCACCGACAACCTGGGCCGCGACATGCTGTCGCGCTGCCTGTACGGCGCGCAGCTTTCGGTGGTGATCGCGCTGTCGGCGGCGACCCTGGCCACCGTGATCTCGGCGACGATCGGCATCGTCAGCGGCCATCTGGGCGGCCGCTTCGACATGATCGTGCAGCGCTTCGTCGACGCGTGGATGAGCTTCCCCGACCTGATCATCCTGATCGTCGTGGTGTCGGTGCTGGGCCCCGGCATGCCGCAGATCATCGGCACCCTGGGGCTGCTGCTGGGCATCGGCGGTTCGCGGATCGTCCGCGGCGCGGTGGTCTCGGTGCGCGAGAACACCTACGTGCATGCCGCGCAGAGCATCGGCGCGACCACCGGCCGGATCCTCTGGCGGCACATCCTGCCCAACGTGCTGCCGCCGATCATCGTGCTGTTCACCACCCGCGTGGGCACCGTGATCCTGGCCGAATCGGGTCTCGCGTTCCTGGGGCTGGGCGTGCCGCCGCCGGCTCCGACCTGGGGCGGCATGCTGTCCGGCAGCAGCCGCACCTACATGTTCCAGGGGCCCTGGCTGGTGCTCGCGCCCGGCCTGTGCCTGACGATCGTCGTCTACGCGACCAACGTGTTCGGCGATGCACTGCGCGACCTGCTCGATCCGCGCATGCGCGGGTCGCGCTGAACGACAGTCACCATTCATGAACCCGCGGGCAGAACCAGAGACCATCAGAAGGAGGCACATCATGCAGACCGCAAGGCTGTTCGACAGGATCAGGAAACTGGGGGTCGCCGCTGCGGCCGGCGCAGCGCTGGCCGCCACGGCCCCCGCCCAGGCCCAGGAAAAGCCCCAGTACGGCGGCACGCTGAACGTCGGCACGGTGTTCGTCACGTTGAACGCGCTGTCGTGGGACGCGGCGGACTGGCCGTGGAAGTTCACCAACGACACCGGCCTCACCTACGAGCAGTTGTTCGCGGCCGACCTCTCCAAGAGCAAGCGGCGCGGCGGCAAGTACGCATTCGTCGCCGACGCCTGGCTGCCGACCGACGGCATCCGCGGCGAGCTGGCCGAGAGCTGGCAGTGGAAGGACAACCCGCTGCGGGTCGAGATCAAGCTGCGCCAGGGCGTGATGTTCCCCGAGAAGCCCGGCGTGATGGCGGCGCGCGAGCTGACCGCGCAGGACGTGGTCTACAGCTACGAGCGGCTGGACAAGAGCCCGAAGAAGATCCCCACCTATTTCGACCACGTGCAGAAGGTCGAGGCGACCGACAAGCACACGGTGGTGTTCACGTTCAACAAGTACAACGCCGAGTGGGACTACCGCTTCGGCTGGGGCTACTACTCCGGCATCGTGCCCAAGGAGGTCGTCGATGCCGGCCCGGGCAACTGGAAGAACGTCAACGGCACCGGTCCGTTCATGCTGACCGACTACGTGCAGGGCAATGCCGCCACGTGGACCAAGAACGACAAGTACTGGGACAAGGAGAAGATCGGCGGCGCCGACTACAAGCTGCCGTTCGTCGACCGCATCGTCTACCGGACGATCAAGGACGAGGCGACCCAGCATGCGTCGCTGCGCACCGGCAAGCTCGACATCCTCGAGGCGGTCCGCTGGACGGCGGTCGACGAGCTGAAGAAGAGCGCGCCGCAGCTTCAGTGGTCGCGCTGGTTGTACACGCTCGGCCAGTTCCTGGCGATGCGGGTCGACACCAAGCCCTTCGACGACATCCGCGTGCGGCGGGCGCTGAACCTGGCGGTCGACAAGCAGGAGATCGTCAAGAGCTACTACAACGGCAACGCCGAGCTGTTCGCCTACCCGATGCATGCCGACTACACCGGCTACTACGAGCCGCTGTCGGCGATGCCGGACTCGGTCAAGGAGCTGTTCACCTACAACCCGGACAAGGCGAAGAAGCTGCTGGCCGAGGCCGGCTATCCGAAGGGCTTCAGCTTCAAGGTGCAGGTGTGCGTCTGCGCGCCGGATCACCAGGACCTGCTGCCGCTGGTCGCCGCGTACCTGGAGAAGGTGGGCGTCAAGATCGAGATCCAGCCGATGGAGTACGCGGCGTTCCTGTCGGCGATGACGACCAAGACCAATGCGCCCGGCTACATGATGAACAACGGGCACACCAACCCGACCACGTCGATCCGCAAGAGCTTCGTCACCAAGCAGACCTGGAATCCTTCGCAGTATTCGGATCCGGAGTTCGACAAGCGGATGATGGCCGCCTACGAGGAGCGTGACGAGGGCAAGCGGCAGGTGATCATCAAGGAGCTGAACCGCGAGATTCTCGACAAGGCGCCCTACATCTGGCTGCCGATCCCGTACGTGTACACCGCCTGGTGGCCGTGGGTGAAGAACTACGGCGGCGAGCTGCGGGCCGGCTCCGAGCGCAACGGCCCGATCCACGCCCGGGTGTGGATCGACCAGGAGATGAAGAAGAAGATGGGATTCTGATGGCCCCCCCGAAGCGACCTGCGGTCGCCTCCCCCAGGGGCGACGCAGGTGGCCCGGCAAAGCCGGTTCCACCGCGTCCCTCCAATTGGCCTCGCTGCGCTGGCCTGACCGCCGCTGCACAGGCCACGCCGGCGAGGTCCACCGGCAAGGAGCTGAGTTGACTGAGCCGTTGCTGTCCGTCAGGAACCTGGTCACCCGCTTCCGCAGCACGCGGGGCATGGTGACCGCGGTCGACCGGGTGTCGTTCGACGTGATGCCGGGCGAGACGCTGGCGATCGTCGGCGAATCGGGGTCGGGCAAGAGCGTGACCGCGATGTCGATCCTGCGGCTGATCCCCGATCCGCCGGGCCGCATCGAGAGCGGGCAGATCCTGTTCGAGGGGCGGGATCTGCTGAAGCTGTCGGACTCCGAGATCCGCGCGGTGCGCGGCGACCGGATCGCGATGATCTTCCAGGAGCCGATGAGCTCGCTGAATCCGGCGATCACGATCGGCCGGCAGATCGCCGAGCCGATCAACCTGCATCGCCGCACCCCGTGGGCGGCGGCGCTGGACAAGGCGGTCGAGCTGATCGACCGGGTGCGCATCCCCGATGCGGCGCGCCTCGGCGACCGCTATCCGCACCAGTTCTCCGGCGGCATGCGGCAGCGCGCGATGATCGCGATGGCGCTGGCCTGCGAGCCGAAGCTGATCATCGCCGACGAGCCGACCACCGCGCTGGACGTCACCGTGCAGGCGCAGGTGCTGGACCTGCTGAAGGAGCTGGCGACGCAGGCCCATTCGGCGCTGATCCTGATCACGCATGATCTCGGCGTCGTCGCGCGCTATGCCGACCGGGTCGCGGTGATGTACGCGGGCCGGATGGTCGAGACCGCGCCGGCCGAGATTCTGTACGCGAAGCCCCGCCACCCGTACACTCGCGGGCTGATGGCGTCGGTACCGCGGCTCGACAGCGACGTGTCGCAGCGGCTGGTGCCGATCGAAGGCAGCCCGCCCGACCTGGCCCGGCTGCCGGAGGGCTGCGCCTTCGCGCCGCGCTGCCGCCATGCGACCGACCGCTGCCGCGCCGAACGCCCGCCGCTCGCCGCGGTCGGCTCCGACCACTTCGCCGCCTGCCTGCTCGATGTCTGATCCCCGTCCCGAGCCCCGTCCCGAAGTGCTGCGCGTCGATGGCCTCAAGGTGCACTTCCCGCTGCCGGCCGGCCTGCCCTGGCGGCGCTCGCGCGGCGCGGTGCGCGCGGTCGACGGCGTGTCGTTCACGCTGAAGCGCGGCGAGACCCTGGGTCTGGTCGGCGAATCGGGCTGCGGCAAGTCGACCACCGGCCTGGCGGCGCTGAAGATGCTGCAGCCCACCGCCGGCCGCATCGTGTTCGAGGGCGAGGACATCACCGACTGGGATGCGGCGCGGGTGCGGCCGCTGCGCCAGCGGATGCAGATGGTCTACCAGGATCCGTACGGCAGCCTGAACCCGCGGATGCGGGTGCGTGACCTGATCGGCGAGCCGCTGACGGTGCACCGCCGGGTCAGGAACGGCAGCCAGTACCGCGAGCGCGTCGCCGAACTGTTGGCGACGGTGGGCCTGCTGCCCGACATGGCCGACCGCTATCCGCACGAGTTCTCGGGCGGGCAGCGCCAACGGATCGGCATCGCCCGCGCGCTGGCGCTGGAGCCCAGCCTGCTGATCTGCGACGAGCCGGTGTCGGCGCTGGACGTGTCGATCCAGGCGCAGGTGGTCAACGTGTTCGTCGAGCTGCAGCAGCGGCTCGGCCTGTCCTATCTGTTCATCGCTCATGACCTGGCGGTCGTGCGGCACATCAGCGACCGCATCGCGGTGATGTATCTCGGCCGCATCGTCGAGATCGCCGCCCGCGAGGACCTCTACGGCTCGCCGGTGCACCCGTACACCCGCGCGCTGATGGCCGCGGTGCCGGTCGCCGATCCGCGCGTCGAGAAGGCGCGCCAGCGCACCGTCGTCAAGGGCGAGGTGCCCAGCGTGCTGCGCCCGCCCAGCGGCTGCCGGTTCCACCCGCGCTGCCCCGATGCCGCCGACGTCTGCCGCAGCCAGGACCCGCCGCTGCGCGACCTGGGCGGCGGCCGGGCGGTGGCCTGCCACCTGCACGGAATACCGGTCATGGCGGCGAGCTCGTGAACACCCGATCGTGAACGGCAACTCGACGCGCCGCTTCCGCGCCAAGCGTGAGCTGATCCTCGACATCGCGGCCCGGCACTTCAATCAGCACGGCATCCGCGGCGGCACGCTGGCCGAGGTCGCGCGGGTCGTGGGGCTGGCGACCAACAGCCTGACCTACTACTACCCGAAGAAGGAAGACCTGGCGAGCGCCTGCCTGCTGCGCTCGATCGAATCGGTGTCGACGCTGTGCGCGCAGGCGGTGCAGCAGCCGCGGGTGGCCGACCGGGTGCGCGAATTCGTCGGCGGCTACGTGAAAATGCTGACCGACATCGGCCTGGGCAAGCATCCCGAGATGGCGGTGTTCAACGAGGTGCGCAGCCTGACGCCGCCGCACAGCGACACCGTCGGCGCCGCCTACACCGACATGTTCCGCAAGGTGCGCGCGCTGCTGCGGCCGCTGCCCGACGAGCTCGGCACGGGCGGGGGTCGGGAGGTCGACCGGCAGGCACTGAACGCCCGCGCCCACCTGCTGCTGTCGCTGACCACCTGGACCCGCGCCTGGTTCCAGCGCTACGAGCTGCAGGACTACGAGCAGGCCGGCGAACGGATGGCCGACATCATCATCAACGGGCTGGCGGCCCCCGGCGTGCGCTGGGACAGCCAGGCCACGGTGATGCCCTGGCTCGCCTCGCCGGTCTCCGGCTCCACGCAGGACGCGTTCCTCCGGGCGGCGACGCGGGAGGTCAACGATCACGGCTACCGCGGCGCCTCGGTCGACCGGATCAGCGCGCAGCTCCATCTGACCAAGGGCGCGTTCTACCACCACCACGAAACCAAGCACGAGCTGATCTCGGCCTGCTTCGAACGCACGTTCCAGGCGATGCGCACGATCCAGGCCGCCGCCGCCGGTTCGCCGGGCACCGGCTGGCAGCGACTGCAGCGGGCCTGCTGCGGGCTGGTCGCCTATCAGCTCTCCGAGCACGGGCCGCTGCTGCGGGTATCGGCCTGGAGCGCGCTGCCCGAAGCGATGCGCCACGGCATGCAGCGGACGATGACCCGCGTCGGCGAGCGCTTCGGCGCACTGATCGTCGACGGCATGGCCGACGGCTCGCTGCGCATCTGCGACCAGTCGATCGCCGCCCAGCTCGTCAACGGCATGATCAATGCGGCGGCGGAGATCGAGCACTGGGTGCCCGGGCTCACCCCCGACAACGCAGCGCGGCTGTTCGTCGCGCCGATGCTGTGCGGGCTGGCGCCGCCGGTCAATGCGGTGAGCGGAGCGGTGGCGCGGATGGGGATGCGGGGGTAGAAGCCGCTCTGAGTCGGCCGTTGGCAGGGCCGTCCGGAAAGACAATCTTGCTGAGATCCGTCTGGCTGGTTGCGGATGAGGATTCACCACCAAGGTTCATGAGGCCATACATGGCGATCAACATTCGTGCACTCGCATTCGCCGCCACCGTAGCTGCCTCCGGACTGGCCGTCGCGCAGGACGGCGCCTTCATCAGCGACTTCAGCGCAGCACCGGGCAACGGCCGCTACAGCTTCGCATCGGCGACTCCGTCGACGCTGGCCGACCTCGTCGATCCCAGCCGACCGCGGCCGTCGCAGACGATCGTCGGCTTCCTGAGCCTGCCCGCCGGCGACGGCCCCGTGCCCGCGGTGCTGCTGCTGCACGGCTCGGGCGGCGTGTATCCGGAGCTGCACGACTTCTGGACCCGACAGCTGAACACGCTCGGCATCGCAACCTTCGTACCCGACATGTTCGGCCCGCGCGGCGTCACGTCGACCGTCGAGAATCAGTCGCGCGTGCCGCTTGCCGCCGATACCACCGACGCATTCGCGGCTCTGCGGCTGCTCGCCACGCATCCGCGCATCGATCGAAAGAGGATTGCCGCGATGGGCTTCTCGCGCGGCGGGAGATTTGCGCGGGGCGCGGGGCGAGCGTGGAAGGGGACGGGAAGGCGCGAGATGCGGCGATGGCTGGCGTGACGACATTTCTGCAGCGGGTATTTACGCGCTGAGGCAGCTTCACCGCTTCGGTCGGTCGCAGCCCGACCGAAGCGCCAGCCGCTCCCCGCTCCGATCGCACGCGGCGCCTACTCCCCGCCGATCAGCCACTTGATGATGCCCTTGGCAATGAACCCGATGAACCCGAAGCCCAGGGCCAGGAACAGCACGAACGTGCCGAACTTGCCGGCCTTCGATTCGCGCGCGAGCTGCCAGATGATGAACACCATGTACAGCATGAACGCGCCGATGCCGAAGGTCATGCCGAACCAGGCGACCTCCGCCTCGGTGAACCCGAAGAGCATGACGGATCAGCGCTGGTCGCCGCGCGCGGGCGCGTCGACCAGGTCGCGATAGGCGTGCCAGCTCGCGTGGCCCAGCCACGGGACGACGACGATCAGGCCGAGCATCGCGGTCAGCATGCCGGCGATCGTCAGCGATGCGATCGTCGCGGCCCAGACCGCCATCGTGAACGGATGGGCGATCACCACGCGCCAGCTCGTCAGCACCGCGGCGAGCACGCCCACCGGCCGATCCATCAGCATCGGCACCGCGACGACGGTCGAGGCGAACACCGGCGCGGCCAGCACGCCGCCGAGCATCAGCCAGGCTTCGAACAGCAGCGTCTCCTCGGCGAGCACGACCTTGCGCACGAACTCGATCGGCTCGTCGATCTGGCCCGGCGCGAAGGTCGTGATCAGCGACGCCGAGGTCAGCACCCAGCCGGTGCCGGCCAATGCCAGCAGCGCGCCGAAGAGGATCAGCCGGCTGCGGCCGGCGCCGGGGCGCCACGCGGCGAGCGCGGTGGCCAGCGTCGGCCGCTCGCCGCGTTCGAGCGCGGCGCTGATCGCATACAGGCCGGTCGCGAGGATCGGCGCGACGATCAGGAAGCCCGAGATCGCGCCGGCCAGCCCCCAGAACTGCCGGTGGCCGAACACCGCCAGCACGAGACCGAACACGGCCATCGCCAGGCCGTGCGCGAGCCCCGGCAGCGGGCAGCGGACGAGGTCGCGCCAGCCGGCCGTCAGCCAGCGCAGCGGCGCATCGGCCTGCACGTCGCGCACGCCGTGGCGGCGCGACTGCTCGATCGCCCGGCCCGAGCCGGCGCCTGCCATCGGATCGTCCATCCGCCGCCGCTCAGACGATCCGCGTCCTGCGGTCGCCCCAGTAACGGTCGCGAAGCTGCTTCTTGTACAGCTTGCCGGTGGGCAGCCGCGGCATCTGGTCGATGAAGTCGATCGAGCGCGGCACCTTCTGGCGCGAAAGATGCTCGGCGCAGAACGCCAGCAGCTCCTGCTTCAGCGCCTCGTCGGCGGCGATGCCCTCCATCGGCTGGATCACCGCCTTGACCTCCTCGCCCAGGTCGTCGTTCGGCACGCCGAACACCGCCGCGTCGGCGACCTTCGGATAGGTGATCAGCAGGTTCTCGCATTCCTGCGGATAGATGTTGACGCCGCCCGAGATGATCATGAACGTCGAGCGGTCGGTCAGGTACAGGAAGCCGTCCTCGACGTAGCCGACGTCGCCGACGGTGCTCATCGTGCCGTCGGCCGAGCGCGCCGAGCGGGTCTTCTCCGGATCGTTGAAGTACTCGAACGGCGTCGCGGTCTTGAACCAGATCTCGCCCGGCACGCCCTTGGGGCACGGCTGCATGTGCTCGTCGAGGATGTGCAGGTCGCCGAGCAGCACGCGGCCGACGGTGCCGCGATGCGCGAGCCACTCCTGGCTGTTGCAGGCGGTGAAGCCAAGCCCTTCGGTGGCGCCGTAATATTCATGGATG
>DAISWF010000172.1:0-12998 GCA_036826495.1 Burkholderiaceae bacterium
AACTTGATGTAGTGGAAGAAGCAGCGGCGCAGGAATGCGTCGGGCAGCTCCTTCTCGTTGTTCGACGTGATCACCACCACCGGCCGGTGCTTGGCCTTGATCAGCTCGCGCGTCTCATAGACGAAGAACTCCATCCGGTCCAGCTCGCGCAGCAGGTCGTTCGGGAACTCGATGTCGGCCTTGTCGATCTCGTCGATCAGCAGCACCACCGGCTGGTCGGACGTGAACGCCTGCCACAGCACGCCGCGCAAGATGTAGTTGTGGATGTCCTTGACCCGCTCGTCGCCGAGCTGCGAATCGCGCAGCCGCGACACCGCGTCGTACTCGTACAGCCCCTGCTGGGCCTTGGTGGTCGACTTGATGTGCCACTGCAGCAGCGGCATGCCGATCGAGTTGGCGACTTCCTCGGCCAGCATCGTCTTGCCGGTGCCGGGTTCGCCCTTGATCAGCAGCGGGCGCTGCAGGGTGATCGCGGCATTGACCGCAAGCTTCAGGTCATCTGTGGCAACGTAGGTGTCTGAGCCTTGGAATCGCATGATGATGGTGATGGCGCCGAAAGGTGGTGGGATACCCGGGGCGTTCTCGAAAAGACCCCGGGCAGCCGGTCGAGTATACGGGAAGGCCGCGGCCCGTGCCGGGCTTGCTGGACGGGTGGTCGGCCTGTCGTTTAGAATCCGCCGACCCCTTTCCCGAGTCGCTTATGCTGAAGTTCACCTTCGCCGCGTTGTTCAGTGCGGCCGCGATGTTCGCGCCCGCTGCGGCGTCCGCCCAGGGCAATGCCGATGCCGGCAAGAACAAGATTTCGATGTGCGTCGGCTGTCACGAGATCGGTGGGTACAAGGCGTCGTTTCCGGTCGTGTACTCCGTGCCCTACATCGCCGGCCAGTCGTCGAAGTACATCGAGGCATCACTGCAGGCGTACAAGAAGGGCGATCGCAGCCACCCGACGATGCGGGCGATCGCCGGCAGCCTGAGCGACCAGGACATCGCCGATCTGGCCGCTTATTACGGCACGAAGTGAAGGGGCGGCGGATGAAACCGGTTTTCATTGGGGCGGCCATGGCCGCAATGGTGCTGGCGGGTGCCGCTCAGGCGGCCGATGTCGAGCAGGGCAGGGTCAAGGCCGATCAGGTCTGCGCGGCCTGCCACGGCAAGGACGGCAACACGCCGATCGATCCCAGCTATCCGAAGCTGGCCGGCCAGCACAGGGATTTCCTGTATCAGGCGCTGCTCGACTACAAGACCGATCGTCGCAAGAACGCGATCATGGGCGCGCAGGCCAAGACGCTGTCCAAGGCGGACATGGAGAACATCGCCGCGCACTATGCGCGGCTGCCGGGCACGCTGAAGCAGCATCGATGATCGGGCGCCGGAGCCGCCCGTGACCTTCGCGACCACCGATCTGTGCGACGCGCACGAAGACCAGCTCGCCGATGGCCGGCTGCGGGTGCTGCCGCCGGTGTTCCGTGACTTCGGCGGCCGGCTGAAGTTCGCCGGCATCATCGAAACCTTGCGGGTCTTCGAGGACAACACGCTGGTGCGGGCGGCGTTGGAAACGGCCGGCGCCGGCCGGGTGCTGGTGGTCGACGGCGGTGCCAGCCTGCGCTGCGCGCTGGTCGGCGGCAATCTCGGCAAGCTGGCCGAGCGCAACGGCTGGGCCGGCATCGTCGTCAACGGCTGCGTGCGCGATGCGGTGGAGCTTGCCGGCTGCCAGGTCGGCATCCGTGCACTGGCGGCGATGCCGCGCAAGAGCCGCAAGGGCGGCGCCGGCGAGCGTTCGGTGCAGATCGACGTGCAGGGGCAGCGCGTGCTGCCCGGGCAGTGGTGCTATGCCGACGAGGACGGCATCCTGATCGCCGATCAGGCGCTGGGCTGAGCGCGTTTCAGACGATGCCGTGGAGCATCAGCACGTCGACCGTTTCCCCGGCCGCCACGGTCTGCTGATCCGGATGCAGCACCAGCAGGCAATCGGCCCGCGACATCGAGCTGAGCAGGCCCGACCCCTGATCGCCGGTCAGCCGCGCTTCCAGTGAGCCGTCGGCGGCGCGTCGCAGCGTCGCACGCTGGAACTCGGTGCGGCCGGGTTTCTTGCGCAGGGTGTCGGCACTGCGCGCGCTGAGCAGCAGCGGCTCGTCGCAGCGCGCACCCATCAGCCGCAGCAGCGCCGGGCGGACGAACATGCAGAAGCTCACCATCGCCGCCACCGGATTGCCGGGCAGCCCGAAGTAGGTGGCGCCGCCCAGGCGCCCGAAGGCGAGCGGACGCCCGGGCCGCATCGCCATCTGCCAGAACAGCACCTCGCCCATCGCTGCGGTCACCGGCCGCGTGAAATCGGCCTCGCCGACCGACATGCCGCCCGATGACAGCACCACGTCCGCCTCGCGGCTGGCCTGCTGCAGGGCGTCCTCGAGCCGGTCGCGGCGATCGGCGACGATTCCGTGGTCGATGACCTCGACACCCAGCCGGGCTGCGAGCGCGCCGAGCGCGAACCGGTTGCTGTCGTAGATCTGGCCGGCGGCCAGCGTCTCGCCGGGCGCCCGCAGTTCGTCGCCGGTCGACAGGCAGGCAACGCGCAGCCGGCGGCGCACCGTCAGCATCGTGATGCCCAGTGACGCCGCCAGTCCCAGGTCGGCCGCGGTCAGCCGGCGGCCGGCCGGCAGCGCCGGATGGCCCGCGCGCAGATCTTCGCCGCGCGCGCGGCAGTGGCTGCCCGCGATGACGCCGGCCGGCAGCGTCACGCGCCCGTTGCCGGCCTGGCAATCCTCCTGCATCACGACGGTGTCGGCACCCGCCGGCAGCACCGCGCCGGTGGTGATGCGCAGCGCATGGCCGGCGGGCAGAGGCCCTTCGAAGGGCCGACCGGCGAGCGAGCGGCCCGCCAGCGGCAGGGGCGTCGGGCCGTTCGGGTTCAGCGCCGACGATGCGCAGGCGAAGCCGTCCATCGCGGCGTTGTCGTGCGCCGGCACGTCGATCGGCGACAGCAGGTCGGCGGCAAGCACCCGGTCCAGCGCCGGCGCCAGCGGCACCGGCTCGGCTGCCGGCACCCCGGTGCAGGCGTCGAGGATCAGCCGGCGGGCGATCTCGACCGGCAGGTGGCCGGGGTCGTAGCCGGGCAGCCGATCGGCGCGCTGCTGCAACGTGAGGTCGGCCGTCATCGCTCGAGGTCTGCCGGGGTGTTGACGTTGTGGAATGCCCGCTCGTCGTCGAAGTCGACCACGCAGTGAGAGAGCCGGGCCATCCAGCCGCCCATGCGGTGATCGCCGGCTGCGAGGCTCGCATCGATCGACGGCAGCACCCGCCGGTCGGCGAGCAGGCAGACCGGATGGACCTGGCCGCCGGCGCGCGCGACGCTGATCCACGGTGCCTCACCGGCCGGTGCGCGCAGCATCGGTTCGAGCAGCCGTGCGATCAGATCGTGCGGCAGCAGCGGAGCATCACAGGGGACGCAGGCGAGCAGCGGGGTGGCGGCGGCCGCGAAGCCGGCCTGCAGCCCGGCCAGCGGGCCGGGCCGGTCGCTGCGCCGATCGGCGACGACGGGGTGGCCGAAACGCCGGTAAGCGTCGGCCGGATGATTGGTGTTGATCAGCAAGGTGGTGACCTGCGGACGCAGCCGTTCGATCACGTGTTCGATCAGCGGTCGCCCGCGATAGGGCTGCAGGGCCTTGTCGATGCCGCATCCGTCGCGGCTCATCCGGCGGCCGAGTCCGCCGGCCAGGATCAGCCCGGTGATCGGCGGCGCGCGTTCAGCCACCGATGTACGACATCTCGATCTTGCGCAGGCCGGTGGTCTGGCTGGAGCGCAGCTCGGAATAACGGTCGCTGCGATGCTGCCACAGCCAGCCGAGTGCCGAGGCGATCTGCTCGTCGCTGGCGCCACCACGCAGCAACGCGCGCAGATCATGGCCCGAGGTGGCGAACAGACAGGTGTAGAGCCGCCCTTCGGTGGACAGGCGGGCACGGGTGCAGTCGCCGCAGAACGGCGCGGTGACCGACGAGATCACGCCGATCTCGCCGGTGCCGTCGGCGTAGCGCCAGCGCTCGGCCACTTCGCCGACGTAGTTCGCTTCCAGAGGCTCCAGGTCGTAGACCTCGCGCAGCCGCTCGATCACCTCGGCGCTCGGTACCACGTCGTCCATCCGCCAGCCGTTGGAAGCCCCCACGTCCATGAACTCGATGAAGCGCAGGACGTGACCGGAGCCACGGAAGTGACGGGCCATCGGCACGATCTGGCCGTCGTTGACGCCGCGCTTGACGACCATGTTGATCTTGATCGACTCGAAGCCGGCGGCCTGTGCGGCATCGATGCCGGCCAGCACGTCGGCGACGCCGTAGTCCATGTCGTTCATCGAACGGAACAGCGCATCGTCGAGCGCATCGAGGCTTACCGTCAGCCGGTTCAGGCCCGCTTTGCGCAGCATCCGCGCCTTGCGCGTCAGCAGCGATCCGTTGGTGGTCAGCGTCAGGTCCAGCGGCCGGCCCTGCGGCGTGGTCAGCGGCGCCAGCATGCCGATCAGCCGTTCGACGTTCTTGCGCAGCAGCGGCTCGCCGCCGGTCAGCCGGATCTTCTCGGTGCCATGCGCGACGAACTGCCGGGTCAGCCGGGTGATCTCCTCGAAGGTCAGCAGCGATGAATGCGGCAGGAACGCATAGTCCTTGTCGAACACCGAGCGCGGCATGCAGTAGGTGCAGCGGAAGTTGCAGCGGTCGGTGACCGAGATGCGCAGGTCGCGCAGCGCCCGGCCTCTCTGGTCGAGCAGCTTCCCGCTCGGCCGGATCGGCTCCGCAGGCAGCGCGGGCGCCTGGGCGCGGTAGCGCGCGTCGGCGATCGGAATGAAACGGTCGGTCATTGCCGGCCAATGTTAGCAAGACGGCCGCGCGCCGGCAGTCCCGTCACCGCTGGGGGTGAGGACACTGTGCTCATTGAAGCTCCGCTCCGTGTCGGGTGCGGGTGTCGCCAGGCCCTGATCACCAAGGCCCGGTGTCCGCCGCCGGGCCGGCACCGGTCACCCGGGTCGGATCCAGCGATCCTTCCCGGGGGTGGCCGGTGCCTGCCTCATCGGTCAGGTTTCCTGACGCGGATCGGTTTCGACCTGCTGCAGCGGCTCGTTGGTGACCGACGGGCGCGGCCGGCGCGTCCGCGGCTTGCGCGGGGTGGCGACCACGATCGCTTCCGGCTCGGCCGGATGGCCGACCGTTTCGACCCACTGCAGGCCGGCACTTTCGACGATGTCGCGTAGCTGCTCGGGAGCGGCGGGCGGCGGGGCCGAGGGAGCCGGCGCGGTGGCTGCGGCTGCAGGCGTGACCGGACGCTCCGGCGGTACCGACGGCGTCACCGTCGCGGAAGCCGCCGGCGCGGAGGCCGATGCGGGGATCGACGTGGGGATCGACGCGGCGGGAGCCGTCGGTTCCTGCGCGCGTCGAGCCGCGTCGGATTCGGCGGCAGGCGCCGCCGGCTCGGCCGGCGCCACGTGCACCACGGATGCCGCGGCTGGCGTCGGCGCACCGGTGGGCTCGGCTGCGCTCGGCGTCGACGGTTCGGCGGCCGCGGTCTGCTCGACCGACGGAGTCACCGGATCGGCGACCGCGACCGGCACAGGCACCGGCTGGGTGGGCTGCTCCATCCGGGGCGGGGCGACCGGGGCGGGCGTCGCCTCGGGTGCGGCCCCGGATGCGGCCTCGGGTGCGGCCTCGAAGGTCTTGTCGGCGGTTTCGGCCGCCTCTGGCTGACCATCGGCCGCGGCGATCGCATCGTCGCCGATCGGCGCACCGGCATCGCCTTCGCCGCGATCGCGACGACCGCGACGACGACGGCGACGGCGGCGTTCCTCGTCTCCGGCCCCTTCGACCGGCTCGGTCTCGGCACCCGTCCTCGGCTCGTCGCCATCGGCCAGCGGCAGCGCAGCGGCGGCGGCCGCCGCCGTTGCCAGCGGCAGGCCGTCGGGGCCCGATGCCGCCGGCGTCACGATCGGATTGCCGTCGGCATCCAGTTCGGGGGCGGCCGCACGAGTGCGCGGCTCGTCACGACGCGGCCGATCGCCGCGCGGCCCGCGGCTCTCGCGGGGCTCACGGTTGTCGCGGCCTTCCCGGGCTTCGCCCCGGCCTTCGCGCGGCTCGCGACCTTCGCGGCTTTCAGGCCGGCCTTCGCGGCCTTCGCGACCTTCGCGAGGCTCGCGGCTTTCACGTGCATCGCGGCCTTCACGGGGCTCCCGACCTTCGCGGGCTTCACGTCCTTCACGAGGCTCCCGACCTTCGCGGGCTTCACGTCCTTCACGAGGCTCACGTGCTTCACGAGGTTCACGTGCTTCACGAGGCTCGCGTCCCTCACGCCCTTCGCGTCCTTCACGACGCTCGCGCCCGTCGCCGGTGCGCTCGTCGCGGCCTCGTCCGCCGCGGTCACCGCCTTCCGGCCGTGACCCGTCGCCGCGGGCGGCGGCGCGGTCACGCTGCGGCCGGTCACCCCGTTCTCCCCGCTCGCCGCGACCTTCGCGGTCACCGCGCCCGCGGCCGTCGCGCCGGCCGCCGCGTTCATCACGCGAGCCCCGGCGCAGCGCATCGCTCTGCTGGGCAGCCGGTGCGGCCGGGGCCGCCGCGACCGGGGCCGTCGAGGGCGACAGCTCCGATTCGTTGGCGGCCTTGCGCCGGAACCAGCCGAAGATCCGGCCGAACAGGCCCTGGTCGCCGTCGGGTGTCGGGCTGACGGTACGGCCGCCGGCGACCGCCTCGTTGGCGGCAGCACGGGCGATCGTCGTGGGCGCCGCGGCCACCTCGGCGGGCGGCGCGATCGGCGACGGCAGCGGCGCCGGCTCGGGCGGCGTCACGCCCTTGACCACCGCCTCCTGGCGGGCCTTCTGCGGTTCGAGCTTGCGGTCCAGGTAGGTGCTGTCCTCGGCCGGACCGTCGGCCATCGAGTAACTGGCGCGGTACGACGCCAGGCGCTCGTCGTCGTGGCGCAGCCGCTCCATCTTGTAGTGCGGCGTCTCGATGTACTTGTTGGGGATCAGCACGATCTCGACCTTCAGCCGCGCCTCCATCTGCGCGATCTCCGAACGCTTCTCGTTCAGCAGATAGGTCGCGACCTCCACCGGCACCTGCGCATGGACGGCGGCGGTGTTGTCCTTCATCGCCTCTTCCTGGATCACGCGCAGCGCATGCAGCGCCGACGATTCGACGTCGCGGATCACGCCGGTGCCGTTGCAGCGCGGGCAGGTGATGTGGGTGCCTTCATTCAGCGCCGGACGCAGCCGCTGGCGCGACAGCTCCATCAGGCCGAAGCGGGAGATCTTGCCGGCCTGCACGCGTGCGCGGTCGTAGTGCAGCGCATCCTTCAGCCGCTGCTCGACCTCGCGCTGGTTCTTGCTGGACTCCATGTCGATGAAGTCGATGACGATCAGGCCGCCGAGGTCGCGCAGCCGCATCTGGCGCGCGGCCTCGTCGGCCGCCTCGAGGTTCGTGCGAAGCGCCGTCTCCTCGATGTCCGAGCCCTTGGTGGCGCGCGCCGAGTTCACGTCGATCGCGACCAGGGCCTCGGTGTGGTCGATGACCACCGCGCCGCCCGACGGGAGCGGCACGATCCGCGAGTACGCGGTCTCGATCTGGTGCTCGATCTGGAAGCGCGAGAACAGCGGCGTGTCGTCGCGGTAGCGCTTGACCCGGTTGACCGTGTCGGGCATCACGTGCGCCATGAACTGGCGCGCCTGCTCGTAGATGTCGTCGGTGTCGATCAGGATCTCGCCGACGTCCTGCGTGAAGTAGTCGCGGATCGCGCGGATCACCAGGCTGGATTCCTGGTAGATCAGGAACGGGCCGGGCGCCGACCCCGCCGCCGATTCGATCGCCTTCCACAGCTGCAGCAGGTAGTTGAGGTCCCACTGCAGCTCTTCGGCCGCGCGGCCGATGCCGGCGGTGCGCGCGATCAGGCTCATGCCCGACGGGTAGTCGAGCTTGTCCATCGTCTCGCGCAGTTCCTGCCGGTCCTCGCCTTCGACGCGGCGCGAGACGCCACCGCCGCGCGGGTTGTTCGGCATCAGGACCAGGTAGCGCCCGGCCAGCGAGATGAAGGTCGTGAGCGCCGCGCCCTTGTTGCCGCGCTCTTCCTTGTCGACCTGGACGATGACCTCCATCCCCTCGGCGACCGCGTCCTGGATGCGCGCCTTCGACGCTTCGACGCCCGGCTTGAAGAATGCCTTCGAGATCTCCTTGAACGGCAGGAAGCCGTGGCGCTCCTCGCCGTAGTTGACGAAGCACGCTTCGAGGCTGGGTTCGACGCGGGTGACGACACCCTTGTAGATATTGCTCTTGCGCGATTCGCGACTGGCCGATTCGATGTCGATGTCGATCAGCTTCTGGCCGTCGACGATCGCCACACGCAACTCCTCGGCCTGGGTTGCGTTGAACAGCATGCGCTTCATGGGAAAGGAACCTCCGGGCACAGACTGCGCGGCCTGTGCGTACCGGCGGGAGGGCTCGTGAGAGCCCGCAGAAGGCGAGCGGAACCCCGGTTACCCGGGACAACCAGGGGCAGTTGCGTACCCGGGCGGAGGCTCCGTCGCGCCGCCGGCGTGCAGAAGCATCCGGACTGCGCCGCAGCGGGCGGGCCGGAGGTCTGTCAGGCAGGTCAGGGGCGTTGGAACTGGCCGCACTTGTCTGATTGGGCCCGGCCTTCGAGGGCCGGCCCGTGTCTTGGCTCGGAATCCGTGCATCCCGCGCCCCTGGGCAGATGCTGCCGGGGCCGCGTTACGAATTTGTTCTCGCTGCCCGACGCCTTCGCGGAATGGGCCGTTTAGAATGAACGGCCCCATCGCGCCAGCACGGGCTGCGTTCAAAGTATAGCAAGATGAAAGCCTTAGGCACAAAAGCTGAAGCACCGCCTGCACGGCGCGCGCCGCCGTCCGTCCGGCCGGTGTTGCAGCCGTCGGTGTCGTTCTACGACGTCGACGAGGAGGCCAGCGGCCAGCGGCTCGACAATCTGCTGGCCCGGCTGCTCAAGGGGGTGCCCAAGAGCCATGTCTACCGGTTGATCCGCAGCGGCCAGGTGCGGATCAACGGCGCCCGCTGCGCCGCCGACGACCGGCTGGCGGCCGGCGACCGGGTGCGCGTGCCGCCGGTGCGCCAGCAGGCGGCGCGGCCGGCGCGGGTGCCGCCGGTGGAGTTTCCGATCCTGTACGAGGACGACCACCTGCTGGTCATCGACAAGCCCGCCGGCGTCGCGGTGCACGGCGGCAGTGGCGTTTCCAGCGGCGTCATCGAGCAGTTGCGGGCGGCGCGGCCGCAGGCGCGTACCCTGGAGCTGGTGCACCGGCTGGACCGCGAAACCTCCGGCGTGCTGATGATCGCCAAGAAACGGTCGGCCCTGGTCGATCTGCAGCGGCGCTTCCGTGAACGGCAGGTGGACAAGCGCTACCGGGCGATCGTCGTCGGCCGCTGGCCGCTGCGCACGCGGACCCTGGACGACCCGCTGCAGCGCTATCTGACCGGCGAAGGCGAACGGCGGGTCGCGGTGCAGGCCGACGGCGCACCGGCGCTGACCCGGGTCACCGGGCTGGCCCATGTCGACGTGCCGCAGGCCGGCCTCTGCACGCTGGTGGAGTGCCGGATCGAGACCGGCCGCACCCATCAGATCCGGGTGCATCTGGCGCACGCCGGTTTTCCGATCGTCGGCGACGAGAAATACGGGGATTTCGAACTTAATAAATCACTTGCGAAACAGTACAATAAACGTATGTTTCTGCATGCTTTTTACTTAAAGCTGATGCACGGCGGGGTGGCCGGCGGGCCGGTGCTGTTCGAGGCGCCGACGCCGCCGGAATTCGCGGCCTTCATGGGGGCCGCAACGGGGGCCGCAACGGGAGCCACGATGGGCGCCACGCCGGCGATCGCCGCCCGGCCGCCGCGCGCAGCCCTCGGCAAATCCGGGAGGGCGGCATGAACCGGTTCGACCTGGTGGTGTTCGACTGGGATGGCACGCTGGTCGATTCGACCCGGGCGATCGCCGAATCGATCCGCCTGGCGGCCGCCGATCTCGGCCTGAACGTGCCGACCGAGGATCAGGCCAGCCACGTGATCGGCCTGGGGCTGGCCGATGCGCTGCGGCTGACGGTGCCGGACCTGCCGCCGTCGCGGCTGCAGGAGTACATCGCCCGCTACCGCATCCACTACCTCGAGCGCGAGGGCCGGCTGTCGCCGTTTCCGGGCGTGGCCGAGCTGCTGCGCGATCTGGCCGGCACCCAGCCGTGGCTGGCGATCGCGACCGGCAAGTCGCGGGTCGGGCTGAACAGCGCGCTGGCCCGTACCGACTGGGGCGGCCATTTCATCACCACGCGCTGTGCCGACGAGGGGGCGCCGAAGCCGGACCCCTGGATGCTGCACGACATCTGCGCCGAACTGGGGGTGGAGCCGCGGCGGGCGGTGATGATCGGCGATACCACCCACGACATGATGATGGCGCGGGCGGCCGGCGCCGCGTCGGTCGCGGTGACTTATGGTGCGCACCGGCAGGACAAGCTGCTCGAGCATGGCTGCGATGCCTGCGTTAGGTCGGTCGCGGAGCTGCGCGGCTGGCTGTGGCCGCGGCTGGCGGCCGCGGGCGCCTGAGCAGGCGGGGCGGCCGGCGATCCGGCCGGTAGCCGGGTCGGATGAGATCCGGCAAGGCCCGGTAAGGCCGGCAAGACCAAGATTCAAGATTCAGCAACAGGAATGACGATGGAAGATTACGGCAGCCCCGGCAGGAACGTGTCCGGAACCCCTGCGCCCCCGGCGGGTGCGCCAACGCCGGGCGCCTGGGAGCGCGGCATGATCGAGAAGCTGGTGCTGGGGCTGGTCGAGGAGAAGCGCCGAGCGCGGCGCTGGGCGATCTTCTTCAGGCTGATGGGGCTGGCGGTGGCGGCCGTGTTCCTGCTGCTGCTGGCGGCCCGCTTCATTCCCGACATGAGCGACAAGAGCGCGGTCAAGCACACCGCGGTGATCGACGTGAACGGCGTCATCGATGCCAACGGCGAGGTCAGCGCCGAGAACGTGATCACGTCGCTGCGCGCCGCGTTCAAGAGCGACAACACCGCCGGCGTCGTGGTGCGCATCAACAGCCCGGGCGGCAGCCCGGTGCAGGCCGGCATGATCCATGACGAGATGCGCCGGCTGCGGGCCAAGCACGCCAACATACCGCTGTATGCGGTGGTCGAGGAGATGTGCGCGTCGGGCGGCTATTACATCGCCGCGGCAGCCGACCAGGTGTTCGTCGACAAGGCCAGCCTGGTCGGCTCGATCGGCGTGCTGATGGACGGCTTCGGGTTCGTCGGCACGATGGAGAAGCTTGGAGTGGAGCGGCGGCTGCTGACCGCCGGCCGCAACAAGGGGTTCCTCGACAGCTTCTCGCCGATGTCGGACGAGCAGAAGGTGTTCGCCCAGCAGATGCTGACCGACATCCACCGGCAGTTCATCGATGTGGTGCGCAAGGGGCGCGGCGAGCGGCTGAAGGAAACGCCGGAGCTGTTCTCCGGGCTGGTGTGGACCGGCGAGAAGAGCGTCGAGCTGGGCCTGGCCGACGGCCTCGGCACCGTCGACTCGGTCGCGCGCGACGTCGTCAAGGCCGAGGAGGTGGTCGACTACTCGACCAAGCAGAACCTGGCCGAGCGGTTCGCCAAGAAGATCGGCGCCAGCATGGCCGATTCATTGGTCCGGTCGCTGCGCACCGGGTTCGACGTGCCGAGCCTGCGTTGAGGCAAGGCGCCGGCGCAGGCGCCGGATCCGTCGAGGGAAGGTCGGCTTCAGGGGCGGCGACGGGCGGGGGGCCTGGAGGCCGGGCCGCCGCGACGCCCGGCCAATGGGGTTCCGGCGGCGCCGGGATGACGTCCGGGCGGCCCAGGCGATCTCGCCTGGATTGCGGCTGCCAGCAGCGCGAATACCGCTGGCACCTTGCCGATCGCCTGCGGTGACGCGCGCCATTGCGCGACGGTGCGGCGACTGATCGCCTGCGTCGGCTGAGTCAGCTCGCTGGCCATCACGAGATCGGTATCGGGCCTGAGCACGCGGATCAGCGCGTCCAGCAGCGCCTGCGCGCGGTACGGGGTCTCGATCAGCATCTGGGTTTCGCCGAACCGCGCCGAGCGCTGCTCGAGCTCGCGCAGGAACGCGTCGCGTTCGCCGTCCTTGACCGGCGCATAGCCGGCGAACGCGAACCGCTGGCCGTTCAGGCCGCTGGCCATCAGCGCCAGCGTCAGCGAGCTCGGGCCCACCAGCGGCATCACCGGCACGCCATGACGGTGCGCCAGCGCCACCAGCGCGGCGCCGGGGTCGGCGATCGCCGGGCAGCCGGCCTCCGACAGCAGGCCGCAGTCGCGGCCAGCCCGAAGCGGCGCGAGCAGCGCCGGCAGGTCCTCGGTGCGGCTGTGTTCGTTCAGCTCGCGGATCTCGATCGACTGCAGCGGGTGCGCGCTCGGCAGGCCCTTCAGGAACTGGCGGGCGCTGCGGGCGTTCTCGGCGACGAAGCAGTCGAGCCGCGCAGCGATCGCGATCGCCGGCGCCGGCAGGCTGTCGGCCGGGGAGGTGTGCTCGCCGAGCGGCGTCGGGATCAGGTAGAGAGTGCCGGGCGCGGCAGTGGTGGCCGGGCCGGGCTCGCGTGGGTCGGGCGCGGCAGCGGTGGCTGGGCCGGGCTCGCGTGGGCCGGGCCCTGCAGCGGGCCCCGGCCCGTCGGGCGGACCGCTCACGGCGTCGGCGCCCGGCTCAGCGGCGGCAGGCCGGCTTCGGTCAGCAACGTCGTCAGCGCGATCAGCGGCAGCCCTTCCAGCGCGGTCGGGTCGCCGCCTTCGACCGCTTCCATCAGCGTGATGCCCAGCGCCTCGCCCTTCGCCGACCCGGCGCAGTCGTACGGCTGCTCGCGGGCCAGGTAGGCATCGATCGTCGCATCGTCGAGCGGACGCAGCCGCACGCGGGTGTCGACGACCCGCACCTGCGCATGGCCGCGATCGTGCCGGACCAGCGCCAGGCCGGTATGGAACGTCATGACC
>DAISWF010000173.1:0-7084 GCA_036826495.1 Burkholderiaceae bacterium
ATCCGGCCGTCGGGCCGCAGCACGTCGCGGCTCAGCGCGATCTCGGTCGCGCGGGCGAACGTGCCGAAGGTCTGCATGACGCCCTTGGGCATGCCGGTGGTGCCGGAGGTGTAGATGATGGTGGAGAGCTCGTCGGCCGGCCGCACCGGCTCGCCCTGCAGCGGCTCGGTGCGGGCGATGATGTCGTCCCAGGTCGGATAGTCGTTGGGCGGCGACAGCGGGAAGCTGATGCACGGCAGGTCGGCCGGCACGCCCGGCTTCATCCCTTCCCAGCCGTCGAGCTTGCCGACGAACAGCAGCTTCGCCTCGCTATGCGCGAGGATGCTGCGGATGGTGTCGGGTGCCAGCGTCGGATACAGCGGCACCGACACGTAGCCGGCCATCCAGATCGCGAAGTCGCTCATCAGCCAGTGCGCGCAGTTCTTCGACAGCAGCGCGACCTTGCTGCCGGGCGGCCAGCCCTGGGACTTCAGATGCGCCGCCATCCGGCGCACCTCGTCCATCGTCTGCTTCCAGGTGTAGTCGCGCGACGTGCCGTCGCCCATCGGCTGCGTCATGTAGATCTGGTCGCCGCGGGTCTTCTCGTAGTGATACAGACGCTGCAACGCGAGCTTGGCGGGATCGATCATCGTCCTCTCCTCTTGCCGACCGTGCGCGGCCTGCTTTTACTTGCGCCTGATCGGCGCGCCCCGACCGCAGCGTACGAGGCGGACGCACGGAAGGCAATCAGGAAAGCACCGAGGAGCGCCGGGCAAGAGGTTGGGAACGGGCTTCGGAACCGTGCTCCGGAGCCGTGCCTCAGAACCGCGGATCGATCGGCGTGATCGTCCCGGCCCGGCTTTCGATCACCTGCGCGGCATCGAGCAGCGTGTCTTCGCGGAACCGCCGGCCGATGAGCTGCACGCCCATCGGCAGACCGTCGGCGACGCCGGTCGGCACCGATACGCCGGGCAGTCCGAGCAGCGGCACCGCGAACTGCGATTCCTGCGCCCGGAACACCCGCGCGGCGCTCTGGGCGCTGTCGATGTCCAGCCCCCAGGGGAATGGCGGCTCGCCCGACACCGGACACAGCACCAGCGGATGCTCCTCGAGGAAGAGCTGCCAGGCGCGGATCAGCGTGCTGCGGCGGGCCAGCGCGCGCATGTGGCCGGGTGCATCGAGCACCGGGGTGTTCGCGCTCATGAACGCATAGGCACGCCGGATGCCGTCGTCGCCCAGCTTCGCGATCGCATCGGCCATCAACTGGCGCACCTCGCCGTTGACCAGCGTGTCCCACAGCCCGGCCGCCTCGGCCATCGACGGCGGCTCGATCTCCTCGACCCGATAGCCCGCATCGGCCAGCCAGCGCCCGGCCTGGCGCACCGCCGCCACGACCGCCGGATGGGCCGGCTCGCCGTGGCAGCCGACCGACATCGCGACCTTCATCGGCCGCGGCAGCGGCGGACCTTCGAGCGGCGCAGGCACCCACCACGGGTCGCGCGGATCGGCCGCCGCCATCGCCGCCAGCGCCAGCCGCAGGTCGGCGATCGAGCGGGCCAGCGGCCCCTGGACCGACATCAACTGCATCGTCAGCGGCCGCTCGTCGGCCGCCGACGGCAGGAACGCCGGCACCCGGCCGAACGACGGGCGCAAACCCGCCACGCCGGTGCAGTAGGCCGGAAACCGCACCGACCCGGCCAGGTCGTTGCCGTGACCGATCGGCCCCATGCCGGCGGCCACCGCTGCCGATGCGCCGCCGCTGGAGCCGCCCGGGGTGTGCGCCTTCGACCACGGATTGAGCGTGCGGCCGTGCAGCGCGTTGTCGGTGAACCAGCGCATCGAGAACGCCGGCGTGTTGGTACGGCCGATGATCACCGCGCCGGCCCGCCGCAGGTTGGCGACCACCGGGCTGTCCTCGCGGGCGATGTTGTCCTTGTAAGCGACCAGGCCGTTGGTGGTCGCGCAGCCCGCCTGGTCGACGTTGACCTTGATCGTCACCGGCACGCCGTGCAGCGGGCCCAGCGGCCCGCCGGCGCGCACCGCCTCGTCGGCTGCGTCGGCCGCGGCCAGCGCCTGCGTGTGATGCACCTCCACCAGCGCGTTCAGCTTGCCGTTGCCCGCCTGCACGCGATCGAGACACGCGGAGACGACTGCGCGGCTGCTGAGCGCGCCGTCGCGGATGTGTCGTGCCAGCTCGGTGGCCGACAGGCGCCACAGTTCGGTCATCGCGGCCTCCGATTGACGGGATCGGCGGCCATTGTAATCACTGAAACCCGCGGCCGCCGGCCCGCGGGAAACCCCGGTTTTCGTCACGTCCGCCGGTGAACGATGCGGGCGGGCTGTCATAATCGGCCGCCGACGAATCTCCCTCCTTCCTCGTTCGACCGCGATGACCGTCTACGGATCCCAGGCGCCCGACGCCGCCCGCAAGCCGCATACGCTCGTGACCCTGCGCGAATTGCATCGCCGCCGGGAGCCGATCGCGATGCTGACCGCCTACGACAGCTCGTTCGCCCGGGTCGCCGATCGCGCCGGCGTCGACTGCATCCTGGTCGGCGATTCGGTCGGCATGGTCGTGCAGGGTCATGACAGCACGGTGCCGGTGACGCTCGAGCAGATGTGCTATCACGTGTCGTGCGTCGCCCGCGGCATCGGCCGCGCATGGCTGATCGGCGACCTGCCGTTCGGCAGCTACCAGCAGAGCGTCGCGCAGGCGATCGACAGCTCGGTCGCGCTGATGCGCGCCGGCGCGCGGATGGTCAAGCTCGAAGGCGGCGGCTGGACCGCCGAGCAGATCCACGCGCTGACCGGGCGCGGCATCCCGGTCTGCGCCCATCTCGGGCTGACGCCGCAGACCGTGCATGCGCTCGGCGGCTACCGGATACAGGGCCGCGACGAGGACGGCGCGAACCGGCTGATCGCGCAGGCGATCGAGGTGGCGCAGGCCGGCGCGGCGATGCTGGTGCTGGAGCTGGTGCCCAGCGCCGTCACCGAGCGGGTCATCGAGAAGATCCCCGACGTGATGACGATCGGCATCGGCGCCGGCAACGCGACCTCCGGCCAGGTGCTGGTGCTGCACGACATGCTCGGCGTCACCCAGGGCAGGCTGCCGCGGTTCGTCCGCAACTTCATGGACGGCAGCGGCGACGTGCTGCGCGCGATCGAAACCTATGTCGGCGCGGTCAAGGACCGGACGTTTCCGGACCAGCAGATCCACGGTTACTAGGATGAGCTGCCGTCGCGATCGCGCGATCCACGGCTATTCGGATCCACGGCCAACCGCGCATCGCCGGCGGCCCGGGAAGGACAAGGGGGCATCGTCATGCTGACCAACGTACGGATCGAAGAGGTGCGCGCGACGCTGGCGCCGCTGCGCCGCGCCGGCAAGCGGATCGGCCTGGTGCCGACGATGGGCTATCTGCACGACGGCCACATGGCGCTGATGCGCCGCGCCCGGCAGGAGAACGACTACGTGGTCGCCAGCATCTTCGTGAACCCGATCCAGTTCGGCGCGAACGAGGACCTGTCCAAATACCCGCGCGACCTCGAGCGCGACAGCGGGATGCTGGCCGCCGTTGGCGTCGACCTGCTGTTCGCGCCCACCGTCGACGTGATGTACCCGAAGCCGACCCAGACCTTCGTCGACGTGCCGGGGCTGGGCGGGCTGCTGGAAGGCGGCGTGCGGCCGGGCCACTTCCGGGGCGTGGCCACGGTGGTCACCAAGCTGTTCAACATCGTGCAGCCCGACAACGCCTACTTCGGCGAGAAGGACTATCAGCAGGTGCTGATCATCGAGCAGATGGTCGCCGATCTGTCGTTCGCGACGAAGATCACCTGCGTGCCGACGGTGCGCGAGCCGGACGGCCTGGCGATGAGCTCGCGCAACGTCTATCTGACGCCCGAGCAGCGGCGCGCCGCGGTGCGGCTGAACCAGTCGCTGAAGTTCGCCGAGGAGCGGGTCATGGCCGGCGAGCGCGACCCGGCGGCGCTGGAGAAGGCGGTGCGCGCCTACATCGCCGAGGAGCCGCTGGCCGAGCCCGACGTGGTCGCGGTGCGCGATGCCCGCACGCTGCGGGAGCTCACCGGGCCGATCAGCTCCCCGATCGCGGTGGTGCTGCTGGTGCGTTTCGGCGCTGCGCGGCTGCTGGACGAACGGGTGATCGCGCTGCCCTGACGAGCCGGGCGGGCACGGGCATGGCTTCGCAAGGCGCTGGTTGCATCGGCGCCCCGATGGTGCGACGCTGATCGCCGAACCGCGCGAGCCCCCATGACCACGACCCTGCTGCAGATCAGCGATCTCCATATCCGCGAGCCCGGGCGGCTGGCTTATGGCCGCGTCGAGACGGCGAAGTACCTGAAGGTCACGATCGAATCGATCCTGACGCTGCGTCAGCGTCCCGACGCGGTGGTCATCACCGGCGACCTGGTCGATTTCGGCCGCGTGGCCGAATACCGGCACCTGAAGTCGCTGCTGGAGCCGCTGCAGATGCCGCTGTACCTGCTGCCCGGCAATCACGACGACCGGGCCGCGCTGCGCACCGGCTTTCCGGATCATGCCTATCTGCACGCCGAGGAAGCGGCTGATTTCGTGCAGTATTCAGTTCCGGTCGGAGAATTGCGGATGATCGCGCTGGACACCGTCGTGCCGCGCGCCGGCCACGGCGAGCTGTGCGAACGCCGGCTCGACTGGCTGGACAGCGAGCTGGAGCGCTGGCGCGGGCAGCCGGTGGTGATCGCGATGCATCATCCGCCCTTCGTGACCGGCGTCGGCCACATGGACAAGGTCGGGCTGCTGGCCGGCATCGAGGAGCTGGAGGCGATCGTGCGCCGCCATCCGAACATCGAACGGATCATCTGCGGGCATCTGCACCGCGCGATCGACACCCGCTTCGGCGGCACGCTGGTGTCCACGACTCCGGCACCCGCGCACCAGGTGACCCTGGATCTGTCGCCCGACGCGCCGGCCAGCTTCACGATGGAACCGCCGGCGTTCCGGCTGCACGTGTGGAATCCGGCGCACGGCATGGTCACCCACCTGGCATTCGCCGGGCGGTTCGAGGGGCCTTATCCGTTCCGCGAGGAAGGCAGGCTGAACGGGTGAGTCAGCCCGCGGCCCGATCCGGGTCGCGCCAGGCGCGTTCGAACGGCAGCCGCCAGGCGTGCGGGGCGATGAGCTGGTGGATCGACTTCGGCCCCCATGAGCCGGCCGGATACAGGCGCACCGGCGGCGGAGACTCCAGCAGCGGAATCGACACCTCCCACAGCCGCTCAATGCCTTCGGCGGTGGTGAACAGCGTGTGGTCGCCGCGCATCGCATCCAGGATCAGCCGTTCGTAGGCTTCGAGCACGTCGCCGATCAGGCCGGTATCGCGCATCGCGAACTGCAGGCTCAGCTTGTCCAGCCGCATGCCGGGCCCCGGGCGCTTGCCGTAGAACGAAAGCGACATCTTCGAGGAGTCGGCGAGATCGAAGGTCAGATGGTCGGGCCCCTGCGCGCCGACGCCGGAGCCGGGCGGGAACATGCTCTTGGGCGGTTCGCGGAACGCGATCGAGATGATCCGCTGCCCTTCGGCCAGCCGCTTGCCGGTGCGCAGGAAGAACGGCACGCCGGCCCAGCGCCAGTTGTCGATGAAGCACTTGAGCGCGATGAAGGTCTCGGTCTCCGATTCGGGGTCGACCCCCTCCTCGTCGCGATAGCCGTTGTACTGGCCGCGCACCACGTCGGCGGGCATGATCGGCAGCATGCTGCGGAACACCTTGAACTTCTCCGCACCGATCGACGAGGGTTCGAGCGCGGACGGCGGCTCCATCGCGGTGAACGCCAGGATCTGGAAGAGGTGCGTGACCACCATGTCGCGGAACGCACCGGTGTGCTCGTAGAATGCCGCGCGCCGTCCGACCGACATCATCTCGGGCACGTCGATCTGCAGGTGGTCGATAAAGTTGCGGTTCCAGATCGGCTCGAACAGCCCGTTGGCGAAGCGGAACGCGAGGATGTTCTGCGCCGGTTCCTTGCCGAGGAAGTGGTCGATCCGGAAGATCTGGTCTTCGGCGAACACCTGGTGAAGCTGGGCGTTCAGCGATTTCGCGCTGGCCAAGTCGATGCCGAACGGCTTCTCCATCACTATCCGGGACCGTTCGACCAGGCCCGCCTCGCCGAGCATCCGCACCGCCGCCAGCGCCGAGTTGGGCGGCACGCTCAGGTAGTGCAGCCGGCGGCTCTCGGTGTCCAGCGCACGCTCGGCCGCCTCGACCGCCGTGCGCAGAGCCGCCGGCCCGGCCGACAGCGGCACGTAATCGAGGACCTTCGCGAACGCATCCCAGTCGGCGGCGCCGACCTTGCGGGTCGAGCATTCGTCGAGCGCGGTGCGCACGTTGCCGCGGAAGGTGTCGAGGTCGATGTCGTCCAGCGACACGCCGACGATCCGGCAGCCCGGGATGAAACCGGCGCTGCTCAGATGGAACAGGCCGGGCAGCAGCTTGCGCCGCGACAGGTCACCGGTCGCGCCGAACAGCACGACGACCTGCGGAAACCTCGGACCTACCCCCGGCGGAATCTTTCTCGGCATGCCCATTCGCCCATTTTCGGCCTGTTCACCGGTCCGGCGACAGCGCTGACGCGACGCCGCGACAGTCGGCCGCCCGGCGGCGCCCCGATCCCGTGCAGCGGCGGTCTGCCGCCGCGCGATGGCGACCGACATGCACGCCTCGTGCCATCGCGCGATTTGAATAGATGATGATTGACATATTTATGAATGATGCCTAACATTTATTTCCGGCTTTCAGGTTCACCCCATGCCCCGTGTCTCGCGCGCCGAAGCGCAACGCCATCGTCAGCAGATCGAGGAAGCGTCGGCACGGCTGTTCCGCGAACGGGGGCTATCGGTCAGCGTCGCCGACCTGATGTCCGAGGTCGGGCTGACCCATGGCGGGTTCTACGGGCACTTCGATTCGAAGGATGCGCTGGCCGCGATCGCGATGGCGCGCGCGTTCGAGGAGGCCGCCGCGCGCTGGCGCAAGCGCCTGGCCGATGCGGCGGGCCGGGCGGCGCTGCTCAACGCCTATCTGCATCCCGACAATCGCAACGTGCCGGCGCGCGGCTGCC
>DAISWF010000173.1:7094-12913 GCA_036826495.1 Burkholderiaceae bacterium
CGGAACTGGCCACCGACGTCGCCCGCGAGCGTGCCGACAAGCCGGTGTGGGGCGCATACCTGACGGGACTCGCCAGCCTGCTGGAGATCCTCGAGCAGGCGCAGCCGGCTGCCGATCCGCAGCAGGCGCGGCACGACGCGCTGGTGCAGATGTGCACGCTGGTCGGCGCGATGGTGCTGGCCCGCGCCACCAACGGGCAGCCGCTGTCCGACGAACTGCTGGAGGCCGCGCGGCGGCATCTGGTGGACAATCCGCCGACGACTCTGCCGGCAGGCGAGTCCCGACCAGGATGAATCGATGTTCCAGGCTCTGAAAGGCCCCGGTGTGTGGGTGACGACATTGGCGGCGGCCGCGCTGCTGATGGTGACGATGGGCGCGCGCCAGACCACGGGTCTGTTCGTCAGCCCGCTGAACAGCACCACCGGCCTGGGCATCGCGACGATCAGCTTCGCGCTGGCGATCGGCCAGTTCGTCTGGGGGGCGGTGCAGCCGGTGGCCGGAGCGATCGCCGACCGCTACGGCCCGCGTCACGTGCTGGTGGCCGCGGTGCTGCTGATGGCGCTGGGCACCGCGCTGACGCCGTTCATGACATCCGCGTTCGGTCTGATGGTGTCGCTGGGTCTGCTGATGTCGATCGGTTCCGGAGCGGCGGGCTTCTCGGTGCTGATCGGCGCCGCGTCGCAGCGGCTGCCGGCGCAGGCGCGCGGGCAGGCATCCGGCGTCATCAATGCCGGCGGCTCGTTCGGCCAGTTCGTGTTCGCGCCGCTGACGCAGAAGCTGATCCAGGTGTTCGGCTGGATGGGCGCGCTGTGGGTGCTGGCCGGGCTGACGTTGGCCGCGCTGCCGCTGATCGGGGTGCTGACGCGGCAGGCTCGCGGGGCAGCTCCGGCAGGCGGTGCCGCGGGCGGCGGCGGATCGTCGGGCGGCGCCGGCTCCTCCGGGAGCGGGCAGGCGGCGGGTGGCGCGCAGGCGGCCAGCCCGGCGGCTTCGGCAACTTCAGCAGCTTCGTCGACTTCAGCGACTTCGCCGGCCTCCGCGGCGGGGGCATCGACGAACCGCGCCCAGGGGCTGCGCCACGCGGTGGCCGATGCGATGCGCAACCCCAGCTATCTGCTGCTGCATGCCGGCTTCTTCACCTGCGGCTTCCACATCGCGTTCCTGGTCACTCACCTGCCGGGCGACGTGGAGCTGTGCGGGCTGCCGCCTTCGGTGGCGGGATGGTCGCTGGCGATCATCGGGCTGGCCAACATCGTCGGCAGCCTGCTGGCCGGCTCCTGGGTCTCGCGCCATCGCAGCAAGATGGTGCTGGCCGCGATGTACGGCTCGCGCGCGGTGCTGATCGCGGCGTATCTGGTGATGCCGAAGACGGAGGCGATGTACTACCTGTTCGCAGCCGGCCTGGGCCTGACCTGGCTGGCCACGGTGCCGCCCACCGCGACGCTGGTCGGCAAGCTGTTCGGCATCAAGTACCTGTCGACCTTGTTCGGCCTCACGCTGCTGTCGCACCAGATCGGCGGCTTCCTCGGCGCCTGGCTCGGCGGCCTGGCGATCACCCGCTTCGGCGACTACACCTGGATGTGGTACGCCGACATGGTGCTCGCAGCGTTCGCGGCGATCGTCAACCTGCCGATCCGCGAGGCGCGGATGAGGCCGGCCCCCGCGGCCGCCTGAGGCCGCGGTCCTGTTGAGCCGTCTGAGGCCGCGGTACTGTTAAACCGCCTGAGGCCGCGGCCTGCCTGGCCGCCTGAGGCCGCGACGTCTCAGGCCGCCTCGACCTTGCGCAGCGCCACCGCATTCATGCAGTAGCGCAGCCCGCTCGGCGGCGGGCCGTCGGGGAACACATGGCCGAGGTGCGCATCGCAGACGCTGCAGACGGTCTCGACCCGGGTCATGCCATGGCTGTGGTCGGCGTGATAGGCGATCACCGCCGGGTCCACCGGCTGCGTGAACGACGGCCAGCCGCTGTGCGACTCGTACTTCTGCGCGGCATCGAACAGCAGCGTGTCGCAGCACACGCACGCATAGCGGCCGGGTTCGAACCGGCTGCACATCTCGCTGCTGAACGCGCGCTCGGTGCCCGCGTGACGGGTGACCTGGTAGGCGTCGCGCGAGAGCTGGGCGCGCCACTGCGCATCGGTCTTCTCCACGCGGCGCGGTGGAGCGGAGTTGCCGTCACGCGCCAGACGCAGCACGTCGTTCCAATTGAGCATCGCTTGGGTCCTTTCGCGGATTCGGGAGGCGCTCGGGTTCTCAGGATTCGAGGGTAGGTCGACTACGTCGCGCCGGCAGCGCGAGAATGACGGCCAGCGCCTGCTCGTCGACCGGCTTGGTCAGATGATCGTCGAAGCCGGCCTCGGCGGACCGCTGACGGTCCTCCTGCTGGCCCCAGCCGGTCAATGCCACCAGCGTGATGTCGGCGCCCCACGGCGCTGCGCGCAGGCGGCGCGCCACCTCATGGCCGTCGAGCCGCGGCAGGCCGATGTCGAGCAGCACCAGGTCCGGGCGGAACCGTTCCGCATCGGCCAGCGCCTGCACGCCGTCATAGGCCTTGTGCACCTCGTGCCCCAGCAATTCCAGCAGCATCGCCATCGTATCGCAGGCATCCCGGTTGTCGTCGACGACCAGCACGCGACGCGCCGGCCCCCGCTCGGGTGCCGGTTGCAGCGCCGGTTGCGCCGCGCCGGCGGCGGCCGCCGTCGGTCCAGGCGCCGGCTGCCGCCGCAGCACCGGCAAGGTCACGGTGAAGCGGCTGCCGCGGCCGAGGCCGTCGCTGGACGCCCGCACCGATCCGCCGTGCAGCTCCACCAGCCGCCTGACCAACGTGAGCCCGATGCCGAGCCCGCCGCGCGCCATGTGATCGACCCGCGTGAACATGCCGAAGATCTGGTCGCTCATCTGCGGCGGGAATCCGACGCCTTCATCGGACACGACGACGTCGACGTCGGTATCGTGCAGATGTGCGGCGATCGTCACGTGGCCGCCATGCTCGCTGTACTTGAACGCATTGCCCAGCAGGTTGCCGAATACCTGCGACAGGCGCACCGGATCGCCATGCAGCAGCACGGCCCCCGCCGGCAGGTCCAGCTCAAGCCGGTGGCCGCCGGCCTGCATCGCCGGGCGGCAGGTCTCGATCGCCTGCTTCAGCACGTCGCCGAGCGACACCTCGGTCATCCGCAGCTCGAGCCGGTCCTGCGTGATGCGGCTCATGTCGAGCAGGTCGTCGACCAGCCGCACCAGGTGCCGCAACTGGCGGCCGATGATCTCGCGTGACCGGCGCTGCAGCGAGCGATCCTCCGGCGCATGCTCGAGCGCCGTCAGCGCGCTGGCGATCGGCGCCAGCGGATTGCTCAACTCGTGCGCCAGCGTCGCGATGAACTCGTCCTTGCGCATGTCCGCCTCGCGTGATGCGCGTTCGGCGAGTCGCCGTTCGGTGATGTCGCGGAACACCAGCACGATGCCGGCGATGTCGCCGTCGGCATCGCGGATCGGCGCGGTGCTCTCCTCGATCGGCCGCTCGCCGCCCTCGCGACCGACCAGCAGCGCAGGCGGCAGGGGATTGGCTGGCGCACCGCGCATCACCGGCTCGATCGGCATCGCCAGCGGCTGACGACTGCCTTCGGCGATCAGCTCGAAGATCCGAGCCAGCGGCCGGCCGACCGCTTCGTCGTTGCGCCAGCCGGTCAGCCGCTGGGCCGCCGGATTCATGAACGTCACCTGGCCGGCGGCGTCGGTGGTGATCACCGCATCGGCGATGCTGGCCAGCGTGACCCGCAACGCCTCGCGCTGCTGTTCGGCCAGCCGCAGCGAGCGTCGCAGACGGCGCTGCGAGCGCGACGACAGCCAGGCGGCGGTGAACGCGACCGAGACGGCGAGAACGAACAGCCAGATCTGCACCGGGTCGAGCGGATGGCGGAAACCGAAGCCGGGACGCGACGGCACGATGACGAACCAGGTGCTCAGGCCGCCGACCAGCGCCGCGACCAGGAACGGCCCGGGCCGCACCAGCACGATCAGCACCATCAGCGCCGCGAACAGCAGGATGAACGGCACCCGCTCGCCCAGCAGCGGCGTCAGCGCGATGCGGCCGCCCAGCGCCAGCAGGCCGCAGGTCAGTGCGAGCGCGTACTGCGCCGGCAACGGCCAGTCGATCGGGGCGCGCCAGCGCGATGCGGCGGGCGAGCCCGGATCCGGGGTAGGAGGCACGGACATCGATGATCAGACATGTACAGCGTGCCGTACTATCGCCGAAAACCGCCCCCGTTGTGGCATCGGCAGGGTTTCGCCGAATGGATGCCGGGCCGCGGCGGCGGCCCGCCGAGTCCGAACGGGGCCGGTCGTATCCAGATCGGGAGACGTATGCAGGAACGAATGCTCGGAATGTCGTGCGGCCTATCGCGCGGAATGTCGTGCGGACGGGCGCACCGACCGACGGCCGGCCCGGCCCGATGACCGGCTCGACGGTGCCGGGACGCACGATGGGCCTGATCGCCGGGGCGCTGCTGGTGGCGGTGCTGCTGCTGATGGCCGCGATCTGGTGGGGGCAGGAGCGGCTGATCTTCTTTCCCGAACCGCTGCGGCCCGATCACCGCTTCGTGATGCCGCCCGACGTGCACGAAGTGTTCGTCGAGGTGCCGGGTGCGCGGCTGAACGCGCTGCATCTGCAGGTGCCCGCGCCGCGCGCGGTGGTGCTCTATCTGCACGGCAACGGCGGCAATCTGCAGGGCTGGTTCGTCAACCCCGACTTCTATCGCGCGCTGCAGGTCGATCTGTTCATGATCGACTATCGCGGCTACGGCAAGAGCGGCGGCCGGATCTCCAGTCAGGCCGAGCTGATGGCCGACGTGCGCGCCGCCTGGTCATCGATCGCCGAGCGCTACGCGGGGCGGCCGGTGGTGTTCGTCGGCCGCTCGCTGGGCAGCGGGCTGGCCGCCGAGCTGGCGGCCGGGCTGCCGCCCGACGAGCGCCCCGACCTGCTGGTGATGGTGTCGCCTTATCGCAGCCTGCGCGCGCTCGCCCGGCAGTTCTATCCGTGGATTCCGCCGCAGCTTCTGCGCTATCCGCTCGACACCGAGCGTCTGCTGCCGGAGCTGGCCGCGGGCGGACGCCCGCGGGTGCTGCTGCTGCACGGCGCCCGCGACGAGCTGATCCCGGCCGCGCACAGCGAGGCGCTCGCGCGGGGCCTGCCCGATGCCGCGCTGCGGCTGATCGCCGGGGCCGGCCACAACGACCTGCAGCAGTTCCCCGACTATCTCGATGCGCTGCGCGAGGCGATCCGGCGGCTGACCGAACGCGCGCCGGCCGGCGGCGGCTGATCGCCGGCGCGCAGGACGCGGCTCTACGCGGCGGCGGTTTCCAGCCTGAACGCGTTGACCAGCTCGGTCAGATGCGCGGCCTGCTGCTTGAGACTCTCCGCCGCCGCCGCGCTCTGCTCGACCAGCGCGGCATTCTGCTGAGTCGACTGATCGATCTGGTACACCGACGCGGTGACCTGGCCGATGCCGTTGGACTGTTCCTGCGTGGCATGCGTGATCTCGGCGATCAGGTCGGTCACGCGCGTCACCTGGGTCACGATGTCGGACATCGTGCTGCCGGCCTCGTCGACCAGGCGGGTGCCGCTGTCGACCTTCTCGACGCTGTCGCCAATCAGCGACTTGATCTCCTTGGCCGAGTTGGCCGAGCGCTGCGCGAGCAGCCGCACCTCGGAGGCGACCACGGCGAAGCCGCGGCCCTGCTCGCCGGCACGCGCCGCCTCGACGGCCGCGTTCAGCGCCAGGATGTTGGTCTGGAACGCGATGCCGTCGATGACGCCGATGATGTCG